>LNZR01000090.1 GCA_002007365.1 Epulopiscium sp. Nele67-Bin005 | reverse complement strand
TAACACCTGTGCTTGGTTACCAGTGCTGGGAGTTGTAGTTCAAAAGACACTTCGTAGTTCTCTAGGTGTGCACATATACTGTATGTAGATCACATTAAATTGACAGGACATATCATGAGAGTATACATCAAGATGGGCCCACAGTGTGCAAACAAAACATTAGATAACCAAGACAAAGTATAGCAGTAATTTAAGTTTACCAAACCTATAGACAACCATCTAAAACATATACACTGTATACAACATACTCTCAATATGTGCCCCATCTGTTTAATGTAGGTGAGCTATATATACATATGCATGCACCTAGAGAACTACAAAGTGTCTTTTAACTACAACTCCCAGCGGAACATTGGTAACTCAGCACAGGTGTAATTCATACTTCTTTGTGAGGATTGTTTTGCCCTGATGAAAATCCTTTGACCGATTAAATAACTTACATTAGTTGGTAACTTATTGTCTGTTCATATTGCATTTCTACTCTTATCGTACCAGGATGCTATACTAAGCACTTTAGGGCTTTTAAGATTGTATGTTGTGTACAGGTAATGTTTGTCATGTGTGTATTACATCATGTATGCCGTGTCATGTTTTTTGTTTTATGTTGGGACTTCAAATGGAAATGAGCTTTCTGCTAAATCTGGTGCATGCATCTCTTCATTCATTGAAAATGACTAATGTATGTGCACGCTGTCCCCTAAAACTCAATAAAATAAATAAATACACATCTATACACATATTGACCTCTCTCTAAATGTCTGCTTCTTTATTCATAAAGTTTCAAAGTTTGCAGGCTGTGAACTCGTCCTGGTTACGTGTGTCAGGTGTTCAGGCTCCTGTTCTTATGAAACGAAACTAATGACTCGCTGTTTTTAATCACTGACAGGTTGGGACACACCTGTAAAAACTCCACAGTTGCTCAGTTGTCGGTCTTCACCTTTGATTTACGATCACAGACTGACGAAGAACAGTTGAACTGCTTCACCTGCTGTGAGCAGCTGTGTGTGGACTGCACAGCATTTGACCTGGCACAAAGCTTGTCAAAAAAATCTCCACATTAGCACCAGATATGATTGGTGACAAGATTCTGTCAGAATAAAAAAACATTTCTGGTTTCTTGGGATTTTGGTGCCTTGTGAATTGAAGCTGAAAGTTTACTCTTCAACCAGATCTCAGGCTGCTCTTCCTTTGCTGTGGTGTGAAGACACAAAAATAAATCTGAAAAAAAAAAAAAGTTACAGCAGCTTAAATACCTCTGGGTCTATTTGCAGCTGTTAGAAAGTCAAAGTTTGGTATTCAACATAAAAACAGCTGGGCGTCACACAGAACCCGAGGAACACTCTTTGGCTTCATATCACAGAGGAGAGAGAACATGGTTGAAAAATGAAAACGCCTGTAAAACTGTCGATGCTGAGAAGAAAAGGAGAGGAAGTCCTAAAGACAATCAGACAGAAACAAAAGGACAAACTTTGGACCAAGACAGGTTTTAAAAATAAGATAATCCTGTTTTAGTCCATGACGAGGAAAATTAAAGTTTTATGGTTGAATCTGATAAATGCACAGGGCTGGAATTTATAGGGGAATCTCTTATAGTGAGAGGAGTCCATCTTTTCTACATAAGCATGTCAAAGTAAGAATCCATGAGGAACAGGCAGACAAGACAAAAATATTTTTTTAAAAAAGAAAAAAAGCTGAACTTAAAATAATAATTCTTAAAAAAGCAATAAACCCAGAAATTTTCTTCACCTGCTGAAAGTTTTGTAAATGTTGAAGAAGAAGAAGAAGAAGAAGAAGAGGGACCTAAAAAAATCAAATAAACACACACACACACACACATCTGTTGGATGACATATTGTTAACGTATAGGAAACCCCTGAAGTTGATCGAATACTTTGGAATTGGTCCGATTGATATCGGACTGGACAGTAGCCTCCCTCCAAAAGGCACTGAAGGACAGGCAAGTACATTTCCAATGCTCAGATAATAAGGTTAAACTTTTCCACAAACTCATGTCTGTTTGTTATCCTAGCCACAATGACCACTCCGGCGCACTTCCGCATGACGTCACCATGCAATCCGAAAACAGCTGTACCCAGACGGCCCACCGGAACCAGAAGAGGGCCTCTACCTACCAAAACAAAAGTCCTTCTCTAACCTCTTCTTTTCACAGGCATGGTGACAGCTTGCCTGCTACCTCTAGGCCTAATTCACTGCCACACCCTCAGTCTGTTTTTCCTAGGGTGCATGATGCAGCTGCCTGCACTTTTCTCCTCAATGTTCCCCAAACAGCCAGGCAGGGGGAACCTGGCACCGGGATGCCGGCCCTCAGGTTCTTTCCTCTCACTCTATTCAGCCATCTTTTACTGCAGCAGCTTCTGGCACCGGGTCGCCTGCCTTTCCAATAACCTCTTTTTCCCAGCCTCATACTATTTCTGCTGTAGTTTCACGTGGCACCGGGATGCCTGCTACTTCCTCTATTCCTCCTAACCCTAATTCTCTCGGGGTACCTGGTACCGGGCTACCAGGTCCCATAGTCCCTCCCTCGTATCCGGTTGAGGTTCATGGCACCGGGATGCCAGCCCAACATTCACACTCTGTCTCATCATCTCACCCCTTGCACACAGCAGATTCGCACGGCACCAGGATGCTGGAAATATCTGCCACCCACAATCCCATTCACTACAGGTTATCGGGTACCGGGATGCCTGAAACCTTCACCAGCCACAATCCTACTAGTTCTCGGGTGTCAGGCACCGGGATGCCTGCACCCCCCGTAGCTTTTTCCTCAACACAATTGCCATCCACTTTAGCTGGAGCTACTGGCATTGAATTTGAGTATTTAGATGGCTCGGTTGGAATGAAACGCATATTTACAAAATAATTGCATTTTTATACTTTAACATTAAATCTCCAAAAAGTACATAGTACCTATGTGCTTTTTTACTTGTTGAAGATTAATTTCAGATAATTATGTTCAACTTTATATGTAATCACCTAATTTTCTTTAATAAAGAGGACAAAAAAGTACTGTCATCACGATTTTTGAATTTCACCTTTTTTCAAAACGCAAAAACAAAGCATAATCTTAATATGATATACTTTTTTTATAGTTATTTTGAACTTTAAGCAAAGATTTTTTATAGCTTGATTTATGAATAATTATCCGTATATTTTCTGGTTAAAATAAAAAAAGCCTAGCCTTATGACTACGCTTATGGTTTGCAAACTTTACAAGCCTCATACCCAAGTTCTATAGCTTGTTCTAATGAGTATGAACCTCCGTCCGATTTTAGATGTTGACAACCTGATGTGTGATATTTAGTTCCACTTTCTGTAACGTAAACTGTATATCCAACAGGAGTTTCCTCAATAATAGGTAATTCTTTAACTTGAGTATAACCTATCTCATATGTAGGGGCATTGCCTTCTTCAGTTGAAATAATTGAGTATCCCATAATTCCAATTAATTCTGAAAAAATGATATTTCTTTGAGTGACAACCTCTTCATTTTCTTCTAATATAACTTCGATTTCTTCAAATGCTACGTTACAAAAATTTATATTTAAAAAATCAAACTCGTGTTCCTCTTGAAAATTTTGAGAAATTTCTTCTGCTATAATATGTAAATTTTGCTTATCTTCTTGGATTGCTACGTTGATTTCATAGGTTGGATTTATATTATCTATTGATAAATCTACAATATCTAATATTTCATAGCATAACTCCAAAGTTTCTTCTTGCTCCAAAGTTTCCAAAATTGCAATTTCTTCTTGAGCTATTATTGGGAAATAGTTAGGAGAAAATATTCCTACAATCCCTGCTAATACCAACATAGTTTTAAATCTTTGCTTCATTTTTGCTCCTCCTCATGTAAATAATTGTAAAAATTTCTTACTTATAATATTAAAGCTTTACCCAGTTTTTGTCAATGTGAAATGAATTTTTGACAAATTTTACCAAAAAGCTATAACCAAAGTGGCTATAACTTTTTATTGGCAAATTTCACAAGGCTCATAGCCTCTTAATTCAGCCTCATCAACACTATATTCCCTATCTACCGACGGCAAATATCTACAAGTTAGAGTATGATAATAATCTCTATTTATCGTTACATATACCATATCTAGCCCAACTTCTTCCAAAATTTCCTCTTCAATTTGGGCAGTTTCTTCCTTATTAATAGGGTAGCTAATCAACTGTAAAATACTTGTTTTATCTTCGTTATAAAAATAAAGTTCTAATTCATCAAAATTATACTTGTCCTCTAATTTAGTTTTAAAATCTTGAGCCATCAACTGTAGCTCTGTTTCTGTTGCGTCCTCATCAACTACTAAATCTACTTCATACAACGTAACTCCTCCGTTTACTACTTCCATCAAATCTACAACTTTATACCCTTCTCCAGAAAAAAAGTATTCCATTTTGCCTTCATTTGCCGAAACTTGAATAGTAGTTTCTGGAGTTTCAGCCTGACCCATAGCAGAAACCATCATCAACAATAATATTCCAAAAAATCCCATTATTTCTTGTTTTGCTGATTTTTTCTTAGACGACTTTTTCTTAGTTGATTTTTTATTTGTTGATTTTTTCTTTGGAGGCTTTGGAGGTTCTTCTTCTATAATTTCTACACATTCCTCCACAATTTCTTCCACTTCTATAACTTCTTCCACTTCTATAACTTCTTCTTGTGGTTTAGAAACGCCAAGCCTTGGAATATCAATAATTACTTGGGTTACTGCCTTAATTTCTTCGGCAAGTATAGCTTTTGTTTTTGATGGGTCAGGCTCTACCTTAAATATACTAATGTACATATCTGTTAATTGTTGCTTATCATATTTGTTGACTAGTTGTTGTTCTGTACGAGATTTAACAATTTCTAATATTTCTGGTTCAGTTGTTGGAACAGTTGGTTTATTTGCCATTAAATTCTCCTCTTTATGTAAAGTTATTCACTAATTTAATATTACCTATTTAAATTTATTTTGTCAACAAAAAAGCTACAACCAAGATGGCTATAGCTTTTAATTATTGGCAAACTGAACAAGGGTCGTACCCTCTTGATTTGGCTTCAGCTGCCGTATATTCTCCTGCTACTGATTTCAAATATCGACAAGTTGCGCTATGATATTTTGCACCAGTTCTTGTTACAAATACTGTAGCTTGTTTTGTTTCCACAACAGGTGCTGGCTCAACTACAGGAGCAGGTACTGGAGGCTCTGGAGCTTGATCTACAACTGGTGTTGGCTCTTGTGCTTGTTCGATAATCTCAACAATTTCTTCTATTTCTGGAGTTACTATTGTAGTTAAAAAGTTGAAGTTTTTATCCAAAAAGTTTATATGTAACTCGTCAAAACTAAACTCTTGTTCAAATTTACTTATAAAAATCTTGGCCATTGTATCAAATTGATAATCTGTTGGGTCATCAAATTGGACTTCAAAATTTACAGTAAAAATTTGAGCTTCCTCAACAATATCTAAAACTTTATATCCTGCTCCTGATAACATTTCTTCAATAGTTGGAGGAGTAACCTCTTTTGGAATTTCAATTTGCTCAACTATTTCTATAACCTCTTCAACAATTGCTATTTCGTTACTCATGGCAGGAATTGCGTTATTATTTGAGGTCAACATTGGGCGTATTATTGAGAAAACTCCAAACAATATAATTAATAAAAGCTTGATATTTTCTTTTGAACATTTGGATTTTGTTGGAGTTGTTTCTATATAATTGGTATACGGAAGCTCCTCAACTGAATTTGAATATTCAACTGTAACTATATTTTCTTCGGTAGAATTTACGTCTAATTGTTCTGCTTCTTCGGTAGAATTTTGATATTGGATTGGTTGCTCTGCTTCTTCTGTAGAACTTTGATATTGAATTGGTTGCTCTACTTCTTCTGTAGAACTTTGATATTGGATTGGTTGTTCTGCTTCTTCTGTAGAATTTTGATATTGGATTGGTTGTTCTGCTTCTTCTGTAGAACTTTGATATTGAATTGGTTTTTTAGAAATATTAACTTTTGGCATATTATTAATTTCATTTGCAAATTCCTTAATTTCTTGGGCTAGTACAGCTTTTGTTTTGGATTTTATAGGCTCTACTTTAAATAAGAAAATATAAATTTCCGTTAATTGTTGCTTATCATATTTGCTGATGAGTTGTTTTTCCGTCCGTGAAATAACGATATTTAAAATTTGTTGTTTGGACAAGGTTTCGGTTAACTTTTTATTCATGCATTTCTCCTTTGATGTAAATTTATTAGACTTCTTAATATTACATATTTAAATTTATTTTGTCAACAAAAAAGCTATAACCAAGATGGCTATAGCTTAAATTTTAATTAAAGTTGATCCCAATATAAAATTGCATCAATAAATTCTTTGTAGATTTTTGCAACTTCATCACGAGTTAATGGTGTGTAAGTTGTGTGGTCCTCAATCATATCTCCAACTAATAAAGTCAAAAATCTATCTACTGACCAATTGTAATTGCTAATTTCGTTTGCATATCTAGTCAAAATTAAAGTCATATCATAGAAATTAATGAGTGCATCTGGTGCAAATTCATCTGCTGAAATGCCCTGAACAATGCCATTTTCTTTTGCCCACTCTACATATGGAGCGTAGTATGCAGTTTCTGATACATCAATAAATTCTGTATCTGTGCTGTAATTTAATGGGTTAATCCCTTGTAATCTACCCAAAATTGTAATAAACATTCCTCTTGTTAACTCTCTCTCTGGTGCAAAAACATCTTCACTTACACCATAGAATAATTCTCGTGCATTTACAAATTCAATCGCATCTGTGTACAATGAACCTGAGATGTCAACAAAATCTTGACCTTCTGGTACAGCAACTGTAAAGTAATCAAGCGTTGTAGTTTTAAATACCAAGCTCTCTAGCTCGTCATCATAGCTTGAGAATGGGTTAAGCGTTGTTAATCCGTCACTATCAGTATTTAAAATTACTACTTTGTTAGGGTTTACGCCTTCTACTTCATAGTTTAGACCTACGTACATATTTCCATTACCCAAGTCTGTAACTAGATTTCCTTTATCATCAATTAGTATAATTTCTAAAGATTGTTCGCTATGAGTTACGTGTGAGTATCCTCTTGAGAGTTTAACATCTTCTACCAATCGTGCTTTTACAAAAATTGCTTCGTCCTCTAAATCTCTAAAGTGGTCTATTGCATTTTTATCAAACAACACATCAATAGTTTCTGAACGTAGTAACATACCTTCTCTTTCTTCTGTATAATCAAAGCTTGATACATCAAATGATACCCAACTATTATGCTCCTCTGTTACTGGGTCATGCTCAATGCCTTCTGTTACAAAATACTCTGTAATGCTAATATTGCTATGCCACATTTCACTAACTACAGTACTTGTTGGTTCAGTAGTCGTAGTTGTTGTAGTCGTAGAACTTGAGCTACTGCTTGAACTGCCACTTGAACTAGTTGTGTGGCTAGGTTCTTCTAATACATATACAACTTTTATAACTTCACTATCTTCCATATTTGCAGCAGTTGCAATTACATTAATAACTGTAGTGTTGTTAATAACGATTGGCCCAGTGTAAATTTTAGCCGTTTCTTTGGTTGGAGTTGTGCCATCTGTTGTGTAATAAATAATCGTATCATAAGTTACATTTTCCACATAAATATTCACGGTAATATTTCCATCAAAAGAACCACTACTTGGAGTTACTGTTGGAGTTTTTACTTTGGCTGTCTTTGTAAATGTAGCACTCGTTACAGCACTATCTTTCATATCAGGAGCAACCGAAATCGCTTTTACTGTTGATGGTAAATCCACCGTAAATGGCCCTGTATATTTTGTGCCGTTTGTTGCACTTGGAGTTGTGCCATCTGTTGTATAATAAATAATTGCATCTTTAGTTGGAGTTGTAAGAGTTACCGTTGGGTCAGTTGTATAGCTTCCACCATCTGGAGAAATTGTTGGTGCTACTGCCTGCCCTTCTGGTGAATAAGTAGCCGTTGCCACATCGCTATTTTCCATATCTGGAGCTACTGCTACTGCTTTAATTGTTGATGGTAACGATGCTGTAAATGGCCCTGTATATTTAGTTCCGTTTGTTGGGCTTGGAGTTGTGCCATCAGTTGTGTAATAAATAATTGCATCTGGTGTTGCTGTTGTAATTGTTACCGTTGGATTTGATGCATACGTTCCACTTTCTGGAGTAATTACTGGTGTTGATACTTGTTTTTCTGGTGAATAAGTAGCCGTTGCCACATCGCTATTTTCCATATCTGGAGCTACTGCTACTGCTTTAATCGTTGATGGTAATGATGCTGTAAATGGTCCTGTATATTTAGTACCGTTTGTTGGGCTTGGTGTTGTGCCATCAGTTGTGTAATAAATAATTGCATCTGGTGTTGTTGTTGTAATTGTTACTGTTGGATTTGATGCATACGTTCCACTTTCTGGAGTAATTACTGGTGTTGATACTTGTTTTTCTGGGTCAAAAGTTGCTGAAGTTACTGTACTTGTTTGGTCTCCAACTACTGCCACAGCTTTTACTGTTGATGGTAAATTGCTTAGTGTAAATGGTCCAGTATATTTAGTTCCATTTGTTGGGCTTGGAGTTGTGCCATCTGTTGTATAATAAATAGTTGCTCCTGTCGTTGTTGTTACAAGCGTTACTTGTTGAGTTAAAGGTACAGTTCCACCATCTGGAGTAATTGTTGGTGGTGCAACTTGTTCTGGTGCAAAGTCTGCAGTTGATACTGGACTATCTTCTATATCTGGAGCTACCGAAATTGCTTTAATTGTTGATGGTAACGATGTTGTAAATGGCCCAGTATATTTTGTGCCGTTTGTTGCACTTGGAGTTGTGCCATTTGTTGTATAATAAATAGTTGCATCTTTAGTTGGAGTTGTAAGAGTTACCGTTGGGTCAGTTGCAAACGTCCCTCCATCTGGAGAAATTGTTGGTGCTACTGCCTGCCCTTCTGGTGAATATTGAGCCGTAGTTACTGGGCTATTTTCCATATCAGGAGCAGTAGCTATAGCTTTTACTGTAGCTGGCAATGTATTAAGTGGGAATGAGCCAGTATATTTTGTGCCATTTGTTGGGCTTGGAGTTGTGCCGTTTGTTGTGTAATAAATATTCGCATCTGGAGTTGTTGTTGTAATTGTAATTGCTGAACCTGTTGTAATTGTTCCACTTTCTGGCGAAATAACAGGTGCTACAACTTGACTTTCTGGCGAATAATTTTCACTTGCTACATTACTTGTTACATTATCAAGAACTGCTACTGCTTTAATTGTTGATGGTAATGACGCTGTAAACGGTCCTGTATATTTTGTGCCGTTTGTTGCACTAGGAGTTGAACCATCAGTTGTATAATAAATAGTTGCTCCTGCTGTCGTTGTTGTAATTGTTACTGTTGGGTCGTTAGCAAACGTTCCACTAGTAGGCGAAATTACTGGAGTTGCTACTTCTATTGGATTAAAAGTTGCACTAGTTACTGTACTAGATACACCGTCTAAAACTGCTACTGCCTTCACTGTTGATGGTAAATTATTTAAGTCAAATGGCCCTGTATATTTTGTGCCGTTTGTTGCACTAGGAGTTGAACCATCAGTTGTGTAATAAATAGTTGCATCTGGTGTTGTTGTTGTGAGTGTTACAGGTTGCCCCGAAGATACTGTTCCGCCATCTGGAGAAATTGTTGGTGCTGCAACTGCTGCTGGATTAAATTCGGCGCTAGTTACTGGGCTAGTTACACCGTCTAAAACTGCTACTGCCTTCACTGTTGATGGTAAATTACTTAAGTCAAATGGCCCTGTATATTTAATACCACTTGTTGCACTAGGAGTTGAACCATCAGTTGTATAATAAATAGTTGCTCCTGCTGTAGTTGTTGTAAGAGTTACTTGCTGACCTTGTGGTACTGTTCCACCATCTGGTGTGATTGTTGGTGCTGCAACTTCTATTGGAGTAAAGTCGGCACTAGTTATCGTACTACTTGTAGAAATTCCACCTTCATTTAAAATAGCCACAGCCTTTACTGTTGATGGTAGTGATGTTGTAAATGGACCTGTATATTTTGTTCCATTTGTTGCCGTTGGAGATGTTCCATCTGTTGTGTAATAAATAGTTGCATCTGGCGTTGTAGTTGCAAGAGTTACTGTTGGGTCATCGGCAAAGCTTCCACCGTCTGGGGAAATCGTTGGAGGTTGAACTTTCTCAGCAGTAATATCTCCATTTGGTAAAGTTGGTTGTGTATCAATTGTATATTTATAATAATCACCTGTAGAGTCAATTCCATAATTTGTCGCTGTAACGGGCTTATTAGTTCCAACTTCTGCAGTATCAAAATTTGCATCTCCTTCTTTTACGGTTACAGTATCATTTGGCTCTACTCCTGATAAAGTTGGCTGAGAAGATAAAGTTGCTGTTGTCGTTCCATCATAAGTTTTAGAATTTACACTAACACCTGTAGTATCCCAAGTTAATTCTTTTGGAGTTATATCAACATTTGCTGTTGTTGTATAAGTTTGGTCGCCACTAGTAAATACAACTTTTAAAGTATTTGCTCCTATTTTTAATGCGTTAGTATCAGTTGAAGTTGATGGATTAACAGTTACATCAGCTGTATTAATATTAAATGATGTAGAACTTTTCTCATCAATAACTGGCGATGTTCCAAGAAGAGTATTTCCAACGTAAAGTTTGGCTGTAATATCGTCTGGGTCTGCAAAACCTTCTGTTGGCGTAGCTGTAGCTGTAATTGTGCTGCCATATGGGAAGGTGCTAGTTGTAGTACCATCATCAGCAGTTGTAAGAGTTCCACCTAATGGAGTTTTGTCGTATACTTGAGTTGCAACGTTGCTTGTTGTGTATTCTGATGTATCATCAGGAACTGCAATCGCTTTTACTGTTGTATCCTCAGAAATATCAAATGGACCTGTGTATTTTGTTCCGTTTGTTGCACTCGGTGTAGAACCATCTGTTGTGTAATAAATTGTTGAGTCTGGCGTTGATGCTGAAAGTGTTACATCTTGTGTCCCATCAAAATAATAGTCACCTACTGCTGATGGTGAAATAGTTACCGAGATTTGTTTTGTTGGTGCATATTCTTGAGATACAACGCTACTTTCTGTATACTCTGATGTTGTTGGAATTGCAATCGCTTTTACTGTTTTATCACCAGAAATATCAAATGGACCTGTGTATTTTGTTCCGTTTGTTGCACTTGGTGTAGAACCATCTGTTGTGTAATAGATTGTTGAGTCTGATGTTGATGGTGTTAATGTTACTTGTTGCTCATCAGTTGAATAATAATACGTTCCTGTTGCCGTTGGTGAAATTGTTAAAGAAATTTGTTTTGTTGGTGCATATTCTTGAGAAGCAACATCACTATCTGTATAATCTGGGGCAATCGCTATTGCTTTTACTGTTTCATCACCTGATACCGTAATTGGTGTACCTGCTGTGTATGTTGGTGATGAAGCTGTTGGGTCTGTTCCATCAGTTGTATAATGAATAACTGCATTTGGTGTTGTTGATGAAAGTGTTACTTGTTGTGTTGATGTTGAATAGTAATACGTTCCTGTTGCTGTTGGTGAAATTGTTACATTTGCTTGCGTTTCTTTTTCGTAAGTTTGAGAAGCAACATCACTATCTGTATAATCTGGGGCAATCGCTATTGCTTTTACTGTTGTTCCACTTGTTACTGGGAATGCTCCATCATACTTTGTTCCATTCGTTGCACTTGGTGTAGAACCATCTGTTGTATAATAGATTGTTGCATCTGGTGTTGATGATGTTAGTGTTACATCTTGCGTATCTGTTGTAAAATACGTTGTTCCACTGTCTGAACTTGGTGAAATTGTTACATTTGCTTGCGTTTCTTTTTCGTAAGTTTGAGAAGCAACATCACTATCTGTATAATCTGGGGCAATCGCTATTGCTTTTACTGTAGCATTATCTGATAATGTAATTGGTGTACCTGCTGTGTATGTTGGCGATGAGGCTGTTGGGTCTGTTCCGTCAGTTGTATAATGAATAACTGCATTTGGTGTTGTTGATGAAAGTGTTACTTGTTGTGTTCCATCAAAATAAATCGTATCTCCTGTTGATGAGCTTGGGTCAATTGATACGTTTGCTTGGTTTTCCTCTATAATGTAATATACACTTACTGTTGTAACTCCTTCTGTAGAATTTGCAAGCCCTGCAATAGGTGTATATACGATTGCTGAAGGGTCTGTAGCAGTTGTTGGCCCAATATCATCTGTATACGTTGGCCCATTATATCTATACGTAGTGTTAATTGTAAACGTTTGCCCTAACATTGTAATTGTATCAAATGTTGGTGTTGGGTCTATTTTGCTATCTGTGTACTCATAAGTTACAGTTACTGAAGTTGTATCATATGTTTGAGATGCACTGTCCCACACCAAATCTTCTACATTGTTTGCATCAAAAATCGTAGTTACAAAGGTTGCATCATCACTAGATTTATTTAAACTAAAAGAATAAAGATTACTTTGTAAATTTTCTGATGCAGTTGGGTCTAATGTAGTTAATGTTGTTCCTGGTAAAAGACCTCCATTATTGACGTAGGTTGCATAGTTATTAAAATTTGAACCTCCTTTTTCATACGTTATATTACTTCCATCTAGCGTCCCTTGATAGTCTTTAGTTCCGTTCATAAACGTTCCATAGTTATCCAGATTTCCAGTTAACTGAAAATAACCTTCATTAACAAGAGTTCCTCCAGCTTCAATTTCAGCGTTAGTAATATCTGAAGTGTCCACGTTATTTTCAGTATATTCTACATTAAATGATACGCCAGGCCCAATAGTTAAAGTTTTGCCATCTTCAATAATTAGCTCTGTTGTTGTATCTTTAACAGCATTAGAAATAGGAACTACAGCATCAGTTGTTAATGTAATATTATTTCCATAAACATAGCCTTTTTCACCATTATAAATTACTCCACTCCAACCAGTTGTAGAAGTTTCATCGGTATCTTGTGTAACATTTAAAATTCCTTGTGGAGCATAAATATAAGCATTTCCGTTAGTTCCTGTAGAAAACGTTCCTTGACTAGTACCATTTGCTCCCGAACCGATACTTTTCCCTTGACCACCTTGAGTATTTGTAAGGGTTGCAGTTCCTCCACTAATAGTTACAGTCCCTCCAGAACCACCAAAACCACCACCAATAGCAGCTCCTCCATTTCCTTGAGAAACAGTAATTTGACCTCCTGTCATATTAAAAGTACCACCATCAGCTCCGTTTCCACCACCAATTCCAGCTCCATTTTGGCCACCTTGAATATTAATAGAAGTCCCACTGTTTACAAACTCATTAGTAGTAGGATTTGTTGATATAATATTAACAGTCCCTGAAGATTGGTTATCATTTCCACCAATTCCAGCTCCGTTATCCCCACCACTTACTGTCATCAGACCGTTTGGCTCATAACAGTTAATTGTAAGAGTTGCCGATGGTGGAACGTTAATACCTGCTTTATTATTAGCTAATGTTGTAAGTTTAAAGCTCGCATCATCTTCTGGAATAATAATTGTTACATTTGAATTATCTGATAATACTAATGCACTTTTATCAGAGTTGCTACCTAACGTAATTTCTGTGCTAGATGAAAACTCAAGAGTACAAGTAACACCATCAGCAACTGTAATGTTATTTGCGCTAGAACTTCCAGTAATTAAATAAGTGCCATCATCTGAGATTGTAACATCGGCAGTTGCAATATCGTATGTTGCAGTAGTTGCAGCACGTACAGTTGTAATAGGTAATGCACCTATCATAACGCCAGACCCTGCCGCCATCGTTGAGCTGAGTAGTAAAGCAATCATCTTTCGTCTTGGGCTAATTCTTTTCATAATATAAAATCCTCCCTAAAATATGTTGTATATTAAATTAAAATCAATATTAATATATTACTTAAGGACGACTTTTGATAATACTATTTTAGTTGTTTTGACAAGCTATAACTTGTAATTTTGTAAACTATTACCAATGGACAACTATCTTTGTTAGAAAACTTTTTCTATGAAGTGGCGTAATTCCATGTTCTTTTATAGCATCATAATGTTTTTGCGATCCATAACCTTTGTTAGAATTCCAATCGTATTGTGGAAACTCTTCCGAATATTTATTCATTATCCTATCACGAGTTACTTTTGCTACGATACTAGCAGCCGCAATAACTACGCTCTTATCATCACCTTTTGTTATGGTGTGTTGCTCACAAGTGATATATTCAATTTTCAAATTTCCATCAACAGCAATTACATCATAATCCATTTTCAAATCTAAAAGGGCCTCTCTCATCGCCTTAAATGTTGCTTGTAAAATATTTATTTTATCAATTTCATCATGCTCAACCAACCCAATTCCAACGGATATAGCTTGTTCCATAATTTTTTCATAAAAAATTTCTCTCTGCTCCTTAGAAAGCTTTTTAGAATCTTTGATACCAAATAAATCTACATCATATGGCAAAATTACAGCACAAGCTACAACTGGTCCTGCCAAAGGTCCACGACCAACTTCATCTATTCCCACCAAAATTCTTTTTTTATTATGAAAACTTTCATCTAACGCCAATCTTGCTTCATACTCCAACAGTTCCTTCTCAAATTTCTTAATTCTACCTTCAGCAGAGGCAAGAATTTTCTGTACCCCTGTACGATTATCTTCACAAAACTGATTACACAATTTTTCCAAATTTTCATCTTTAGTATTTTTAAATAATTCGTTAATCTCTTTTATAGTCATAATTTCCTCCAAATTTTTAACTTTTTATATTACAAAAAAGCTCCTACCACAACAGTAGAAGCCAACTTTATTTTATTAATCCAACATTATCAAACGGATAAACTCTATATGCTCCCGTTGCAAAAATATCATCTCTACTTATTGCTCCAAAACTTCTGCTGTCTCCACTGCCTGTGCGATTATCCCCAAGTACAAAATACGAATTTTCTGGTACTAAATATGGATATTGAATAACTTGAGGAAACGTTACATTTACCTCATTTACATAGTTACTTTCATCAATTTCAACATCATTTACATACACTTTTCCACCTGAAATATTAATTACATCATTAGGCATACCAATAACACGCTTAACAACATTTTGATCCCCTAATCTAAAAATCACAATTTCCCCTTGTTTTGGGTGGCGATAATAATAGGGAACATTTGTAATTAACATATGGTCATCAATATTGATTGTAGGTATCATAGAGCCAGTTGGCACATAAGTTTTTGCTCCTATAAACTGAAAAATTAAAATTCCTACCAAACAAGCTACAATTAATTCTGCAGCATCATGCAACAAACGCCAAACCCTAATCATAACACTTGACCCCCCTTAAAACTAACGTACCCAACCTAAATTGTTGAATGGATAAATTCTATATCCTCCAGTTGCAATAATATCTGCTCTAGTTACTGCCCCAAAACTCCTACTATCTCCGCTATTTTCTCGGTTATCACCCATTACAAAATACGAATTTTCTGGAACTGTATAGGGGTATTTTATAAATTGAGGATAAGTAGTATTTGGTGTATTAATATATTCTAGTTCATCAAACTCTTCCCCATTAATATACACTCGTCCTCCCTCCATGTCAATAATATCTCCAGCCATTCCAACAACTCTTTTAATTAAATTTTGACCTTCATATCTAAAAATTACGAGTTCTCCTCTTTCTGGATTACGGTAATAATATGGAATACGATTTATAATCATATGGTCGTTAATATTTATGGTTGGTATCATAGAACCTGTAGGAATTGTGGTGTGAGCCATAAGAAAATGTGAAATTAATAATGCTGCTAAAATTGCCAAAATCGGTTCAATTATAAACATCAAAAATTCATGAACCTTATTAAGTTGCTCGTTCAAACTTCATCACCCCTTAATCAAATCTTCTGGAACTTCTAA
The DNA here is from genome assembly GCA_002007365.1 of Epulopiscium sp. Nele67-Bin005. Lineage (GTDB taxonomy): Bacteria > Bacillota > Clostridia > Lachnospirales > Cellulosilyticaceae > Epulopiscium_D. The sequence continues at coordinate 43,110 of LNZR01000090.1, read as the reverse complement.
AGTTATTTTGCCTATTTTATTAGATCTAAATTCATCAATTATAATTTTTGATGTACGTTCTTCATCAATTGAACCACCCGAACTAAGCAACCCACGGTTCTCACCAATTTTTAACAACACTGCATGATTTTCTAATTCCGAATAATCTTCTAATTTATAACGCTCCATCATACTTGGCATAAAATAAGATTTACTGTGACCAATAAAATTTATAGCAAGCTCTGAACTATCTAAAATATTATCATTAATCGACCCTAAGTATGCAAGTTTTTGGGCAACTAATTGATCCTCAAATTTTGGCCATAAAATTCCTGGCATATCCAAAAGTTCAAACCCTTTTTTAATTTTAACCCACTGCTTACCCTTTGTAACTCCAGGTTTATCTCCAGTTTTGGTTGCTCCTTTTCCTACTAAAGAATTAATAAACGTAGATTTTCCAACATTTGGAATACCAACAATCATAGCACGGATTGGACGATAAATTCTACCACGAGCTTTGTCTTTTTCAATTCGTTCTTTCATCATATCCTCAGCAACTCGAATAACATCTTTAATTCCTTTTCCAGACGTTGAAACTACAGGCACAACACGAACATTGGCACTCGTATACCATTTAATCCAACTTTCTGTAACTTTTGGATCAGCAAGGTCAGCTTTATTTAGCAAAATTATTCTTTGTTTATGCCCAGCAAGCTTATCTATATCTGGATTTCTTGTGCTATAAGGGGCTCTTGCATCGAGCAGCTCAATTACTATATCTACCAATTTAATATTTGCCTCAATAAGACGCTTTGTTTTGGTCATATGACCTGGATACCATTGAATTTGCATATTTTCTCCTTTTATCTAAAGTACTATTTTATAATAAAACTATCTTGAATTAGTGGCCATAATCTAACGCCTATTTTGCCTATAATATTTTCTTCAGATACACAACCAATAATTTCATAACGACTATCTATACTTTCATCTAAATTATCACCTAATACAAAATATTCGTTTTCTGGAACAACAAACGGATATTCAATATCACCTCTATCTCTAACTTCCATTAGATTTATTGGCATATCATTTACATAAAGTATACCCTCTTTATAATTAATAATATCATGTGGAACACCAATAATTCGTTTAACTGCATTAAAATCTTTATCTTCTATTTGCGTACCAATAATATGCCCAACTTGTGGAGTGGAAACTTTGTAATATAACTTATTTAACATAACCAATTGCCCATCTTCAAGAGTAGGATACATTGAGTCGCCTTGAACCTGAAAAATTTGCCCCACATTTAATAATACTGCACAAATAATAATTGCAATAATTACATCTTTTAATAGAGGATATTTTGATAACTTGTTTCTCAAACTAAAAGTTCCTCTCTCTGTACACAAAAAGGGACTATATAAAGTCCCTTTAATAATAATTATCTTACTAATTCTTTAACTTTAGCACGTTTACCAATACGTCCACGTAAGTAATTTAATTTAGCTCTTCTAACTTTACCACGGCGAATAACTTCGATTTTTTCTACATTTGGTGAATGTACTGGCCAAGTTTTTTCAACTCCAACTCCGTGTGACATTCTTCTTACTGTAAATGTTTCACGAGCTCCACCGTTTTGGCGCTTAAGAACGATACCTTCAAACATTTGAATACGTTCTCTTTGTCCCTCTTTAATTTTTGCATAAACACGTACAGTATCACCTACATTAAATGGTGTTACTTCAGCTTTTAATTGTTCGTTTTCAATCTCTTGAATAATTTGGTTTTTCATCTTATTTTCTCCTTTTCACAGAGGTGTTCTTAATATACTTTTTTCATTAGAGGACCACCCGAATAATAACACTTTAGAAGTATAACACGTCTTTTTACAAAATGCAACGTGTTTCATAAAAATTAATACATATAGTTACATAGTATTTCAAATAAATCATACTTCTTGTCGTTTAAAATCTAATTATTACAATACTTTTTGGCAATCGCCTCAGCTACCATAATTCCATCTACACCAGCAGAAGTAATCCCCCCTGCATATCCTGCTCCTTCACCTGCAGGGTATAACCCAGAAATATTACTCTCAAAAGTTTTAGACTCTCTAAAAATACGAATTGGTGAAGAACTACGAGTTTCAAATCCAGTAAAGATTGCTTCTTTATGGTCAAAGTTTTTAATTTTCTTTCCAAAAACCTCTATAGCTTCGGCAATTGAATTTCCAATTTCAGTAGGTAAATTCGCTCGTAAATTTGCGCCTTTAACATCAGGCTTGTACGTTGGTTTTACAATTCCAATTTTAGTAGTTTCCTTATTATTTAAGAAATCCCCAACAGTTTGCACAGGTGCATTATAATTTTCACCACCTAATTTATAAGCTAACTTTTCTAAATTTCTTTGTAATTCAACTCCAGCTAGAGGGTTCTCACTTCCAAAATCTTCAGGTTTAACATTTACCAAAATTCCACTATTTGCATTTTTACCATCACGTTTAAATTCACTCATTCCATTAGTCACTATAGCATTTTCTTCTGATGCCGAAGCTACAACATAACCCCCTGGACACATACAAAAACTATAAACTGTTCTACCATTATCACAGTGATGAACAGCTTTATAATCAGCAGGTCTAAGGTTTGGGTGGTCCTTAAATTCACCATATTGAGCTTCATCAATCCACTCTTGCAAATGTTCAATTCTCATTCCCATAGCAAAAGGTTTTTGAGCAATTTCTACATTAGAAGTGTGCAACATCGAAAAAGTATCTCTTGCACTATGTCCAAGCGCCAATACACAAACTTCAGCATTTATCCACTCACAATTATTAACTTCAATAGCAACTAATTTACCATTTTCTTCCTTAATATTAGTAAGACATGTCTCAAAACGGAATTCTCCTCCCAGCTTCTCGATTTCTAATCTAATATTTTTAACTACATCTCTCAAAATATCTGTTCCAATATGAGGTTTGTTGTTATATAAAATTTCTTCTGGCGCTCCTGCTCGAACAAACTCTTCCAAAACTTTAGTTCCTCGTTTATTTTTAATTTGAGTTACTAACTTCCCATCAGAAAAAGTTCCTGCTCCTCCTTCTCCAAATTGAACGTTAGAGTTTGGATTAAAATTCCCAGTTGTCCAAAAATTTTCAACATCTTTAACTCTTGCATCAATGTGTTTTCCACGCTCAATTATAATTGGATTATATCCCATTTGAGCCAAAATTAAACCTGCAAAAAGACCACAAGGCCCAGTACCCACCACAATAGGTGCGTATGTAAGAGGCAACTCTCCACACTCAACATATTGATATTTATTATCTGGAGATTTCATGTTTGGAAACTTTTTTAAATAGACTTCTTCTTTTGTTAATTCAACATCATATCCACAAACTAAACGAATATCTTCTTTATTTCTAGCATCAACAGCTTCCTTAAAAAGATTATATCTAACTATATAATCAATCGGAACTTTAAGCTTCTTCGCAATTTTTTTCTTAATAACTTCTTCTTTATCGTCAAGATTTAACTTAACATCATGTATTCTAACCATTTATTTTTCCTCACTTATAATATGTTCACTAGCTACAAACGCTGTCGACCAAGCCCATTGCAAATTATAGCCTCCACAATCACCATCAACATCAAGCACTTCACCAGTAAAATACAATCCTTGTATAATTTTTGATTTCATAGTATTTAAATCTACTTCCTCAAGCTTTACCCCACCAATTGTTGACTGGGCAAACTTAAAATCTCGAGTACTAATAATTTCAAATTTAAAACTTTTTAAAACTTTAGCTAGTTGTTCAACTTCTGTATAATCCAAACTATCTAAAGTACGGACATCTGATTTTTCAATATCTTTTAATAATCTACTAGCAACTTTACTATTAATCCACCCAACTAGTAAATCCGAAATTTTTCTAGTTGGAAAATTTGTAATTCTAGTATAAATTTTTTCAACGACTTCATCTTGCAAATAATTTGGACACAAATCCAAAGTTACATAACAACTAGATTTCTTTTGCAAACAAATGCTAGCAACTCTACTTACTTGAAAAATAGGAGGTCCTGACAAACCATCTTTTGTAAATAATACTTCCCCTTTTTCTTCTCTTAGCAATTTATTTTTTTCATAAATTTTAACTACAGTCTGAACACGAACCCCCTGCATATATTTACAATGAGGACTTGACGAACTCAAATGTACAAGTGTTGGTAGTAGTGGAGTTATTGTATGACCAAGTTTAGAAATAAAATTATAGCTCAAATTTTCAACAGGAATTCCAGCAAGCCCACCAGTTGCAACAATTACATTCTCAGATTTTAATTGGATAGTAGCTTCTTGCTGTACTCCCTCAACTATAAACATAGGTTTATTTTTAGTAGGAGCAATAATTTTATTTACTTCAAACTCACTCATTAATTTAATATTTAAATTCTCAACCTCCAGTCGCAAAACATCAACCACACTTGTAGCCTGCTCCGACAAAGGATACACCTTATTATTTTCTACAAGAGGAATAATCCCAAGCTCCTCAAAAAATTGAAGAGTTTTCTCAAGTCCAAACCTCTCAATAGGCAAAAAAAACTCTCCTTTGTATGAGCTATGAAATTTGGAAGGCGAAATCTGGGTATTACTAAGATTACATCTTCCATTTCCAGTAGCTAACAACTTTTTTCCAACCGAATTTAATCGTTCCACCAAAGTTACTTCTATATTATTTCTAGCTAACAAAATGGCACTAACCAACCCCGATGCCCCAGCCCCAATAACAATAACTTTTTTCATAAATCCCCCTTTCTTAATCAGTCAAATTTTGCAAAATACTTTCTATATAATAGGGATTTCTCTCAAGAAGTGCTTTTTGCTCATAGTCTACAGAAATCAGCTCAAACTTTAACAAAGTATTGATATAACTAGAAAATTCACTCGCTTGAATTCCAATTTCTTGAAAAATTTCATCTTCTAAAATAATACCAATCTCATCATTTCGAACCCCCAAATAATACTTTACTCGTTCAGGTTCAATATAAGTTTCACCTTCCAAAATAACGTTATCACTATCAAATTTTATCAAGTTATAATTTGAAAACAAACTCGCTACCTCTTCTTCAGAAAGCCCCATCAAACTATACGGGTCAACTATTTCTTGAGTTACCAAATTTCCATCTTGATCTCTAACTATCAGCTCAATTAATGTTGTTGGTAAAATAGTTACCTTCTGAGGCTTTTCCTCCACCACTTGAATGCTACTATCTCCAGTAACACTACTATTTATAGGGGTTTCAAAGACATCTTCTATCTCAAACCCACTTTTTGTATTAAATAAAAATCCATCTGTTGTATATAAATATGTTGCAAAAAATAATGCTCCAAAAATTCCTATAGCTACAACTAATAAACTTAAATATTGCTTTTGTGTTAACATAATAATTCCTCCCTAAATGTATGGTAATTAGAGTATTGACCTCAAATCATTCATTCTATACACAAAGAGAGAAATTTTTTTAAATATTTTTTATTTAGTTGTATAAACCCTGTAAAATCAATGGTTATATTACTTTAATAATTTTAAAATTTTATGCCCACCAGGAATATTTTCAATATCATTCTTAGTTATTGCCCCAATTAAAATTCCAATTATCGCATATAAAACTACAGCTAAAGATACCGAAATAATTAACCATAATCCAGAAAATGGAATAATCCAATTTAGAATACAATACACACTAAATGATATTACCCCCATTCCCATAGCTGCAATTATAGGTTTTATAGCTAATAAGTGCCAATTTAATTCTAATTCTATTTCATTTTTTATATATCTTGTATTCAAAATTGCATAAATTAAATAACAAATTGTAGTACTATGCACAACAGAATATATATTTATTTGTGCATATTGCAAAAACACAAAGTTACATAAAACTTTAATAATACAGGCAATAAAAGCATGTTTTGTAGGTATACTTTGTTTGCCCATTCCTTGTAAAATTCCAGTTGTAAGCTGGGCAGTTGCAATAAATAAAATTGATATACTACCCCAAATTAAAAGTTCCCCACCATCTGGAATTTGCCTGTATAATAAGTTCATAATAGGGTACGCAAACAACGTTAATCCTACTGCTGAAGGTGCTGCAAACAAAAATCCAAGCTTAATTATCATCTTAGATTTCTCTCGCACATCATCTAAATCATTTTTGGCCATAGACCCTGAAATTGAAGGGGTTGCAGCCATTGCTATAGTTAAAATTAAAGCAACTGGAACATTAATTAATGTTAAATATTTTCCTAAATATTGACCTGCTAAACTATTTACAATATCCAAAGTATCCATTGTATCACTGTCAGTTACAGGCAACAAATAATATTGTTCGTTATAAACTATCTCATCAACTAAGTTTGGTAAATACGTATTTAACATAAGGGTGTCGATATTTGTTATAATCGCAAAAATTGAAGTACTAATTACAATTGGAATAACTGTAATTAATATCCCTTTTAAAACACTTCCTGAACTTTCTCCAATAAATTTTTCTGCAAGTTCATCAAGATTTTCTTCTTTATTAGTAGTTTTAACTTTGCTCCTAAGTGCAATTACTACCAAAATCAAAAGCCCTGCAACTGCTCCTATCCCTGTCCCTAGAGTACTTCCAGTAGCAGCCTCAACCACTCCTTCAGAAATAAAATAATAAGCCAGCAACACACTTGCAATAGCGTTAAAAATCTGTTCGATAACTTGCGAAATCGCAGTAGGGCCCATTCGACCCATTCCTTGAAAATACCCCCTTGACACGGCCATGATAGTTACAATAACACTGGTAGGAGCAAGCGCCCTAAGCGGCATCATTAAATCTGGATTTTTCATAGTATCAGCAATAGTTTCAGCCCCAAACCATAATATGCTGGCCAACAAAAAAGATAACATCGTGGCATAACAAAGAGCAATTTTATAAACTCGATACGCCTCTCGATACGCCCCCACACTATACCTCTCAGAAACCAGTTTTGAAATGGCTGAAGGCATTCCAATTGCTGAAAATGTGATTAATAAAACATACATATTATATGCACTTGCATAAATTGCATTTCCTTGGTCGCCAATAATGTTAGTAATTGGAATTTTATATAACATACCAATTATTTTACTAGTTACTGACGCTAAAGCTAAAACCATAGCCCCTTTTAAAATATTTTGCGTTGACATTTGCTTTTTCCCAAACTCCTCTACGATTTGATAGGTTTATTATATCATATAGTTAGCCATAGGGAATACCCATAATTTGAAAAGTTAAATTTCCGTGAAATAATAATTGATAATATGGGTTTTTTTGTGGTATACTGCTAAAAAAACATTTTATAATGACAAAAACACAGATAAATATACGGAGTGTAAATTTATGGCAAAAAATAAAGTTGAAGTTATTATCGGTGGGCAAATTTACCCTATTTATGGAGAGGAGTCAAGCGAGCATATTCAAAAAGTTGGAACGATGATTAACACTCAAATGTCGGAAATTCAAAAAACCGATTCAGGAAAGCGTTTAAGCGTGGCACAAGTTGCGATTTTAACAGCAATGAACATAGCAAGTAACAATTTAAAAATTCAAAAAGAACTAGAAGATTGTATATCAGAATTACAACAAAGTGACCACGATAAAGTTGCACTTCTTGAACGAACACGAGAATTAAATGCCGAAATTAATCGCTTTAAAATGGAAGCAAAAATGAAAACTAAAAAATAAATTTTAGACTAATCTTTATGGTTAGTCCTATTTTTATGAACTACAATATTTTATTAAATAAGATTTATAACTCACTCAAGATTTAGATTTTAAAATTCAAAAATCAAATAGCTTTACAATAATTTCGAAAAGCTAATTTCAAAAATCATGATAATGTTACATTTTTGTCCGTATTTTGAAAGGAGAATTTTTTATGAACACAGTCGAACTATTAGCACCAGTTGGAAAATTAGAAAACGCCTATGCCGCTATTGAAAATGGTGCAGATGCTATATTTTTAGGGGGTAAAATTTTTAATGCAAGAAATCAAGCAGATAATTTTGATACCGAAAATTTACGAGAAATAATTAATTATTGTAAACTACGAGGTATAAAAGTTTATATCACACTCAATACTTTAATCAAAAATCAAGAATTGGACTCTCTATTTAATTATCTTGTCGAACTACAAAATTTAAATATAGATGCAATTATAATCCAAGATTTAGGCATTGCTAAATTAGTTAAACAGTATTTTCCTACAATCACACTTCATGCAAGCACTCAACTTAGCGTTCATAGTGTAGAAGATGCAAAATTTTTAAAAAGTCAAGGCTTCAAAAGAATAGTTTTAGCTCGAGAATTAACTTTAAAAGAAATTGGTGAAATTATCCAAAATGTAGATATCGAAATAGAAACTTTTGTACATGGTGCATTATGTTATTCATATTCGGGGCAATGTTTAATGAGTAGCTTAATAGGGGGTCGTAGTGGAAATCGTGGTAGATGCGCTCAACCTTGCAGAATGGAATATTCTCTTTATCAAAATGATAAAATAGTTGCAAAAAACCGTTATCTATTAAGCCCTAAAGATATTTGTACTCTTGATATCTTACCAGAAATTTTAAAGATTGGAGTACATTCTTTAAAGGTAGAAGGTCGTATGAAATCTCCAGAATATGTGGCTTCTGTAATTGGAACATATAGAAAATATATTGATAAAATTCGTAGTGAAAATAACCAAAAATTATATAAAGTTAATGATGAAGATATCAAAAAGTTACAAACTATTTTTAATAGAGGAGGGTTTTCTAGGGGTTACTATAAAAATAAAGGCAACGCAGATATGATTACTGTCAAAAGTCCCAAAAATATTGGATTAAAAATCGGTCATGTTGTTAGTTATGACTTCAAAAAGAAACAAGCTACAATATTTACAGAAAAAGAACTTCACGCTGGAGATGGAATTGAAATTTGGAACAGTAAAAAGCATATAGGGACAGGGATTTCAAAACAATATCCAGCACACAAAAATTTTATTATTAACTTAAATGAGCCTGCCGAAAAAGGAAGTCTAGTTTATCTTTCTAAAGATCACCAGCTTTTAAAAGACCTCAAAAAAACCTATGAAAAAAATAATCGTAAATTGCCTATATCAGCTTATGCAAAAGGTATTATCGGCAAACCTATAGAGTTAACCCTAAAATATAACTCTACCTCAATAAAAGTTTTTGGTGAAATTTTAGAGCCAGCACAAAATAACCCTGTAACTGTTGAAAAAGTAGCATCTCAACTTCAAAAATTTGGAGCTACCCCCTTTAAAATCAATCAATTTGAAATCGACTGGGAAGAAAATAGTTATGTAGTTATGAGTAAACTAAATGAGCTTCGTAGATCGGCTACCGAAAGTTTGGAGGCAGAATTACTAAATTTACCCCAAATTTCTGCTCCTATTTATAAACAATTTGAACAAAATTTTAATATCAAAAAACCAACCTTGGTAGTAGCTGTAAAAACTTTAGACCAATTAGAAGTAGCTATTTCTTATCCCCAAATAGAAACTATTTATTGGGAGTGGGATAGCACTGTAGAAAATAACCAAAAAGCTTTTGAGTTAACTAGTAATTCTAACAAAAAATTTTTTATAGCTTTACCATATATAATGAAAAATTCTTTATGGAATATTAATCATGAACTATTTTTTGATAATCCTGAAGTAGGTTATTTATGTAGAACTTTAGGTCAAGCACACAAAGTTTTGGAACTCAAAAAACCTTGCCATTTAGATTATAATCTAAATATTACAAATTACGAAAGTGCAACATATTGGCTAAATTTAGGCGTTAATCAATTGACTATTTCAGAAGAAGTTAATAAATCTGAACTTAAGGGTATAAATTTTCCGTTTCAAAAAATAATTTATGGTCATTTACCTGTTATGACTACCGAACAATGTTTAATAAGTCAAAATGGCACATGTAACAAAAATAATTATGTTTTAGAAGATAGAAAAAAAGAACGTTGGAACATTGTAACAAATTGCCAAGCTTGTTATATGCAAATTCTAACACAATTACCAACATATATTTATAGTCAAGACCTCAAATCTATTAGTAATTTGCAATCTAGTAGAGTTCAATTTACCATTGAAAATAAAAAAATCGCAAAAGATGTATTAGAAAGTGTGATTTTTGGCAAACCTCTAATTACCAACACAAATAGCAACTTTTTCAACAAAGTTATAGAGTAAGGAGAGGGACGAGGTTAGTATTTTAATTTTAATAAGTCGTTATTTTTTAACAACTTACATGATAATTGCAATTGGAGTTTTAATAAGTTTAGCATTTAACAATGAAAGCTGGGTTATGCAACGATTATACGCATTTTATATAAATTTAGCGTTATTTTTTGGAACAAGTATGTTTATTAATTTAATAGTATTTTTTGAACGGGCTGATTTAATTTTATTTCAAACGTTGGTTAGTCTAATGGCGTTTTGGGTATTGTACAATTATTGTAAATTCAAGCCACGAACTCACTTAATTGTGCCATGGTTTAGTGTTTCGTTGTTGGTGGCAGTAAGTCAAGTTATCCTGACGAGGCTAGACGTGGATTTTGCGTTTGCACAATTAAAATGGCTTGCGATTTCTATATTAATAACGCTTGTTATAATTAGGTTGATGCCACTGATTTTCAAGATGAGATACGCTAATTTATATGGAATAATTACGATAATTTTGCTGTTTCTTCCTTTTATAAGTGGAGAAACTATAAACGGTGCTATGAACTGGGTAAAAATAGGGGGTCATACGTTTCAACCCTCTGAATTTGCAAAGTTAAGCTATGTAATTGCTATTGCTATTTATTTAGAAAATTATCAAACTAAAAATAATAAATACGAACTTGCCAAACTTCTAATTCTAACCTTAGTAGTTTTATTAACATTAACAGTTCAACGTGATTTAGGTAGTGCAAGCCTTTATTTCTGTGTAGTTTTAGTTATGTTTTATGTGGCTACTGGAAAAGTAAAAGAAATTTTGTGTGCATTAATTTTGGGGGCTGGTGCAATTTCAATTTTAGCTCCAAAAATAACCTATATTCAATCTCGTATAGAAGCATGGATTAACCCTTGGGAAAACTTATCAACTTCAGGATACCAGTTCGCCCAAGGTATGTTTTCTATGGGTACTTGGGGCTGGCTTGGGAGTGGTCTAACCAACGGAATGCCTACCAAAGTCCCTTATGTAACTACCGATTATATTTTTGTTGCAATAGTTGAAGAACTTGGTATAGTTGCAGGTTTATCAGTAGTTGCGTGTTATATAATTATAGCTTTTTGGGGGCTTGGGGTATCGATTAATAAGCCCCCTACTTGGCACAAATATATTATTTTAGGATACACAACACTAATTGCAACTCAAAGTATTTTGATTTTGGGTGGAATTGTGCAATTGCTCCCTTTGACGGGCGTTACTTTGCCTTTTGTAAGTTATGGTGGCTCATCATTACTAAGTTTGATGATAAATCTAGGAATAGTAAGTATGCTGAGTTATCCACAAACTGTACCCAAAAAATCTCCAAACTTCCTTAATAAATTTAAAAAACGGAAGGAGGAATTTGGAATATGATGCAAGAAAATACTAATATCAAAGTAGTTAGAGCTATACTTTTGCTGGTATTTATCATATTGAGTTGTAGAATTTATTATATTGTTGGATATAGTAATCTTGCTGTTCATCAATATAACCCAAGACTTTCACAGCTTGAAGATAGTGTATCAAGAGGAAATTTTTATGATGAAAATGGGATTGTGCTAGCTTATACAAATAACGATGAGCGTTATTATTCGTATGATGAACGCTACGCTCATGTAATCGGTTATAGTGATTATGGAAAATATGGTTTGGAGCAAATATTAAATCAAAACCTATTATCCCCAACTTATAATTTAATAGAAATCTTAAAATATACTTTTACAAAAAATAATTTTAGTGGGCAAAATATCACCTTAACCATAAATAATGATTTGCAAAGTATTGCTGAAGAAAGTTTACAAAATGAAACAGGTGCAATTGTTATGATTGAGCCTCAAACAGGAAAAATTAAAGCGATGTATTCTTCGCCAAGTTTTAACCCAAATACTATAGCATCTGAATGGAATACTTTATCTCAAGATACTGCAAATGCTCCATTATTTAATCGAGCAACCCAAGGTTTATACCCTCCCGGTTCTACGTTTAAAATTGTATCTACATTATCATTGTTAGAAAATTATCCAGACTTTTGGCAAGATATTCATTATACTTGTAATGGTTATATTGAAGTTGGAGAATATAAAATTCGTTGTTTTAATGGAAATGTACATGGAAATATAAACGTTGAAGAAGCTTTTGCTGTTTCGTGTAATAGTTTTTATGTGAATTTAAAAAATTATATTTCTACTTCACAACTAGAAAATACAGCTGAAAATTTACTTTTTAATTCAGAATTACTAACTAATATTGACATTAAAAAAAGTCAAGTAGATGTTGTAAATGCCGATGAATTTAATCAATTATTAGCTTATATTGGGCAAGGAAAAACTCTAGTTACACCTTTCCAAATGGCTATGATTAGTTGTGCGATTGCAAATGATGGAGTTCTAATGAACCCGTATTATGTTGATGAAATTACAAATGCCTCGGCTAAACAAGTTGAAAAATTTCTACCAAGTTACTATGATAATATTTTAACTGAAGAACACGCAATTATTTTACAAAATATGATGAAAAAAACAGTCGAAACTGGAACAGGAATTCATCTAAATGACCTTGATTTATCCATAGGAATTAAAACTGGGACAGCACAAATTAATGATGAAAACTCTCATTCTTGGGTAGTTGGCTTTGCTAATAATGATGAAAAGGAAATTGCCTTTGTTGTAATTATAGAAAATAAAGATACGGGTTCAGTAAATATAACTAAAAATTTACTTACACAATATTTCAATTTATAATAAAAAGTTTGTCTAATATTGATTATACTTGAAATAAGATGTTATATATGGTATGATTTGCAAAAGATAAGCTAAAATACATTTAAAGGAGGAGCTACTACTTTTTAGTTAGTAGAAATAATTATGGAAGGTAATGGATTAAAAATTGTTTTATCTGGACCATCAGGTTCTGGAAAGGGTACTATAGTACAAGAATTAATTAAAGATAATAATTACCAATTGTCAATTTCAGCAACAACAAGAACAGCAAGAACAGGAGAAATTGAGGGAAAGCACTATTTTTTTAAAACACAAGACCAATTTCAAGCTATGATTGAGGCTGATGATTTGTTGGAGTATGCCGAATTTTGTGGGAATTATTACGGAACGCCTAAAGATTTTATTAATTCTACTATAGAAAATGGTCAAGATATTATTTTAGAAATAGAAGTACAAGGTGCGTTGCAAATTAAGAAAAAGTATCCTGAAGCAATTTTTATTTTTATTATGCCTCCTACTTTTGAAGAGTTACGAACAAGATTAAACGGCAGAAGTACTGATTCTATTGCAACAATTGAGCAACGTTTATTACGTGCAAGAGAGGAATTAGCACTTTATAACGCCTATGATTACATCATAATTAATGATAAATTAGAAGATGCTGTTAATGAAGTTAAACTTATTACTCAAGCTGAAAAATTAAAAAGTGAACGTTATCAAACTTATATCGCTAATATGTTAGGAGAAAATTAAATATGTTAGAGCCATCTTATTCACAAATTACAGAAAAAATTAATACTGAGGCACAAGAAACAGTTATTACAAGTCGTTATTCAATTATTATTGCAACAGCAAGAAGAGCTAGACAAATTATTGACATCGTAAATGGAGAAATGAATGACAAAGATTATGACGGTTGGACTGATCCAATTCGTTCAAAACAAGCAACAGAATTAGCTATTAAACTTAGAAAGAAAAAGCCAACTTCGATTGCTGTAGATGAACTTTATAAAGGAAAAATCAAAATTAGAGAGCAAGATTTAGATTAATATTTTTATGAACAACAAGTTATATGGAAGTGTAATTCTTTCTCATGCCACAAATAAAGAGATTGATCAATTTTTTAGCTATATAATACCAATACATTTATATGATGAGATAAAAATCGGCTCAAGAGTAAAAGTACCTTTTGGTAAAGGAAATAAAACTTCTATCGGATACTTGCTACAAATTTCAAATATTACGCCTGAAGGTAATTTTAAAATTAAAGAAATTATTAGCATTATTGATGCCTATCCAATTTTGAATGAAACTCAAATAGAACTTGCTAAATTTTTAATAAATTATTATGGGGCAACTTGTGCAGGTAGTTTAAATGTAATGTTGCCCCCTGCTCTAAATCAAAAACCAATTGAAGCTTCTCGTACCACACAAACTTTTGTAAATTTGTTACTTTCGGTTGAAGAAGCAAAAATTTATTCTGATAAATTAAAAGGAAAACAGGTTGCAATTTTAGAGTTATTTATAAAAAATAATATTAGTAAATTGTTATTAAGTTATATAACTTCAAACATTGAAAATTGTAGTTCGGCACTAAATACCTTAATCAAAAAAGACATTCTAAAAAAGGAACTTGTACAGGAAGAATATATTTTTGAACCTATAAACAATGCTCCTTTTAAAACATTAAACTCTGAACAAGAAATAAGTTATCAAGCAATTTTATCTAAGGTGCAGTCTGATAAATTTGCCACTTTTTTATTAGAGGGGGTTACGGGTAGTGGAAAAACTGAAATATTTCTTCATGTTATAAGAGATGCCCTCTTGAAAAATAAAACTGCTATAGTTCTCGTTCCTGAAATTGCATTAACTCAACAAACTTTATCCAGATTTAAAGAACGTTTTGGAAATAGAGTGGCGCTAACTCATAGTCGAATGACTGCTAAACAACGCCAAAATCTTTATTTATTAGCAAAAGAAGGTAAAGTTCAAATTGTTATAGGTCCTAGAAGTGCAGTATTTATGCCTCTTCCAAACTTAGGTGTAATTATAGTTGATGAAGAACATGATACTAGCTACAAATCTGCCGATGCATCACCAAAATATAATGCTATTGAAGTTGCAAAAAAATATATGGAACTTCAAAATGGAGTTGTTGTTTTAGCCTCTGCCACCCCAAGTTTTGAAACTTATAAAGACGCAGTTGAAAATACCATTACACATTTAACTTTAACAAAAAGAACTGGGCAATCAATTATGCCTTACGTTGAAATTGTAGATATGAGAAATGAATTAAAAGATGGAAATGCTCAAGTAATTAGTAGATATCTACACCAAGCAATCGAATTAACACTCAACAACAATGACCAAGTAATGCTCCTTTTAAATAGAAGAGGTCATTCTACTTTTATAAACTGTAGAAATTGTGGATTTGTAGTAAAATGTATTCATTGTGACGTGTCAATGACCTATCATAAAACTGATTATCAACTAGTATGTCATCACTGTGCAAGCCTTCAAGAAGTTCCTAAAACTTGTCCAAGTTGTGGAAGTAAATTTATTAGATTTTTTGGGAACGGAACACAAAAAGTTGAAGATTATTTGAATATCCACTTTGAAAAATTTGGAGTAGGTCGAATGGATTTTGACACGACTTCCAAAAAAGATGGTCACGAAAAAATTTTAACTCAGTTTAGAAATAGAGAAATTAATATTTTGATTGGGACTCAAATGATTGCTAAAGGTCATGATTTTGAAAAAGTAACTTTGATGGGTATTATTTCAGCTGACCAAAGCTTGCATACTGAAGATTTTCGCTCACGAGAAAGAACATTCCAACTTCTCACCCAAACTTTAGGAAGGGCTGGACGTGGTGAAAAACAAGGATTTGTAGTTATCCAAAGCTATACCCCTGAGCATGAAGTATTGCAAGATGTGAAATTTTTTAATCAGAAAAATTTTTATCAAAATGAACTTAACTTCAGAAAAAAACTTGGATATCCACCATATAATCACATTTTTTCAATTTTAATATATGGTACAGATGAAGATATAGTTATAAAAAAAGTTCATCAGCTTAAACATTATTTTGACTTTTATAATAAGAAAAAACTATTTAGGTTACTTGGACCTACCAAAGCAAGCTTAGCAAAAATTGCTGATAATTATAGATGGAAAATAACTATACTTGGGCATAATAGAGAAATCCTTTTGATGTATGGAAAGTATTGCATAAACAAATTTTCTCAGACAGAGGATATTAAACAAATTAAGTTAAGTTGGGATATTGACCCGCTTAATGTCATTTAAAATTAAGGAGGAAAACAAAATGGCTATTAGAAAAATTAGAACTGATGATGATGAAATTTTAAGAAAAGTCTCAAAACCAGTTAGAAATTTTGACACTGCACTACATGAATTGTTAGATGACATGGCTGAGACAATGTATGATGCTGAAGGGGTTGGGCTTGCTGCTCCTCAAATTGGATTATTAAAAAGAATTTTTGTAATTGATATCGGAGAAGGAATAACAGAATTCATTAATCCTGAAATAGTTGAAACCTCTGGTGAACAGGTAGGAGATGAAGGGTGTTTAAGTGTTCCTGCAAAATATGGGCTAGTTACTAGACCTCATACAGTAAAAATTAAAGCACTAGATAGACACGGAGTTTCTTTTGAAATTAGTGGAGAAGAATTTATGGCTCGTGCAATGTGCCATGAGTTTGACCACCTAGAAGGAAAGTTATTTGTGGATTTTATTGAAGGTGATTTATTTGATGTACCTCCAGAAGAATAGTTTTTGAAAGGAAATAATTAAATGAAAGTTGTTTTTATGGGAACTCCTGATTTTGCAGTCCCTACATTACAAATGCTAATTGATAATAACCATGAGATTGGTTTAGTTTTTACCCAACCGGATAGACCTAAAGGCCGTGGAAACAAAGTAATTATGTCACCAGTTAAAGAATTAGCATTAAAATATAACTTAGAAGTTATGCAACCCCAACGCTTAAAAGCTGAAGAAGATTGTTATACTGCTATAAAAAATTATAATCCAGATATAATTATTGTAGTAGCTTTTGGTCAAATTTTACCTGAGTCTATTTTAAATATTCCTAAACGTGGGTGCATTAATGTACACGGTTCTTTACTTCCAAAATATAGAGGTGCTGGACCAATTCAATGGTCAATTATTGAGGGAGAAAAAGTAACTGGCGTTACAATTATGTATATGGATAAAGGTTTAGATACTGGTGATATGTTATACAAAAAGGAAATTATTATAGAAGAAACCGATACAGCACAAACTTTGCATGATAAAATGATGGTCGTTGGAGCTATTGCACTCGAAGAAGCCTTGCCTCTAATTGAAAATAATACATTAGAGCGTGAGATACAAAACCACGATAAATCAACGTATGCACCTATGCTTAACAAAGAACTTGCCAAAATTAAATGGGAAAATTCAGCCTCTTCAATAAATAATTTAATTAGAGGTTTAAACCCTTGGCCAGTTGGCTATACTCTATATAATAATCAGCCTTTAAAAATTTATAAAGCCACTATTAAACATTTAGATAAAACTGCTCCTATAGGTACAATTCTTTCTGTAGATAAAGAAGGAATTTTGGTTCAAACTGGAGATGGGCAACTTTTGATTGAAGAGATGCAACTTCCAAATAAAAAACGTATGTTAGTTAGTGAATATATAAAGGGAAATTCAATTTTAGCAGGTGAGATACTTTGCTAATAAATAAAGGCGCTTTTAGCGTCTTTTATTTTATCTAAAATTACTTAACGAAAGAGGACTTTTAATGAAAAATGCACGTGAAACAATTGTAGACTTACTTACAACAATCGAAAAAGAAGAAACTTATATGCAACTCCTACTAAAAAAGGAACTTGATAATATTAAAAAAGAAGACAGAGGTTTTATTACTGAAGTAGTTTATGGAACGGTGAAACACCAACTTAAACTCGACTACTTTATTAATCATGTGTCAAAAACTCCTGTAAAAAAAATGAAACCTTTTATAAAACATTTGATGCGCATGAGTGCGTACCAACTAATCTTTTTGGATAAAATTCCAGCTTCTGCAACTATAAATGAAGCTGTTAAACTTGTTAAAAAACGTAAAATGCACAATTTATCTGGATTTGTAAATGGTGTTTTGCGTAATTTAGAGCGTCAAAAAGATGAAATTTCTCTTCCTGATGTGAATACACATAAAATAGAGCATTTTTCAATCAAATATTCTATGCCTAGTTGGTTAATTGAAATGTGGCTTGAAATGTATGGAACAGAAGAAATGGAAAAAATTTGTACAGCATTTAATGAACGTGCTGAAGTTTGTATTCGTATTAATAAAAATCAAATCTCCAAAAATGAACTTATACTTGAACTTCAAAATGAAGGGATTGAATGTAGTGATGGAATTATTTTTCCAGAAGATAATTTATATTTGAAAAAAACTTACAACATAGGAAACTTAAATTCATTTTTGGAAGGAAAGTGGACTCCTCAAGATGAAAGCGCAAGCCTAGTTTCTCATCTTCTAAACCCACAAAAAGGCGATAAAATTTTGGATATGTGTGCAGCCCCAGGAGGAAAATCAACACATATCGCAGAGCTTAGTAATGATGAATGTGAAATAATTAGTGCCGATTTATATCCACATAAGACCGAACTAATCCAAAAAAATGCTGACAGATTAAATTTAAAATCCATTAAAATAATTGTAAATAATGGGATTAATTTTAACAAAAGTTGGGAAGACTCTTTTGAGAGGATACTTTTAGATGTTCCTTGTTCTGGTCTTGGAGTTATAAAACGCAAACCTGATATGCGTTATCATAAAACACCAGAGGATATTTTAGCAATTTCAGAGGTTCAGAAACAATTGGTTAACAACGCTGTACGATATTTGAAAGCTGGGGGAACTCTTCTTTATAGTACATGTACATTATCTAAAATTGAAAATGAAGATATGGTTAAATATATTTTGAACCTTGGTCTAAAACTTGACCCTATAACTGATGATGTTCCTGATTTAGTAAAACCCTATATAAAGGAAGAAAATCATATCCAAATTTTACCATATATTGCTAAAACTGATGGATTTTTTATTGCGAGGTTTAAAAAATGATAAATATAATTGCACAAAAAAGCATAAATGAATTAGAAAAAATAATTGTCGAACTTAGTGAGCCAAAATTTAGAGCAAAGCAAATTTTTGAGTGGATTCACCAAAAAATGGTATGGGATTATGACCAAATGTCGAACTTACCACTTAAATCACTCTGTAACTCTGTTTTCTTACGCCATGTCACAGTCTGTATTATGTGGTCCAACTCCCCCATGTAGGGTGAGTGTTTAATGTGAGATTTATGACTAATAGTCAATAACACAGGGAGATGACACCGAAGGAGCTTTAGTGGTGCTAACAGCTACATACTATTATTAATAGGATTACCAACACATAAAAACAGTCAAAACATCGGCTTGGGCTCTGCTGTCCAGTTACAAATGGGAGGAACAGGGCTGGAGCCACCTGAAACAGAAAACAGACAGAGAGCTAGCCAGGGAACACATGAAAATATACACTATAAACAGTATAAAATACAGCACAATTAAATCAACATCAAATCAAATTACGCCCCCTCCACACACACCACCAACACTTTAAAGTGTAAAAGACGACAAAATGCTTTCATGATCACTAAAATAAACAGGCAACACTAATGATTGTACATCATATACTGATGTTTTCACATAAACATGATCAATAAGTGTGCCTCTCTCCGTTGTGGGTTGTGTCACATGTTGCACAAACCCTTTCGCCATCATAACATGACAAATTGATGAAGATGTTAAAACATCATCATTGAAGTCCCCCATTACTGCTACAGTTTTATCGAAGGAGTCCAACCACTCAAGCAACATGCTGAGATTCTCCTTGAACAAACTCAGAGGATACGAAGGTGGCCGATAAATCACTACTAACAACATGTCAAAACTGTCACAGGCACAAACCAAACACTCCAAGTTAACATTTGGTGCCTGGATGACATCACACACTAAACCGTTACGACAAAACAAACCGACACCACCATGTCGCTGCCCTTGTAGCTCCACCAGTGCTGGGTGACTACTGCAATATGACCCACTTCGGGGACGACTATGAAAACTAAAACCATCAATCTGGACCGATTCTAACGAAGAACCTGCAAGCAGCCATGTTTCTGTCACAGCAATACAGTTAAGCTGCAAATGCCGTGTACATGACGCCAAATCAGCAACATGTCCAGATAAACCCTGCACATTCATCAAAAACACAGAGAAAGTATTTGTCTCCATGTCAGGCCTGGCCACATTTTCAGTTACAAATTTAGGCATGCGTTGAAGAGCATCCTTTATTCTGTCATTACAGAATATGGCCTTGTCTGCAAAATCCCTAATTATCAAACCTGATAAAGTTCTAACACTACTAAAAATTTAACAGAACTCGAAAATATTGCCATTTTTATGGGAGAAGAATTTGAGCATCTTAAAAATTTAATTATGGAGATAAAAAGACACGTATCACCTAGAGAGAAATTTGAGTTTTCCATAAAAGGTTTACAAAATCAAACTATGAATGTCAACAGGTCTTTCGGCGATCAACTTTTGAAAAGTAAGGTGTTATCTTCATATGTCTATAAAAAATCTCCAAAATGCATTATAGAGGCGCAACTTTCTAAAGATGGTAAATATCAGAACTTTATAACAGGTGGCTGGCTAGAAATTTTTGTTAAACATAACATTTTACAAATATTAAAACATGCTAAAATTACGAAATATGAAATTATTTCTAATGTGGATATTACTTTGCCAAGTGGAGAAAAGACAGAACTAGATATAGTTCTACATATAAATCAAGAAATTTTTTGGATTGAATGCAAGACAGGTGGGTATCAGGAATATATTTCCAAATATAACCAGTTTATTAAAAACTATAATTTAAATTCTCAAAATTGCTTTTTAGTTACTGTTGAAACAGAAAAAGAGAATTTAAGAAAGTTAAGTGGAGGTTCAAAAATGAATGTAGTATCTGTACTTAATTTCTATGAGATTTTAGAAAATAAAATTTTATCTTTGGTCTAGTAATTAGTAAAAATATTTGATATATTGACATTATATAAAAAAATGGTTATAATTTACTATAATAATTAAGTTACTTGCCATAGAAAGTAGGTCATTTTATGAATACAACACAATTTGATTGTAAAAAAGGTGAATATTTTGTTGATGAAGATGCAACTAATGATAGTATAGATATGATGCCCCATTTTATTTCTGAACATAAAAAAAATGTAAATGGCTGGAGTTCATTTATTCTTGGAATTATAGGGTCTGTCGCATGGTTTTTTCCAATTGTAGGACTACCTCTCACAATTACAGGCACAGTTCTTGGCTCGGTTGGATTAAAAAACAAAAAAAATCAAGGTGTAGCTATTGCTGGACTTGTGATAAATATTATTTTTCTTGTGATTACTACTATCAAAATGATAATTGATATCGCTTTATATATAAAAAATAATAATCAGTAGACGATAAAAAATGAAAATTTTGTCGATTAATCTGTTTTTTGTTTCACTTAAATTTGTACTATGCATAATATAATTAGTATAGGGAGTTAATCAAAGAGGGTGAAATTTATGTATAATAAAGCTGTTATTATTAATAGCGAAACATTAGGTCGTGGTGATGATGGTGTGGGTCATACTTTGTTAGGTGTATTTTTGAGAAAAGTGTTGGCAAATCCTAATCCTCCAGATGCTATTATTTTTTATAATTCTGGAGTAAAATTGTTGGGCTATAGTTCACATTACATCGATATTTTACAAGCTTTAGAAGAAAAAGGCATCGAACTATTGGCTTGTGGAACTTGTGTGTATAGTATTTGTGGTCAACATAAGTTGAGAGTGGGTAGAATTAGTAATATGGAGGAAATTACTTCTATTTTATTAAGAGCAAAAACAGTAATCACATTATAAAAAATAGGTTAAACTGTATTAATGCAGTTTAGCCTATTTTTTATGCCAAAAAGTAGAAAATGAAAAATCGTGAAGATGTGAAAAAAATGTCCTAAGATGATTGGAGAATGAAAAAGATAGCAAGTTAATAAAGGTAAGAGTATTTGTGAAGTTTAAAAAGTAGAAAATGAAAAATCATGAAGAGGTGAAAAAATTGTCCTATGATGATTTGAAGTTTAAAAAATTAGCTTGTAAAAGGCAAATTATAGTTTTGTTCTTTATTTTTTGTCAAAATGCTATCATTAAAGTATAAAATAGGGTATATTATATTATGTAAGTAACTGACTAAATCTGAGGGGTGAAGTATGAAAAATAAAAAAGAAATTATTAATCAGTTGAACAAATTTTTGTCAGAAGAACAAATTAAGACTGACCAAAAATTATCATCGCACACAACATTTAAAATTGGGGGATTAGTTGAAATTTGGACAGTTCCAACTTCTATAGAGCAAGTTCAACAAATAATTAATGTATGTAAAAATACAAATACTAACTATGAAATTTTTGGAAATGGAAGTAATATTTTAGCTAATGATAAAGGTTTTGATGGTGTAATCATTGAAATTTATAAAAATTTGGCTAATATCAAAGTAGAAGAAAATTTGGTTACAGCACAGGCAGGAGCATTATTATTTTCGATTGCCAAAATGAGTGCAGATGCTGATTTGACAGGGCTTGAGTTTGCACATGGTATTCCTGGAACACTTGGGGGAGCTGTTACTATGAACGCTGGGGCATATGATGGAGAAATGAAAAATGTTCTTGAAACGGTAACAATTTTGAATGAAAATAATGAAATAGAAACTTTATTAGCCGAAAAATTATGTCTTGCGTATCGTACAAGCAAAGTTAAAACTGATGGGCTAGTAGTTTTGGAAGCTACGATGAAGCTAAAAAACGGAGAACGTAGTTTAATTTTGGAAAAAATGAAAGATTTTGCAGGTCGTAGAAAAGATAAACAGCCACTAACTTTTCCTAGTGCTGGTAGTACTTTTAAGCGTCCAGAAGGATATTTTGCCGGAAAGTTAATTATGGATAGTGGTTTGAGAGGGTATACTGTTGGGGGAGCTCAAGTTTCCGAAAAACATTGTGGCTTTGTAATAAATATAGGGGGAGCTACCTCAGCAGATGTGTTACAACTTATTACAGATGTACAACGAATTGTTAAGGAAAAATTTGAGGTTGAACTTGAACCTGAGATTAAGTTTTTAGGGTTTTAATTATAAGGAGAAAATGCTTATGGAATTTATTATACTAACAGGAATGTCGGGTGCAGGAAAAAGTACTGCTATCAAATATTTTGAAGATTTGGGGTATTATTGTATTGATAATTTACCACCAGCATTAATTCCACCTTTTGTAAATTTGTTACAGGATAAAAATCATAATTATGAAAAAGTGGTTTTAGGCATTGATATTCGGGGAGGAATGTTGTTTGATGATTTATTTTTTAGTTTAAATGAACTAAGTGGTAAAAATTATACTTATGACATTTTATTTTTTGATTGCCAAGATAATGAACTAATTAAGCGCTTTAAGGAAACAAGAAGAAGCCACCCTTTAGCAAGAACTGAACGTATCCATGAAGGAGTAAAAAAGGAACGTGGAATTTTGGCTGAAGTAAAATCAAAGGCAGATTATATTATAGATACAACTTACATTTTGCCAAAAGATATTAAAGAAGTATTACACAATATTTACGCAAATCAAAATTCATTTAAAAATATGATGATAACAATTTTGGTATTTGGGTTTAAGTATGGAGTTCCGATTGATGCTGATTTGATATTTGATGTGAGATTTTTGCCAAACCCTTATTATATACCAGAAATGAGACCATTAACAGGCAATGACCCTACAATAAGTGAGTATGTTATGCAGTTTGATGTTTCACAAGAATTTTTGGTTAAACTTAAAGATATGATTAGTTTTTTAGTTCCTCAATATGCAAAAGAGGGTAAAAATCAACTGGTTATAGGGATAGGGTGTACGGGTGGAAAACACCGTTCTGTAACGATTGCAAATGAATTAAATGTTCATCTAAAATCAGAAGGCCATGTTTGTAATGTAGATTATAGAGATATTGATAAGGATAAAAAGAGAGGGAAATAAAAAGTTAGATATTTCAAAATTAAAGGTGGTAGCAATAGGGGGAGGGACTGGGCTTTCTACCATGTTAAAAGGGATAAAGGAATACACGCAAAATATTACAGCAATTGTAACTGTTTCTGACAATGGGGGAGGCTCTGGTATTTTGCGTCAACAAATGCAAATTGCACCACCAGGTGATATTAGAAATTGCTTGGTATCGCTTGCAAATACAGAACCTATGATGAAAAAGTTGTTGCAATATCGCTTTGAAGATGGTACACTGAAAGGTCAAAATTTTGGAAATATCTTTTTGGCCGCACTGGCAGAAGTTTCGGGAAGTTTTGAAAATGCAGTAAAATATACAAGCGATATTTTAGCAATTAGTGGACGAGTTTTGCCAGTAACTCTTGAAGATGTGGATTTATATGCAACGTTTGCTGATGGTATAGAGGTGATAGGAGAAACTGAAATTGTAACATATGGTAAAATAAACCAAATTATGATTGAGAAAATTGTACTTACTCCCCAAAATCCAAAGCCTACTCCAGATGTTTTGGAGGCTATAGAAGAGGCTGATATTATTTTAATTGGTCCTGGAAGTTTATACACAAGTATTATTCCAAATTTACTAGTTGAAAAGGTTGCTGAGGCTATAACAAAAAGTAATGCACACAAAATTTATATAGCAAATATTATGAGTCAGCCTGGTGAAACTACAGGTTTTACGATAGAACAACATATTGAGGCTCTGGAAAAATATTTGGGTAAAAATTCCATAAATAGTGTGATTGTAAATAGCCGATATATTGAGCCTGAATATATTAATAAGTATGCAGAAGAAGGCGCTCATCTTCTAAAGTGGAATGAAGACCATTCGATTTGGAGAAATATGGAAAGAATTGAGAAGCCATTAGCAAAAGTTGACAACAAAAAACTGTATATAAGGCACGATACTTATCAATTAGCAAAAGCTATATTTTCAAATACAAAGGGGTGATGGAATGTCATTTTCCACCGATGTAAAGCAAGAACTCGTTAAGGATTTATCAAATGATATAAATTGTATCACGTCTGAATTAGCTGGATTTTTTATATCTATTGGTAATATTGCACAAAATGATGTTTTTTTTACTGTTGAATTGCCTATAGAAAACGAAGACCTTGCTAAAAAATACTTTACAATGATACAAAAAGCTTTTAATATTAATAGTGAAGTAATTTTAGAAAATTTTATAGGACGCAAGAAATATAACCATGTGTTAAAAATTACCAGTCCTATTACTTCAATCTCAATTATAAATCAGCTAAAGTTGCTACAAGATGTGCAAATTAATTATGAGCTATATAGTAATTTTGATAGTATATGTTGTAGGAGAGCTTTTTTGAGGGGAGCTTTTTTGGCAGTAGGTTCTGTAAATGACCCCCACAAAGGGTATCATTTGGAATTTATTCCTCCTACAGTAGAGCAGGCGAAGACTTTGCAGGCAATTATGAAAAAATTTGATATTGACTCAAAAATTATTAAACGCAAAAATCATAATGTAGTCTATCTTAAAGAGGGTTCTCAAATTGTAGATTTATTAAATATAATGGGGGCCCATGTGGCGCTAATGAATTTTGAAAACGTGCGCATTGTAAAGGAAGTTAGGAATAATGTAAATCGGTTAGTAAATTGTGAAACGGCTAACCTCAAGAAAACTATTTCGGCTTCTGTTCGCCAAATTCAGGACATAGAGTATCTTAAAAATACTATTGGTTTAGATAGTTTAGCTCCACAACTTGAAATAGTAGCAAATTATCGCATTGCATATCCTAGTGCAACACTCAAGGAACTTGGGGAAATGATGACCCCGCCAATAGGAAAATCAGGCATTAATCATAGACTAAAAAAAATAAGTAGTTTTGCAAATCAAACAAGAAAACTAAAAGGAGAAGTGAATTATGATAACGAAAATGATTACTTTACAACTTAAAAATGGTTTAGAGGCAAGACCAGCAGCATTATTTGTACAACTAGCAAGCAGATTTGACAGTCAAATCATTGTTAATGTATCAGAAAAGCAAGCAAACGCAAAAAGTATTATGGGGATTATGTCACTTGGAACGATTAAGGGTGAAGAAATAGAATTAAGTGTTAGTGGAAACGATGAAGAGCAGGCTATGAACGCTTTGGCAGACTTTTTAAATTCTGAAGAGCCAGCACTAGAAGATAACTAAATTTTTGATATAAGAGGGGTTGCAACTTCGCTACCTCTTTTTTTGTGCCTAAATTAAAAATGCAGCTTGCCCCTAAGATTTCGTAAATAATAACCTACGAAATATTTAATTATTTATTATACATTTATGAAAAGTTCTTGTACAATTATTAACAAATATAAGAAACTTCAATCAAAATTTACAACAAATGGTATAATTATAATATAATTTTTATAAAAAAATTTTACGTATTGTATACAATAATAACTTGTATATGAATAAAAGGCTAGTACTTTATATAAACCTAACTTATAGGCAAAAAGTGTAGTATTGTCTGAATGATAAAATTGCACTTGCGTTAATTGTAAGTAAATTAAGACAATTGTTTCTAACTAAATTTTATGTAACTTTTATTATAGTAGAAACGGCTTACATTAACAAAGAAAGAAAGGGGTTAGGTTTATGACTGAGAAAAGAAAATTAGGTTTATCAACACAAATTTTTATTAGTCTTTTAATTGGTGCTATAGTAGGTTTAGCATTGTATTATCTAGTGCCAGCGAGTTCTTTTAAAGATGATGTCTTGGTGGGTGGACTATTTTATTTTGTAGGTAATGGATTTATTCGCTGTATGCAAATGTTAGTTGTGCCACTTGTATTTTCATCTTTAATTTGTGGTGCGATGTCTATTGGCGACTCCAAAAGTTTGGGGCGTGTTGGTGGTAAAATAATACTTTTTTACTTATGTACAACAGCAATTGCGATTTCTGTGGCACTTGCAATTGGTTCATTAATTAATCCTGGAATTGGTCTTGATATGGAACTAATCGAAGTGGCTCAACCAACGGTAGCAGAGGCAACAGGCGTAGTTGATACATTTTTAAATATTATTCCAGTAAACCCAGTGGCATCACTATCGGCAGGTAGTATGTTACAAATTATTTTCTTTGCAATTTTGTTAGGAGTCATTTTGGCAAAGCAAGGGGAAAAGGCAGATACTATTATTAGATTTTTCACACAATTTAATGATATTATGATGGATATGACGGTTTTAGTTATGAAAATTGCACCAGCAGGGGTATTTTGTTTGGTGGCAAAAACTTTTAGTGAAATTGGGTTTAA
The DNA here is from genome assembly GCA_002007365.1 of Epulopiscium sp. Nele67-Bin005. Lineage (GTDB taxonomy): Bacteria > Bacillota > Clostridia > Lachnospirales > Cellulosilyticaceae > Epulopiscium_D. Next base: position 15,652 of record LNZR01000090.1, on the reverse strand, counting down.
CGGATTTTTACCAATGATTAAATATATGTTAGGCGTTGTTCTTGGTCTTGCAGTGCAATGTTTTATCGTGTATATGTTGATGTTAAAGGTGTTTACGGGAATTAGCCCAAAAGTATTTTTGAAAAAGTTTTCATCGGTTATGGGATTTGCATTCTCAACAGCAACTTCAAACGCAACTATTCCTTTATCAATTGAGACACTAAACAAAAAATTGGGAGTTTCTAAAAAGATTTCTTCATTTACTATTCCTCTTGGAGCTACAATTAATATGGACGGAACAGCAATTATGCAAGGGGTAGCAGTTATCTTTGTAGCACAAGCATACAATATTCCATTAACTCCAACTGATTATTTAGTAGTAATTTTTACTGCAACTATGGCATCAATTGGGACGGCTGGAGTGCCTGGGGTTGGGCTGATTACGCTGTCTATGGTGTTGGTATCTGTGGGTCTTCCTGTAGAGGGTATTGGATTAATCATGGGGATTGACCGTATCTTGGATATGACTCGAACAGCAGTAAATATTACTGGAGATGCTGTTTGTACAATGATAGTTGCACACCAAGAAAAAGCTATTAATCATGATATTATTATGCAAGATGTAGATATTATATAATTCATATTATACTAAAAATTATTTTTATGTAGTAGGATTATTTTATAATAGATAAGAAAACTTATTTCCAATAATTTCCTAATAATGAGGTATGACATTATTAAGAAATTATACAGGAAATAAGTTTTTTGTGCATAAAAATAATTAATTTACTGTACTTAAATCAAAAAAATGTTGTAATTTTGGGTATGTTAAAAAAATTTTACTTTGCTTTTTGTAAATATATGTTATAATAAAGAAGCTAAACTCGGAACATAACTAATATAGGGGAGAAATCCTTTGTATATCAATCATTTATTTTGTGGGTTAATTGAGGAGAAGAGATTATGAATTACAAATTAGAACACGCTTGTATAAGAGTTTTTGACTTAGACAAATCGCAAAAATTTTATGAGGACGCTTTAGGTTTAGAAGTTGTAAATAAAAAAGATTTCTCGGAATATAAATTTACACTTGTATATATGAGTGATGAAAATAGAAATTTTGAAATCGAGTTAACTTACAACTACGATACAGAAAAACCTTATGAGCTTGGGCATGGTTTTAGCCATTTTGCTGTGGTAACAGAAGATATTAATGCATCTTTTGCAAACCATGAAAAAATGGGTGTAACTTGTACGCCAATCAAAAGTTTAGGTGAAGGGTTTGCAACTTTTTATTTTATTGAGGACCCAGATGGATACAAAATTGAGGTTATCGAAAAAAAATAAATTGTAAATAATGAGGTGAAAGTTATTCTTATATTTCTTCTTATATAAGGAAGCTTTTGCCTTAAACTTTGGAATAAATTAGCTAATTTTTGTAGAAAGAGGACTAATAATGTACAGATTTAAAAATGATTATAGTGAGGGCGCTCACCCTCTTATAATGGAAGAGTTACTAATGACAAACAGATACCAAACGGTAGGATATGGAGAAGATGAGTATACGCAAAAAGCTTGCGAATTAATTAAAGCACACATTGAATGTGAAGAAGCAGAAGTTCATTTATTAGTGGGTGGAACTCAAACAAATTTAACTGCTTTGGGTGCATTTTTGCGTCCACATGAGGCAGTAATAGCAGTGCATTCGGGGCATATTTGCGTTCATGAAACAGGAGCAATTGAGGCAACTGGGCATAAGGTGATTAGTGTTGATGGAGTACATGGAAAATTGACTCCACAAAAAATTCAACAGGCACTTAATGAGCATGGCGATTATCATATGGTAAAGCCTCGTATGGCCTACATTTCAAACACAACTGAGGTAGGGACTACTTATTCTTTGGCTGAATTGGTGGAGCTTAGTGAGATTTGTAAAGCCAATGATTTGCTATTATTTATGGACGGAGCTAGACTAGGTTCGGCTCTAACTGCATTTAACAACGATATGAGAATGGCTGATATTGCAAAATATACAGATGCTTTTTATATTGGAGGCACAAAAAATGGTGCTTTATTTGGAGAGGCTTTAGTTATTACAAACCCTGAACTTCAAAAGGATTTTAAGTATTTGATTAAGCAAAGAGGGGCATTACTTGCGAAAGGTCGTTTACTTGGAATACAGTTTAAAATTTTATTTGAAGATGATTTATTTTATAAGTTGGCACTTCATGCAAATCAGACAGCGCAAACTTTACAAATAGGTTTAAAAGATATGGGTTATAATATGCTTGTGGAGAGTAATTCAAATCAAATTTTTGTATATATGTCAGATGAAGTAATTGATAAGTTAAAGCAACAGTTTGATTTTGAAGTTTGGACTCCTGCAGGGGATAAACCAGCAGTAATTCGCCTTGTAACTTCTTGGGCAACAGAGCCTCATGAAGTCGAGAAATTTTTGGTTACTGCTAAAGAACTTATAAACATGAATTAGGTGAATAAATATAACATCTAGGAAAGACGAAAGGATAAAGAAATGAAAATTATAAATATTGCTGTAATTGCACACGTTGATGCTGGTAAATCAACATTAGTAGATGCATTTTTAAATCAAAGTGGAGTTTTTCGTGAAAATGAGGAACGTGTAGATTGTGTTATGGATAGTGACTCAATCGAAAGAGAGCGTGGAATTACTATTTATTCAAAAAACTGCTCAATTAGATACAAAGATTACAAAATTAATATCGTAGATACTCCAGGACATAGTGATTTTTCTTCAGAAGTTGAACGTGTAATTCGTACTGTAGATACAGTTATTTTACTTGTAGATTCGATTGAAGGGCCAATGCCTCAAACTCGTTTCGTTCTTCAAAAATCGTTAGAGCTTGGTCTTCGTCCAATTCTTGTAATTAACAAAATTGATAAGCCAAATAATAGAGCTGAAGAAGTTGTTGATATGACATTTGATTTATTTGCAGACCTTGATGCAACTGATGAACAGTTAGATTTCCCAGTGCTTTATGGAATTGGTAAACAAGGGATTATGCAATATGAAGTTGATGAGCCATCTGAAAATCTTGAGCCTCTTATGGAAACTATTATTAAGCAAGTTGGAGAATATCCAAAGCAAGATGATGCTCCTTTACAAATGCAAATTAGCGCCTTGGCATATGATGAATACATTGGTCGTTTAGGGATTGGTCGTGTTTATAAAGGTGTAATTAAAGAAGGAATGCAAGTTCAAGTTGCAAGTAACGAAGGTACTTTAAGAAACGGAAAAATTGTTAAACTTATGGGTTATGAAGGGTTAAAACAAGTTCCTATTTCTGAGGCAACAAGTGGAGATATCGCTGTAATTTCAGGGATTTCAGATATTTCTATTGGAGAAACTATTGGTCTATCTGGACAAGTTGAGCCAATGGAGCCAATCAAAATTGAAGAACCAACTTTAACTATGAATTTCTTAGTTAATGACTCACCTTTTGCTGGGTTAAGTGGAAAATTTGTAACAACTCGTCACATCAAAGACCGTTTGGAAAAAGAGCTTGAAGTTAACGTTGGGCTTAAAGTTGAAGCGATGGATACTACTGATGGATACAAAGTTTCTGGTCGTGGAGAACTTCACTTATCTATTTTATTAGAAAATATGCGCCGTGAAGGTTATGAGCTTGGAGTTTCTAAACCAGAGGTTATTATGCATAAAGATGAGAATGGTGACCTTGTAGAACCAGTTGAGCGTGTAATTATTACTTTGCCAGAAGAATATTCAGGTACAGTTATTAACAAACTTAACATGAGAAAAGCTCAAATGCAAAGTATGGAGCCAGAAAATGGATATATGAGAGTTGAATATTTATGCCCAACTCGTGCCTTACTTGGATTTAGAAGTGAATTAATTACAGATTCTCGTGGTGAAGCTACTATGGTAAGACGTGTAGAAGGTTACACTCCTTATGTTGGAGAGCTTCCAAAACGTGCAAATGGTGTATTAATTGCTCAGGAGCAAGGGGCTACAGTATCTTATGCATTAAATAGTTTAGAAGCTCGTGGTACACTTTTTGTACACCCAGTTACAGATGTTTATGAAGGTATGGTTATTGGAATGAACGCAAGAAGCGAAGATATGACGGTTAACCCTTGTAAAACGAAAAAATTAACTAATACTCGTTCTTCAGGAGCAGATGATGCAGTAAAATTAACGCCTCCAAGAATTTTTACTCTTGAGGAAGCACTAGAATTTATTGAGCCAGATGAGTTAGTAGAAATTACTCCAGCTAGTATTCGTTTGCGTAAACGTTATTTAAAAGAATCTGATAGAAAACGTATGTCTAAAAAATAATATAAAAAAAGCTTATCCACAATTTTTCAGGGATAAGCTTTTTTTTATGGTAAAATATTTCCTGCACTACGGTATAAACTATACCATTCTTCACGAGTAAGCATAGTGTTATTTGCCTGTACAATTTGAACAAGACGCTCAGTATTTGTAGTTCCAACGATAACTTGCATATTTGCAGGGTGGCGCAAAATCCAAGCAGTTGGAATAGCTGAAGTACTTACACCTTTTTCTTCAGCAAGCCTTAAGATTTCTTGTGTTAGTGCTTCATATTGAGGGTGACCTTGAAAAACTCCTTTAACATCTGAGCTTTGGAAAGGTGACCATGCTTGAATAGTAACGTTTTTTAGTCGGCAATATTCCAAAATACTATCATCACGATTAACAGCAGCTTCATTTTTCATATTAACATTTAGACCAGCATCAATCATTGTAGTATTAGCCAAACTTAATTGAAGTTGATTAGCGATTAATTTTCCGTTGCAAGCCTGTTCAACTAGTTGCATTTGTAGGGAATTGTGGTTACTCACTCCAAAATAACGAACTTTTCCAGAACTATGTAGAGTATTAAATGCTTCTGCCACTTCATCAACTTCCATCAAAGTATCTGGTCTGTGAAGTAATAAAACATCTAAATAATCTGTTCTAAGTCTTTTTAAAATCCCATCAACACTTGTTAAAATATGTTCTTTTGAAAAGTCGTACATATTTGGTTTAATTCCACATTTAGATTGAAGAATAATATTTTCTCTTTTGATATGCAAAGCTTTCATTGCTTGTCCAAATAATTCTTCAGATTGACCCTGACCATAAATATCTGCGTGGTCAAAGAAGTTGATACCACATTTGATTGCTGTATCAATAAGTATAGCAGCTTCTCCGATATCCATATTTTTAATTCTCATACACCCTAAAGCAATTTCAGAACCCATAAGACCTGAATTTCCAATATTAATTTTTCTCATATTTCACCTCACTAAAATTTTTTGATTAAGAAAACTATTTAATTAGATAAAAAATTGTTTTATGTAGTTCAATTATATGGTTAAAATGTAAAAATTTCAAGTATGTTTTGCAAATAAATTATAAAAAATCCCCACAACATTAAGCTGTAGGGAAATTTTTAGTCTTCCATGATAACTCTTCCTTGTAGCCAACAACTACCCATAAATCTCATACCAACCATCGGCATTCCAATTAGTGTTAGGTGGTTAATAACTACTTGTAGATGCATTCCGTTTACGTCTAGCGTAAAAACATACATCTTTTCTTTAGTTTGATTGTTAGTTCTAGTTTGGATATCAATTATATCACCAAGAATTGCATAAATTGACTCATCATCACTAAGAGGAATAAAATATCCACTCATAATAGTTAAAAAGTCTTCATCTTTTAGGCGCTCTCGAAGTTGGTCGTCGATATCTTGTTCTTCTTCTTCTAACTCATCACGAGCAGTCTCATCACCTTCACGAATTCTTTTAACTAATGTACGAAATCTCTCTCTTTCCTCTTCTTCAAACTGTTCATCATCAGCTTCTTTAGTAATTGGCAAGATGATAGTTCCTTCAAGGGCAACTCCTAATACACTAGCGCCAATTGGTTTTTTGCCAAGAGCCGATAAGTTTAGATAATGCACCAAATTTTGCAACCAAAATACCAGTTGCATGGCAGTAGTTTTTTCTTCGCAGACAACATAATAAAGCATCTCATCAAGTTTTTCTACTTCGATTTCTTCAACGTGTGTTTTGATTGTGGAGTCAACACAGGCCTCACATTCTTCAATATTAAAACAGCTTGCTTGCCCATTCTCCTCTGTAATACTTACTCGAACCATAATATAAGTGTTAGGGGCTACTTCTCTTCTATACTCAGCAATTTTTAATTTAGTCTTTTCTGTAGTAATATTTTGATATGTAGGCTCTAATAAAGTCACCTCAACCAATTCATCTAAATCTCCTTGTTTCATTATAGACGAAAAGCCTATAGCGTGCATTGGAATTTCCATATATCATCTCCTCCTAACGTCAAATTTTTGCTTATAATATATATATGCAGTCTCATCTACTAAAATTATATCATTCTGCTGATAAAAAAACATCTTTTTTAATTATACCCAAAATAAAAAGGAAAAAATCACTCTAAATGGATAGAGTTGTATTTTTTCCTAAAAATTTTTAATGATTTTTTAACCAACTACCAATTTGTCCACAATTTGGGCATGAAATACTATTTGTAACAGGAGCGCAGGCAAAAGGTATAATTAAATCTCCTAAATATGAGTCAACATTATTTACCAAAGCCATGTTGAGTCCAACATCATCACGCTGACTTTCAATTCCTGTAATATCATATCCACAATTTGAACATTCATATTGTTGCATAAATAGCACCCCTTTATTTGGTTTATACTACTTATGTTTTCAAGTTTAGCCAATATTATACATGGTTAAAATTGTACAACAGGTGTATCACTAGTTAATCTTTCAAATGAGAAACCAAGCTCTTTTAATCCAGCAACAATTTCAGGAAGAGCATCAACAGTTGTAGTTTTGGCAGCTGCATCATGCATCAAAATTACAGGTTGAGTTAAATTTCTACTTTGGTTAATAACTGCATTAACGATAACATCTTTATCCTGAACTGCTTTACTTGCATCTTGAGAATCTACATTCCAGTCAAAATATATATATCCAGCAGCTTCCATAGCAGGAATAATTCTATCCATAATATCATTTCCACCATATCTTCTACTAACTAAATTGTTAGACCCACCTGGGAAGCGTAAAACATCAGGGATTACCCCTGTAGCTTGATAGATAACGTTAGATAAATTTTCAATATCAGCTAAAAATGTATCTACAGTTTGATAAATGCTAGCATAATCATGTGTGCTAGAATGAACTGCAATTGTATGACCTTCATCAACAATTCTTCTATAAACATCTTCACGACCTGGTCGCTCCAAAACGAAAAATGTAGCACGAATATTATTTACTAGAAGAAAATCTAAAATTTTAACTGTATTATCACTAGGACCATCATCAAAAGTTAAATATGCATATTTTGGATTTTCAATAGCAATTTCGATGGCAGAAGTATCTCTATCTTCTCTTAAAATGTTAATTTCTTCAGTTAAATTGTTAACTTGCTCAAGAAGGACAGTGCGTTGTTCTTCTAATTCGGCAGAAACTAGCTCTAGTTTACGAGTTTCTTCTTCTAATAATGCAAGCTCTGTTTCGACTTGACTAACTATACTTTCTTTGGCCTCAGCATCTACCATTATTGTACCAGAGGATATAAATAATAAAACTGATAAAACTGCAAATAAAATAGTTATTACAATTTGACCTTTACTTATCGCTTTCACAACTTCACCCTTTCTTTTTATGGTTATTGCATACTTTCAGGAATAATTATAGGTTGATAATACCATATCATAGAGTTCATTTTTTCAAGATTTTGTTGAAGATTATAAATTTCAGCTTCTAGCTCAGAAATCTTATTTTCTTCTTCCGAATTATAAATTTTAGCTTGTTCCATCTGAAGTTGTGTTTCTTCAACTTTAGCTTCTAGGCTTGCCGTATAAGAGTTTGTTCTTGAGTGGAGACTAAACAAAGCAATCAATACAATAAAAGATATGGCACTAAGTACAGGTAAAAATTTTGCAATCTTGCTATCTTCTTGAGATATAATAATATTATTTTTCATCATATTTATTAAGAGTAAAAACCCTTCCAACTCACTTCCTTTCTTTGTATAATTAAACATCTATCTCCTCTCATCGATTTAATATTAATTCGACTTTTAATAAGAAAAGCTGACACTATATTTAATATATTATAAGTTAATATGAGTAGTTTTTCCAATACTTTTTTAAAATATTTATTAAACAAACTTTAACTTTTTCAAACTATGGTCATGTTTTGGATATTTTATATTAATTGATAATAGATTAAGACGAGCTTTCTCAACATAGTATATAAAAAAACTAGGGGAAATATTCCAAAAAAATATAAATTTATGCCTTTCCAATATCTATAATGTGTTTTATAATTAGTGTTAAGGTGTTTTTTATAGGTAATAATTTCAAATACACATCTAATTTTCATTAATCATTACATAGGAGGGATTATATTATGAAAAAGATTTTAGTTGTAGTGGATATGCAAAATGATTTTATCGATCAAGTGTTAGGTTCACCAGAAGCAAAAAATATTGTACCAAATGTTATACAAAGAGTTAAAGAATATATTAGCCATGGAAATGCCGTATTTTTTACTCAAGATACTCACCCAGACGATTATTTAGAAAGTCAAGAAGGCAAGAATTTACCTGTTCAACACGCAATAAAAGGTTCTTCTGGCTGGCAACTGTGTTCAGAAATTAAAGAGTTAATTCCGTTAGTAGAAGCTCAATCAGACCACCCAGTAATAATTGAAAAGCCAGGTTTTGGAAGTTTAGAACTTATTGATGAAATAAAAAAAGTTATTATTGATGAAAAAGATACTCAAATTGAAATTATTGGTTTGTGTACAGATATTTGTGTAATGGTAAATGTAATGGTTTTAAAAACAGGATTTCCAGAGACAAAATTAGTTGTTGATGCAAATTGTTGTGCAGGAACTTCTTCAGAATATCACACAAGCGCATTACAAATTATGAATGTTTGTCAAGTGGAGATTAAAAATTTTGGGTTTTAAAAAACTGTTTACCGTGCTATAATAAGGCGATAAATCACCAAAATAAACTAAGGGAGGACAAATTATATGTCACTTTCAAGACAAGAAAAAATAAGAAATTTTAGTATTATCGCTCATATTGACCACGGAAAAAGTACTCTTGCTGACCGTATAATTCAGATGACTGGTACACTTACAGAGCGTGAGATGCAGGCACAAGTGCTTGATAATATGGATTTAGAGCGAGAAAGAGGAATTACGATTAAATCACAAGCTGTAAGACTTGTATATACAGCAAAAAATGGAGAAGAGTATATTTTTAATCTTATAGATACTCCAGGTCACGTTGATTTTAACTATGAGGTATCAAGAAGTTTAGCAGCTTGTGAAGGCGCAATTTTAATTGTTGATGCAGCTCAAGGTATTGAGGCACAAACGCTTGCAAACGTATATTTGGCGCTGGAACATGACCTAGAGGTGATGCCAGTTATTAATAAAATTGATTTGCCAAGTGCTAATCCAGAAGGCGTTAAGGAGCAAATTGAAGATGTTATTGGGCTTGATGCACAAGATGCACCTCTAATTTCTGCAAAAAATGGAATTAATATAGAAGATGTTCTTGAACAAGTGGTTAAAGTTATACCACCACCAAATGGTGCAGAAGATGTTTCATTAAAAGCACTAATTTTCGACTCGCTTTACGACCCATACAAAGGGGTAATCGTGTTTTGCCGAGTAAAAGAAGGTAGCCTCAAAAAAGGTATGAAAGTTAAAATGATGGCTACAGAAGCAGAGTTTGAAGTTGTTGAAGTAGGATATTTTGGGGCAGGAGTATTTAGGCCTACAGAAGTTTTACAAGCAGGAGAAGTGGGGTACATGACTGCCAGCATCAAAAACGTTAAAGATACAAGTGTTGGGGACACAATTACAGACGCACACAACCCAACTGATGAGCCATTAGCAGGCTATAAAAAAGTAAATCCTATGGTTTATTGTGGGCTATACCCTGCCGATGGTGCAAAATATGGTGATTTGAGAGATAGCCTTGAAAAGCTTCAACTTAATGATGCCGCCTTAACGTTTGAGCCAGAAACTTCAGTAGCTTTAGGGTTTGGATTTAGATGTGGATTTTTGGGGCTTCTTCATATGGAAATCATTCAAGAGCGTTTGGAGAGAGAGTACAATTTGGATTTGGTAACGACTGCACCAAACGTAATTTACAAAGTTCACAAAACAAATGGAGAGGTTTTATCACTCTCAAACCCTGCAAATTTGCCAGACCCATCAAATATTAAATATATGGAAGAACCTATGGTAGAGGCTAAAATTATGGTTCCGTCTAATTATGTAGGAGCAGTTATGGATTTATGCCAAGAACGCCGAGGGGTTTATTATGGAATGGAATACGTTGAGGCAAACCGAGCAATGTTAACGTATGACCTGCCTCTAAATGAGATAATTTATGATTTCTTTGATGCGCTAAAATCTCGTACAAAAGGTTATGCTTCTTTTGATTATGAGTTAAAAGGTTATGCAGAGTCTAAACTTGTAAAACTTGATATTTTAGTAAATAAAGAAATGGTTGACGCACTTTCACTTATTGTACATGAGTCTAGTGCTGTAAACAAAGGGCGTAAGGTTGTTGAGAAACTCAAAAAAGAAATTAGCCGTCACCAGTTTGAAATTCCAATTCAAGCTGCAATTGGTACAAAAGTTATCGCTCGTGAAACTATTAGTGCGATGAGAAAAGACGTTCTTGCGAAGTGTTATGGAGGAGATATTTCTCGTAAACGTAAGCTTCTTGAGAAACAAAAAGAAGGAAAAAAACGTATGCGCCAAGTTGGAAACGTAGAAGTTCCACAAGCAGCATTTATGAGCGTATTAAAATTAGACGAATAATTAAATTGCGAAAGGTCTTAGGGCTTTTCGCAATTTTTTTATATAAAAATATTAATTACATAGGCCTAAAGCTCGTCTATATTTGACTTTTTCCGACTTTATGTTATTATAAATATAGCAAATAATAAAATATTTTTGGAGGACATACATATGAAATTGAAACAATTATTACTTAGTTCATTGTTAAGCGTGGGGTTAATTTTTACTGGGTGTTCATTGGATACCAACAATAGCTCTAGCAGTACAAATAAATCATCATCAGCGTTAGACCCTGCACACATTCACTTTATTGATGTTGGTCAAGGAGATGCAATTTTTATTCAATGTGGTGATTTTACTATGTTAATTGACGCTGGAGATAATGGAAAAGGCGATGACGTGGTGGACTACCTAAAACAATTTGACATCACAGAGCTTGATTATTTTGTTGCTACACATATGGACGCAGACCACATTGGGGGAGCTGATGAGGTGTTAGAGGCGTTTGAAGTAAAAAATATTGTAGACTCAGGAGCAACTAAAAAAACAACTCAAACATATGAAAGATACGTTGTTGCAAGAGATAACGAAGGTGCTTATTATAGAGAAGATGATAATTTTACAGTAAAAGTTAACGATAATCTATCGTTTAATTTTATTGAAACAGGAGATAACTACTCTGATGAAAACGATAATAGCGTAGTAATTGAGATGGTTTATTTAGATAAACAAATTTTATTTACAGGAGATATGGAAACTCAATCGGAGATGGCATCACTTGATTTATTTAGAGATGTGGATATTTTAAAATCTGCTCACCATGGCTCAAGAACATCTTCAAGCGAAGAATTTTTGGATATTGTAAAAGCTGAATATGCAGTAATTTCAGCAGGTGAAGGCAATAAATATGGCCACCCTCATCAAGAAGTTTTGGATAGATATGATGAGAGAAATATGGAAGTCTATCGTACAGATTTAGACGGGACTATAATTTGTGTTATAGATACAAAAGGAAATATTTCTTGGACTACAGAAAAATAAATTTCGTTTTACAGGACAGAATTGTAACATGATCACGATTTTTGAAATTGGAGTTTGAAACTTATTTGTAAAAGTCATCTGTTAGTTAATGGTTATCACAAAATTTTTATCAAAATATAGCAATCAAACTATATATATAATAATGTCAAAATTTCATAATAAAAAAATAACTGTAAACAAAATTAATTGCTTACAGTTATTTTTTATTGGTATGCGATACATTCAACTTCAACAAGAACATTTCTTGGCAAAGTTTTAACAGCTACACAAGAACGAGCAGGCTTATTTGTAAAATATTTGGCGTAAACTTCATTAAAACTTGCAAAATATTCCATATCGCTCAAAAAGCAAGTAGTCTTAATTGTTTTGTCAAAAGAAGAATTTGCCTCTGTTAAGACAGCCTCCAAATTTTTCATAACTTGCTCAGATTGAGTAGTAATATCATCACCTACAACCTCTCCAGTTACAGGGTCAAGAGCTATTTGCCCAGAAGTAAATACCATTCCATTAAAAATCATACCTTGTGAATATGGACCAATAGCACAAGGGGCTTTCTCTGTAGAAATTTTAGTAACACTCATTTTTGTACTCTCCTATTAAAAGATTTTTATATATATTACGACAATCAAAACTAATCGTCAAGACCTTATGCCAAATAATATGTTTTTACTATGTTTACAATTTGCTTAGTCTTATCTTGTTGCTGACGAGGGACTTTAAATAAAATTGGCATTAATACAAATTTACCATTTTCATCTTTTTTGAAATGTCCTTCAACATGTAACTTTACATCAGAGTCTAAATCTACAGTGCCGGCAGTTTCAAAAGCTACACTTTTTACAGCTCTTTTTGGTATAAATAAAACCTCAATTTTACGCCCTGTAATCCCCTGAACATCAACTAAGTAAATTCCTAAATTGGTGAAAATTATCATATCTCGTATATATTGAAAAGATGCTAAAACTACTTCATCGTCCAAAAAATATTCTTCAATAAGTGCAGTATTAGCTCCTTCACTAGCTTTTCCAGTCAATTTATCATATAATCCCATAGCAAAAACCTCCTATTACCAACGAACAGTAGTTAAATATTGCAATAAACTCATCAAATCAATCATCAAACTAATGGATACTAAAATTAGTAAAAATGAATTTTTTTGTTTAATTCCGATGTATACTAGCCATGCATCAATCCCTAAAAATAAAAAGTCAATCATGCTTTTCTTCCTTTCTTTTTTAGAATTGTAAATCAGTAAAAAAATACCTTTGCTGATTATAATCTTTAATTATACGGTATTTTCCAGAAAATAGCAATAAAAAACCTCTAATATATACAAATATTAGAGGAAAATTCTGGAATTTATTTTAGGGTTAAATTGTACTTATAACTCCATTCTTTATCTTTTACATTAGAATAAGAACGAGAAGCGTATTTTCCCATTGATGTATAATTATCAAAAGTATCATCAGAAGGAGAAATTCGTTTTTGAAGCGTTTGTTCTATAGTATTAATTATACGGTCGGTTTCCTCGTTAGATAAATCAAGAAAACTTAGTGCAACTTTTGTTTGATGTTGCATTTCTGGAGTAAAGGTATTAATTAGATGATTATCTATCCCAGTCCTTATATGACTAATTCCAACAGAAAATCTAGTAATTTCAAAGGTTTCATTATCAAATTCATATTCAAATACAATAGGGCAGTGGGTAGTATTATATCCATATATAGGAGCAATCATACTTGAAAAAGAAATAGCATGCCTATTTGTTCCACTACTAAAACTATTATAAGCTAAATTTTCATTGTATAAAATTTCATAAAGTTGTTGGTGTATTTCATTACTTAAAATATCATGCCAAAAGTATATAATCATTTCATTAGGAGTTACTGCAATCGTTATTTTATCAAATAAATAAGAGAAATAATTTTCACTTAAAATCTCAGGGATAACAATAGAATGAGTATCTTTATCGTAATAAGCCATAGGGATATTATCAAGACCAGAAAGACCCAATTTTTCTTCTAATATCAGGATAATTTCTTCAATTAAGCTAAGGTTACTCCAAGAGAATGTTGCATGGAAATAGTTAGCGCCATCGTCAAAATATAAGTAGGGGTCTCGTCTATAAGAAGTGTTAACGGCAGTCGTTGTTCCAAGAAATCCTTTAACTTCTGAAGCTATGATATCGTGAGAAACTGGCTCGAAATCTTTTTCATTAATTACCTGAGTATCCCAATAAATATCCTCATCTCTTAGAAAAAATTTAGTCTTTTCTTGTATTTCATCAAGTACACTTTGCAAATGGTCATTGGGTTTGCTATAAATTTTTATAGGGGCATCTAATTCTGTATATTCATAATACGGATATTGAGTTGAAATTTTCTCGTAATAACCTTGGGTATTATGGAATAACAGCCCAGTTAATCCCATAACCCCTACGGATAATAATGCAATGTATTTTTTCATAAAGGACTCCTTTCTATTGCTTTCCTAAAGTACAAATAAATCTTGAAATCATAAAACCTATAATAGTTGTAACTATTGAAATTAAAATTGCTGGGACTGTACTAAAGTTAATTAGTTCACTAAATATTATACCAACAAAAAAGCTGCATATAGTTACGCCTAAAACGAATATTTTTTCAAATAAAGGACTAGTTATCATTCGTTCATGTTTACCCAAACCATAGAGTTTATTCATTTCAATAATTATACATAAAATAATTAGACAAATGCCAATTAAAATTAGACTACGTAGCCACCAAAAGTCATCAAATTGTGGTATCCCAACGATTGACAAATACCCTCCTCTAAGACTAGCAACATCGGTAAGACGCATGGTACGGTAACTAGCATCAAAAAATCCAATTATGGTATCTACCCAAGTACTAGATAAAGTGAATATAGGGTGGGTATAATCGAGAACTAAAGATAAAATATTTTGAACCGAGATTATTAAAAATAATGGACTAATTAAAATTAATAAGCCTATAACAGCACTTCCTATAAAATGATGAACTTGATATTGCATCATAGTTAAGAATAAATATACTGTTGTTGTTGCTAAAAATAGTATAAATATTTGAATTAAAAGTGTAGAAAGCTTATTACCATCAATAAGATAGTCTACATAAATGCTAACTGCTGAACCACTTGAATTCCAAGCTAAGACATCATTTCTTAAAAAGATACTACCAACTAAAGTAACTATGAAATATATACTATAGCAACAAACTCCAGATAAAATTTTTATAGATGAAATTTCTTTTTGTGTATATGGTAAAGAGCCTAGAAAGTGACTAATACCAATGGATTTATTATCTTTGTATTGAACACTAACAAGTAGAGCTAATAATACAATTAGGAAAACAAAGTTATATTCGTTATAAATATACATAAATTGCAAAAGAAATGTACCCGTATAATTAACAGGTAAAATTCTAAGATTTCCTAAATAATATAGCTGAATATGGTCATACAATGAATATATATTAAATAATCCAAAGCCTAAAAATACTAGGGCTATAGCCCAAAGCTGGCGTAGTTCATGACGTATTAATGCACGCATAATTAAACCTCCTTTAAATTTTATTTGTATATATAAATATTTCTTCTAGTGTAAGTGGAATGATTTCTAGCAATTTAACTCCACAAGTTGATAATTTATTAACAAAAATATCGTCAAATTTATTAGTTACAATATAATAAACACTACCAATATTACTAACTTCTAAAACTTCGC
>LNZR01000089.1 GCA_002007365.1 Epulopiscium sp. Nele67-Bin005 | reverse complement strand
ACCCGAAAATTATTACGAAATTATTTGTATTGATGATGGTTCAACGGATAATTCCTTAAATATATTAAAAGATTTTGAGAAAAAGCATATTAATTTAACTGTATTAACACAAAAAAATCAATATGCAGGGGTAGCACGCAATTTGGGCATGACTAAGGCAAAAGGTGATTACTTACTATTTATAGATGCTGATGATTTTATATCTGATTCAATATTTGAACAAGCGTATATAAAATTTCAAGAACATAATCCAGATATTATTCTAGTTGATGCTGATTTATACGATGCTAATAAAAAAGAGTTTCAACAGGTTTCTTGGCTATTGGATACTAAATATTTACCTAAAAAATCTGTTTTTTCAAAAATAGATATACCAGATCATATATTTTATATATGTATAGGTGCTCCTTGGGGTAAATTTTTTAAAAGAAGTTTAGTTAATTCTAAGGATATTAAATTTGGGCCTTTTCGTAGTAGTGAAGATGTTGTATTTGTTTATCCAATGCTTGCTGTAGCTCAATCCATAGTTGTTATTAATAGGGTATTATATCATTGGCGAAAAGGGTTGGATACTAATATAACTTCAACTTTAGATTTAAGTAAATTAGCATTTTTAGAGGCTTATGATTTACTTCAGCAACGCTTAATAGAGTTAAACGTATATCAGATAGTAAAAAAAAGTTTTATTAATCGTTGTATGAAAAGTTGTATGTGGAATTTGTCTAATTATAAATCAGAGGAACTTAAGACTACAGGTGAAAAACTTTTTATATCTAGTTATGCAGATAAATTTGAAATTACCGGAAAACCTCAAGAATACTTTTATGATAAAGTTACTTTTAATCAATACGAAGCTATGTTAAATAAATATAAGCTATAATTAATGGTATGTTTTTCTGGGGCTTTCTCTATATGATCAATCTGTGATTAGCCTCTAATTAAATAAGAGGCATAACAAACTTAGGATTTGAACCTCTCTGATGAAGTCAATGATTTAAAATAACTCGATTTTATTATAAATTCAAAACTATTTTTTCTTATGTATACAAAATTTTAAAGGGGTAATACAATGATTCATATAGAAGAGGCACAAGTAGTATTAGTAAATTAAAAGCTTCTTTTTCATGCAATTTAAAAATAACATTTTATTCCTAATACTGACTTAATAGCCGTAGCATTAAGCACTATATTTGGTACTGCTTATAAATATTAAAAGGAGAATTACAATGAATATAAAACAACCTCTAAAAAAATATCTCCCCCCTTCAAGTAATACTTTCATGAGTCGAATGTTAGAGTTAGAAAATCAGATAAAATCTCAAGCTAAATTACTTGAAATTCAACAAGAACAAAATCAATCTTTATTACTAAAATTATCTGAAATTAACCAGGTTAACCCAAATAATTTAAATAAAATGCAGGAAGCTTTGGAAGTTGAAATTAATAAATTAAAGATACAAATACAATTACAAGAACAAATACAAAAAGAAAAAGATTTAAAAAACATTAGAAAACTTGAATTTGATGAAGTGATTTTTTCTATTATAATTCCCGTCTATAATGTAGAATTACATTTGGAAGAGTGTTTAAATTCAATTTTTACTCAGACTCTACACTATTCTAGTTTTGAAGTAATATGTGTAGATGATGGTTCCACTGATAGAAGTCAAGAAATTTTAAAGGAATATTCAGATAAATATTGTAATTTAACTATACTTTATCAAGAGCATAAATTTGCTGGAGCTGCTCGGAATTATGGAGTGACTATAGCAAAAGGTAATTATATTTTATTTATGGATTCAGATGATTTTATAGAAAATAATTTATTGGAAGAAGCATATTTTAGAATTCAGTACACTCAGGCCGAGGTAATTTTAATTGATGCTGATATATATAACCATATTGATGGCAATTTTTTGCCTTTACCTAGTGTCTTACAAGAAAAATATTTGCCAAATAAATTAGTATTTTCTGAAAAGGATATTCCAGAGCATATTTTTAATATTTCTAGTGGAGTTGTATGGAATAAATTTATAAAAAAATCATTAATTGATAGATATGATATTAAATTTCCAAATTTCCGTACTTCTCAAGATGTGCCTTTTGTATTTAGTATTATGGCTTTAGCTAAAACAATTACTATAATTAACAAAGTTTTTTATCATTTACGTAGAGGGCACGGCACTAATCTAGCGGCAAGCCGTGATTTAAGTGGAGGAATTTTTTTTACTTCTTATCATTTTCTTCAATCAGAACTCCAACGTTTTGGAGTATATGAAAGATTAAAACGAAGTTTTGTTAATCGTGCTTTAACCGGATGCATGTATGGAATAAATAATTTTACAGACTCTAAAGCTAGAATGGATATGGAGCAGTTATTCATAAATAAATATAGTCATGTTTTTGAAATTTTTGATAAAGATGGAGAATATTTTTATCCTGAATATAAAACAAATTATATAAACTATATTGCTATGAAAAAACAATATAATAAATTATAAAACTAATTTTCAGTTAAAAAATTTAAAGGTAAATTAACTAAGTTATGTAATTTAAGTTAGAACAAGAAAGGAATAGATATGAGTAAAATATCAGTAATAATTCCAATATATAATGTAGAAATGTACTTAGAGCAATGTTTAATCAGTGTAGTAAACCAAACTTTAAAAGATATTGAAATAATTTGTATAGATGATGCTAGTACAGATTTATCCTCAGACATACTTAATCGATTTGCACAAAGTGATAGTAGAATTAAATTAATTTCATATCAGCAAAATAAGAGTGCCTCACAAGCTAGAAAAGATGGTGTGTCCGTAGCTAGAGGAAAGTATATAATATTTATGGATGCAGATGACTATTGGGAAGAAGATTTATGTGAAGATTTGTACCTAATAATGGAACAAAAAGATGTAGATATTTTACATTTTAATGCTATTATAGAAAATCATAATAATTTACCTGAAGCTAGAATAAGAGCTAATCAAAAAAGTATAGCTCCATATATAGGTAAACTGCAAGGTCGAGAAGTTTTTTCAGGTTGTTTTATAAACCATAGATACTTTTTCACTTTATGGAATAAAATATTTAAAGCATCTCTTTGTAAAAAAGCATTTTATTTCATACAAGATGGTGATTTCCCTAAAGCACAAGATTTATATGCATATTTTTTATTAGCATATTTTGCTAACTCCTATGAAGGTATAAGTGGAAAATATTATTATCATTATTACTTTGGAAGAGGTATAACTGGACATAATACATTTTCTTTAGACATGTTAGAACGTTTTTGTAAACAAAGTTGGGTAATCAAGGCTTTAACGGATTTTTTAAATAATCAAGAGGCATTAGAAGTAAACCAAAATCTAATTGAAGATTTAGAAAGTAAATTAATGAGTGAGTGCATCAATAACTGGAAAAACAGATTGCCTCTTAATATTAGTGGAAAAGGTTTTGATATTTTAATGAAATATTGGGACCCCCTAAAAGTAGTTACTTTCCTTGCTCATAATTATTGGAATAGTAAAAATGATATTGCAGGTAAAATTAGAGAATCTCAAACCATAAGTAAACTCAAGATTAAATCCACAAACAAGGTAATTGCTACTTATTATTATCATCTATCTAACGGAGGGGTTCAAAAGGTTGTATCCAAGTTAATTCCTATATGGATTGATTTAGGATATAAAGTAATACTATTTATAGATACAGAGCCCAATGTCTCTGAGTATGATTTGCCTCAGGGTGTAGAGAGAGTAATTTTACCTCCTGCCAAAGAGGCAACAAAAGAAAATTACGCAATTAGGGCTAAAATTTTACAGCAAAAATTATTACAATATGAGGTTAATATATTTATTTATCATGCTTGGCAATCTCAAATATTATTATGGGATTTAATGGTTTGTAAAATAAATAATGTAAAAATTGTAGTTAATACTCATTCTGTATTTTCTATTGAAGCTATATATTCTTTATATAAATTTTTTGATTATATTAATCTTTTTAGTATGGTGGATGCACTCGTGTGCCTGAGTAAAGTTGATAGAACCTTCTGGAGTAAGTTTATAAAAAATGTAATTTATATGCCAAATCCAATGCCATATGATATTGATTCGGTGAATCCAATTTATCAAAAAAGTGGAAAAAATATAATTTGGATTGGTAGGATTTCATCTGAGAAAAACCCTTTAGATGTTATACAAATTATGAGTAAAGTCGTTGAAAAAGAGCCTTCGGCAAAATTATTTATAATAGGTAGTAGCATAAATTCAAAAGATTTACTTAGATGTGAAGAAGAAGTAGCTAATTTAAATATTAAAGAAAATGTAATTTTTTGTGGATTTCATAAAGATGTAACTGATTTTTATAATATTGCTAAAATAAATTTAATAGTCTCTGCTGTTGAAGGATTTTCCATGGTATTAGCTGAAAGTAAGATATATGGAGTGCCAACAGTTATGTATGAATTGCCCTATTTAGAATTAGTACGAACAACTGGGGGGATACTTAGTGTTCCTCAGTCTGATCAACAAGCAATGGCTAATGAAATAATTAATTTATTGAATGACGAAGAAAAAAGAGTAAGTCTTAGTCATGAGGCACGAAAAGGAATACTTCAATTTAATAATGTTAATTTAAACGCTGAATGGGAAAATTTATTTAGCACATTACTAGAAGAGCATTCAATTTTGATAGAAAAATCTAATGAATGGATAATGTTAGAAACTATGTTTACTCACATAAATGCTGGCTTAGCTAAAAAACTAAAAATTACTCAATCTAATAGTGCTAGTGCTGGAGATTTGATAAAATCGCTAAAGCTCCAGTGTGAGGAACAAGATTCAATTAAAGTTAATGAGATTAAGGATGTTTTAATAAAATTATCATCAACGACCGAAGAGTTAAATGCTATAAAATCAGGATGGTCTTTTAGAATTGGTAGAATAATAACATTACTTCCTAGAAAGCTAAAAGGTGGTATATATTGCTATAAAGAACATGGGGTTAGATATACGATAACAAGAATAAACCATCATGTAGCTGTACTTTTCCATAAAATAAAGGATAATAAAAAATGGATTATAGGCTTAGGTGTTGGTACTGTAATGTCTATTGCTATCATAAAAAAAATCTTTAACTTCCTTAGGACCAATTCCAATTAATTTATTTAAAAATTTCTCCATATGTCATCATGTGCCAGATATGGTTTAAGTTAAGTCAAAAATAATAAAAAAGAGTGAGCTACTTGGCAATATATACTATATAATTGACTGTTTGTCTATATTTTAAGTAGTAAAAGAAAAAAAGCCAACTTGACTTGAAATAATTAAAGAGCTCATTGTTAGAAGTTGAAAAGCATTGAAAATTTGGATGATATCCTCTAGCTTAGAGAATATCATCCTTTCATCTTAAGGAGTAGTTGTAGTTACTACATCTGACAGTTCGCTTTTCCCATATTGATTTTCTGCTGTAGCCCAAACAGTATATTGAGTTCCAGAAGAAAGGCCATTAACCATATACTTAACAATACGCTGATTATCCGCAATATCTACAGTATGTTTAGCTACATTATTACCA
>LNZR01000088.1 GCA_002007365.1 Epulopiscium sp. Nele67-Bin005 | reverse complement strand
AAAGCACTGACGTGTCATCCATTGCCCATCAGGTAGTTCATATGCATCACGTTCTATATTGCCTCGTAGTGTACCGTCATGAAGTTTATAGGCACTCTTGGTGGCATGGGGGCGAACGTGCATTATTGGATTGTCTTTTCTGCCCGGCAAATTATTCTCAATTCCTTTATTGGTATGAATGAAAGTAACACCATTTCGTATTGTGTCACGGGTGGCTTGCCAACAAGCATAAACATCACCCTCTAAGTCCTTTAATGGCATATTCCAAAACATAGCTTTGTCAAATATATAAACATCACCCTGCTTTTTGTACACAACAAAAAGGAGCAACTTTTAGGCACGATTCTGCTACATTTTTGAATCTGGCACCAGTGTCCAGATCCCTTTGTTTTCACCCTAAACAGGGCGTGAAGGGGGTGTGTCGTTCTGACGATGAGTTGCTCTCATCTGTAGGTGTTTGTTAGCAGTTGTTTTTCACACAGCAGAAAAACAGCAGGGCTTCATCAGTCGCACCTCGTCTTCACTCAGTCCTGACCACGTGAGCGACGTCCTCCCTAGGCACATAAAATGATGCCTGCTTGCAATGACTGAGCAACTCAAAACAACCTTATAGCTTGTTTCCAGTGTATGTTATCTGTGTGTGTGTGTGTGTGTGTGTTTGTGTGTGTGTGTGTGCGTGCGCACATGTGCATCTGTTCCAGATGCGTGTCTAGACTAAACAGCGATGGTCTAAGCCTTACATGGCTGGAATAGTAAGCAGTCCTTTCTCCTTTCCTTTCAGTCCTTTCACTCTTAAATAAGAGAAGAGTGAAACAGAGAGACAGAACATTGACAGATCTTTAACCACAAGCACTCACTGCTCTGCTCGTCATTTTTATTAAGAAATGTGTGTGTTTACAACTACCAAACTACATGTAAACATGTGTGAACATGCATGAGCTGAGGGTGTTTAAGTACAGGATAACTAAACTTATGCACATCTGTCTCAGCATGTGTACGTGTACGTGTATGTCTGTATGCATATGTAAAAACTATGAAAATCAGAGTATATAATTAGCAGTTATTACACTATAAATACACCACACACATAAACAACAACGTTCACAGGAATGCAGACGACCTGTGCAGACAGTCGAGTCATTTTGAAAAACTCTGGTGTGGATTGTTGGTTCATGAGTACAGCAGGAGAGTTAGAGGTTTGTGTCTGTGGTGCTCAGTGTAATGTCTGACAGACTTCTAGGAAACTAGCCGGAACCTCTTTTGGTTTGCAAGACAGTGTGTGTGTGTGTGTGTGTGTGTGTGTGTAGAAGTAAAACATTTTTGTTTGAGTTTGCATTGGATGACAAAGTGACCTATGTGTATGAATGTGACTTCTAGGAACCAACACAATTCCAGTAAAGCCTTTTTTATTGTGTGTGTGTTTGTCTTTGTCAGTGTGTCTGTGTTTTTATGTTTGTGTGTGAGTGTTTGTGCGTCTGTACATCTCGGTCAGACCACAGACTTCTGCTGCAGACACACTCTTCCATGTGTCCGCAGCACACAGGACTGGGACAAAGGCCAATTAACTCAATATTTAATAGGTACAATTAGCAATTTAGATTTCCCATTTACACCATACACAGAAGGGGTAACTGCCCAAATGTATTATTTAGCTGGTGGCACAAAAGAAGATTTATTGGCTTCTCGTAAAGAATTATTTGGAACTACGGTTTATACTTTGCGTGGTTATGCAACTATGTTAAAAGATGTTTTGGATCAAAATAATTATTGTGTATTTGGAAATTTAACTAGTATTGATGATAACAAACACCTTTTAAATACTGTGGTAAATGTTTAAATTGTTAAAAATTGGATATATAAATTTTGTAATAAAGGCATAATAAAGACATAATAAAGGCATAATAAAAGAATTAAATGCTGGAGGAGGTTTTTGTATGTATATTTATAAATCGGAAACACTGTATGTAAGTACAAAATGGTTTACAGACAAAGCAAGTGCCAATGATTGTAAAGAGTTAGACGATTTATTAAATAAGCGAATGTCTGAAGGTTGGGAACTTGTAACATATAATTATATGGCAACAGCTATTCAGGTAAAAGGCGGATTTGTTATAACTTTTAGAAAACTTAAATAATAAAAAAGCTGTAAACACTAAGTTTACAGCTTTTTTATTATTTAAAAGTAATTTGTGATTTGCTCATAACTGTACCAGGGGCAAAGTTTTGATCCATAAAATGAGTACTGTCAATAGAATATAATCTCTCTATCTGATAGCCATACTCACCAACAACGGCCAATAAATCTACCCCGTTATACTCAACTTCAACGTATTCAACTGGTTGGGGTTCGTCTTCTTGGATTGGAAAAATACTATACAGCATCACTTTCACTCTTTTCTATAATATCTTTAAGTTTTGCCATAGCTTCTTTTAATCCACCAACTTCATCAATAAGTTTTTCGTTAACTGCTTGTTGCCCAACCAAAATCGTACCCATATCTTTTGCCAGCTTACCAGTATCTAACATCAATTGTCTAAATCTATCTGCTGTAATTTTTGAATTGCTAGAAACAAAATCCACAATTCTCTCTTGCATCTGGTCAAAATAATCAAACGATTGAACTACCCCAAGCACTGTTCCATTCATTCTAACAGGGTGCAATGTCATTGTAGCACTAGGTGTTATAAATGAATAATCCCCTGAAACTGCAATAGGTACAGCGATTGAGTGAGCCCCACCAAGCACCAAAGATACAACCGGTTTATTAAAGCTACCAATAAGCTCTGCAATAGCAAGCCCAGCTTCAACATCACCACCCACAGTATTTAAAATTAACAAAATCCCTTTAATTTGCTCATTTTCAGCAAGCCCCACAAATTGTGGAATAAGATGCTCGTATTTTGTAGTTTTATTTTGAGGTGGCATACACATATGACCTTCAACCTGACCAATAATAGTTACACATTGAATATTGCTTTTGGTACTATCGGCAGGCGCTGGCATTTGCCCACTTTCTTTGATATTTTCGTTTATTGTTTGAGGTGTGTCTGGAGTTTGTTCTTCAGATTTCTCATTTTTTGTAATATTAACTTTCATGTTCTAGCTCCTTTTGTCATAAGAATATAATTAGTATGAGAAAAAAAGCTCTAATTAATGCAAAAAATTTAAAATTTATAAACTAAATTCTTCATGTAAGGCACAAGTAGCCAAACTAATTTTATCTTCAGGAATAAGGCAAGCGATTGTTGTTAGGGAGTCAGCTGTTTGAAAAACTTCAATTCCATTTTGAGTCATTGACTTAATAATTCTTGACATAACACCAGGAATACCCGTCATTTGCTCACTAATAGCCGTAATTTTTGCGCAGTTTTCAATTTTTCGATATTCATAATTGCCTTCTTCTAATAGTTTTTCCATTTTTTTCTTATTATAATTATCAATCGTAAAAACTTTATAATGTGGGAAAATATTAATTAAATCAATACTAATATGATGGCTAGCAACCAACGCCAATAGGTCAACTTTGGCCAAAATAGGGTCTGTAATGGTATATTGAATACGCCCAGAACGGTGAGCAATCCCAGTAAGATGAGTAGTTACTGCTCCTTTTTTTGGTTGAGCAACAGACTGCAAAATTGTAGTGCCAATGGCATCTGTAAAAGTGTTTTTGATAACTAAAGGAATGTTTGCACGCATAGCATACTCAACAGCTCTTGGGTGAATAACTTTTGCACCACTATCAGCCATCTGAAAAATTTCACGGTAGCTAATTTCGGAAATAATATGAGCTTTATTGCAAACTCTTGGGTCAGCAGTCATAATTCCATCAACATCAGTATAAATTTCAATGCGATTAGCCTTAACACTAGCCCCAAGCATAGAAGCAGTTGTATCGCTTCCACCCCTACCAATAGTTGTAATTTGCCCATTGATAGTCATGCCCTGAAACCCTGCAACTACAGGAACAATATTGTTTGAAATACACTCTAATAGTTGTTCAGGCTCTGTATATAAAAGCTCTGCTTCTTTATGATTTTCATCGGTAATAATTCCACTTTGACCACCAGTAAAAGCTTTGGCTGGAATTCCACAATTATTTAACAAAGTAGCGATAGTAACAGCAGAAATCAGCTCGCCACAAGAAAGTAACATATCATATTCTCTATCAGGAATTTCTCCTGCCTCATCTTGTACAAAATGCAACAAAGTATCTGTTGCGTAAGGTGCGCCAAATCTTCCAATAGCAGACACAACAACTATTGGCATCTCACCATTTTTTATAGCAGAAGTAATTTTATCGATTACTTGTAATCTTGAGTTTGGAGTGGCAACCGAAGTCCCACCAAATTTTTGAATAATTAGGTTCATAAAATGTAGTCCTTTCAAATAAGTTGGTTCACTATATGTATATTAAAAAGCATAAAAAAAGTAGACTAAATCTACTTTTTATTCTTGATTATTTTACAGTATTTTAACAAGATAATACCATATTTATGTTAACTATTCAATGTATGTTAATTATTTGACTTATACTTCATAAGAGCAGCAGCTAATTGGTCTGGACAAGAAGTACCACGACCTCTACAGTCAATCCCTTTCATTCTCTCAATAGCCTCATCAACTGGCATTCCTTTAATAAGTGCCGAAATTCCAAGTCCATTTCCAGAACACCCCTTGATAAATGATACCTCTTTAATAACTCCATCTTTTACATCAAAATGTATTTCTTTTGAACAAACTCCACTAGTTTTAAACTGTTCCATTATACAGACTCCTTCTTTTAAATAAAATTAATTAAAAATTAAAGTTAAACCCTCTTAACAATAATTTTTTATATTATACCATAAATATGATAGTTTTTCTAGTTTATGAGTCATATTTCAAATTTAACCAACATAGTATAGCTTATACTAATTTATAAGATAAGGAGAATACTATGTCAAATTGTAATAAGGAATACGGCTATAATTTTACGGCTATACAATGCATCAAAAATAAAGAAGTTGCACATTTGGTGGACACGCTAGACTTTAAGGAGGGGGAATTATATCCTTTTTTATGTTTATCATATGATACCTCGGGAGAGATTGACCCAGCTCGTCCAATCCAAGTAATTTCGGAATCAGGATATAAAATTAACTTTCAACATAACACAGTAGTTCAATATTTTGATGTTACAAAAGTTCATACTGTTTATTATCAACTTCATAAATACTTATAAAATGTCGACCTTCTATAGCCAACAAACTATGGAGGGTCGACATTTATTTTTATGCCAATGGTCTAAGGGGTGTGTTTGGTTAAATATATATTATATAAAGAAGGAATAGCTTTTTGGGAAAACTAACAAAGGAGCAATTGCAATGGGTATAGCCAATGTCGAACTAGATGTATAATTGTTATAGCAAAAATGAATATTAGATAATATTTTGGGGAAAGCGTTGACAAATCAGGTATGATAGTGTATAGTTATTTACAAATGTATAAGTTATGGGTTAATAATCCAATATAATAAGGATTGAAACGTTACTACTTTGCTATAATCAAAGTGATAAAACGTGAGTTAATAATCCAATATAATAAGGATTGAAACGTGGTCTCCCACCTTTATTTTAATTTTTGTTTGTTTTAGTTAATAATCCAATATAATAAGGATTGAAACTCGCTTCCATTTACCTTTACCATTACCATCTTTTCGTTAATAATCCAATATAATAAGGATTGAAACAATTAAAAAGAAGATACTTAGTAAAATAAGTATCTTCTTTTTTGTATAATAAAAAATATTCAATTAAAAATAAATCTACCTACAATTCTTAAACCAAAAGCCTTACCACAAATGGCGATTAATATAATTAAGTTCATGTTTACACTTATCTACAGACTGATTAACAGTAACACGCACTCTATCAATAGTTTTTGTTTCCCCAGCTTGTAACAATTCAAGAGGTTTTGATAATGCTGAAGAAATTCTGCCAGACCCCAAAAAGTCATCTAACAAAAACAAATGATTACTAGGGTCATTAGTACTTAAAAGGTTTCTATGACGATTTAATAAATCATAAACTTTTTTGATATAAACTTTAGTTTGCTGATTTGGCTTACTTTGTGCACCAGAAACAGTAGACCAACCACAATGAGTTAAAATAATCATATGAATTTTTGGAGTAACCATTTCTGGTAAGTAGCGTCTAAATTCACTACTAGGATTAACTAAAGTATTAATTAATAACTCCAAAGAATTTATACTTTGTTGATCGGTTCTAACAGGAATAATAAGTGCATCGCTAGCGTGCCAAGATAATTGAGTTGCACCAGAAAAAAATGGAGAAGTATCAATTAAACATTTGTCCAAATTATTTTCAGCCATCTCACGATCCACTTCGCTTTTTAAAGAATATAAAATATTGGCAACAGCTTGTTCTTTTTGAGGGCTTGACAAGCTAGATGCTTGGTGAAGTGCTGTAGAAAGTTGAGACGGTAATAAATATAGCTCATCACTAGATGGAATATAAAATGCATTTTTGTTAGCAAACCATTTATTGCTAGACCCCACAAAAGTTGAACACCTAGTAGGTTTACCAAGACCAGGAATAAGGTAAGGTAAAATTAAATCTTTTACAGTGATAGAATAATTGTTAAAATAATTATCATCAAAAAAGTATGATAAATTTCCTTGGGGACAAGTATCAAGAGTTAAAATATTATCAGCTAGGTAACTTAAATTAAAAGATAATGTTGTTTTTCCTATTCCTCCTCTTAAATTACATACACTATATTTTTTAAATTTTGGTAAAGATAAATTTGTTGCTAACCCTGTAGTAATGTCAAATTGTCGATTAATTATTTTTTCAATATCATTTTGGTACATAAAGTTCCTTCTTTCTTTTTTTAATTAGATTAGAGTAATATAAAGATTTTTATTTTCTATATCTTCTACGTATTATACAAAACAATCTACATGAAGTCAAGGTTGAATTACGTTTTATTAAATTAGTTATACGATTTTAGATGTAAAAAGTAATTATAATCTTGAATTATTACTTAGAAAAATAAATATTTATTACTTAGAAAAATAAATATTTTGTATAAAAACCTTGCAAATTATCTTATAAAGATATATAATACTACTTGTATTGACAATTAAGGAGACATTATGTTACAAAGTTATATACTATCTTTTAAGATAGAAAACTATAAGCCCATTCCAAGAGATGTGGAAAAATTGCGTGGATATATAGCAAGTCAATTTCAAGAAGAGGTGTTGCTTCATAATCACCAAAATGATTTTGAGTTTAGGTATAAACTGCCTCTAATACAATACAAAATTATAAATCAACAACTTGCTATTGTTGGGTATACCCCGCAAGTAAAACCTATATTATTAAGCATTTTTGATAGTATCCAACTACTAAATATCGAAGGTAAACAATATCTTATTAAAGAGAAAAATTTGCGAGAAACAAACGATAATTTTGCAATAGATACCAAGATGTATAATTATAAATTTATTACTCCATGGCTTGCCTTAAATCAAGAAAATTTTAAGTTATATAAAGAAGAAAGCTTTGATTTAAATAAGCAACTACAAAATAACATTTTATCAAATTTTAAAGATTTGGGAATAATGGTTAATACTCCTATAATTTGTAATGGTAAATTTGAACCAAAACCTATTGTATTAAAAAATGTTAAAATGGTAGCTTTTACAGGTAATTTTGAGAGTAATGTAATTTTGCCAAATTATATGGGGATTGGAAAACGAAAATCTTTAGGATTTGGAACAATAATAAATCTATAGAAAGGAAACTAGAATGATACAAAATTTAACAGAATTTCAAATCGTTGCGTTAGGTGGTTTGTTACATGATATTGGAAAATTTATTTCAAGAAGTGTATATTGGAGCAAACATTTAGGCGCAAAAAACGGACAACATTCAGAAAGTTCAAAGCAGTTTATCCACTGGTTAGCCCAAAATAACATAGTAGAATTTGATGAAACTTTGGAGCAGGTGGTACAGCGTCATCATGAATATTACAAACTACCTTCAGCTTATAAAGTTCAAGATTGTAAAAACGAAGAAACTCGTAAATTAGCATATATAGTGAGTAGGGCAGATACATTTTCTTCAAAAGATAGAAGAGAAGATGTACAAAGTGAATATTATGCAACTCGTCCAATAGATAGTATATTGGCTAATTTAGCAATTAAAACTACTAAAGAAGAAAATAAATTTCGTTATAAGTTGCGAACATTTAATTATGACACTCTTATTCCACAAGAATTTCTAAAAAATACTGAAGATGAATTAATGCGTTTAATCGAAGCATTTTTGGAAGATGTCAAGAGTCTTGAATTTTATAATTTTAATCAATTTTTTGATGGATTAAATTTGTTATTACAACGTTATACATGGTGTATACCAGCTGATACTACAAAAAAAGTTAGTGATATATCTTTATATGAGCATTCAAAAACTACATCAGCATTTGCACAATGTTTGTATAAATATTACAAAGAAATTGACTTTTCGGAAAAAACTATCACTACTGGAAATAAAAACAATACGATGGCTATTTTATCTATTGAAATTGATGGAGCAGATAAATATATCAAAAATTTATCAACAAATACCCAATCTATCAAACGTCTAAAAGGAAAAGTAGCATATATATCATTACTTAAAGAAGCACTAACTCACCGTATATTGGAGGATTTAGGGCTAACTTCTGTATGCAAAATTTGGGAAGAAAGTTATTCCTTATATATTGTTATGCCAAACTTAGATGGTGTTAAAATTTTGGTTGAAAATATAATAAATGAAATTAATGATTGTTTATACACAAGTTGGTATGGAGAGTTATATATAAATAGCCATATTCAACCTATCTCAGGAGAAAAAATTCAGCGTTTTAATGAAATAATTTATATATCAAAAGCTAATCTTAAAGAAAGTAAATCATTAAAGTGGCAACAACAAATTTTGCGTTCACCAATAATTTGTAAACTAGATAATGCAATTAGTAGATGCCCACTTTGTGAAATTAACACAATAACTGCAAAAGAGCAAAGATGTAACCAGTGTGAGCTAGAAATTACATTGGCTAACCTTATTGAGGATAATAAATTTTTAATTTGGCATTTTGAGGAGCAAAGAGAAATTTTACCGATAGTTACAATTTTGGAAACTTTACCACAAGTAGAATTTGCAAAGAAGATAACAGATTTAGACTTAACTTCTCACAAAACTATACCAGTTTCAGTAACTATTTTTCCTAGTGTAACCCCTGTAGATGCCTATACAGACAAGATAAAATCTTTGGAAGAAATTGCAGATGCAACGCAAGGTGCTAGTTATATTGGAGTTCTTAAATGTCAAGTTAAAGATATAGATTTATTTTATAGATATGGACTTTTAACAGAAAATGAAGATTATACTTCTATATCAAGATTATCTACCATTCATGCAATTTTAAATACATTTTTCAAAGAATTTTTTCAAGGAGAAATTTTAAAACAAACTTCTCAAACTATAGAATTTGGAAAAAAGACAACGGTAAAGGTAAATTGGCAAAATCATCTTGTTATTGATGCCAACCATTGTGGAATAACAATTATAGGAGCATGGAATGAATTGCCTGCTGTTGCAAAACGAATACACTTTGTATTTAATGAGCTGGTGAGTAAAAATAAAGAGATAGGTTTATATAGTGTAATTTCGCTACAAAAACAAAAGTCACCTTTACGCCAAAATTTCATTAGTACTAATCAGAGTTTAGAAAGAAGTTTTCTAAGAAATGTCCCTATTATAAATTTTTTTGGGAAAGATTTACAATGGTCACAATTCGACAGGGTTATTATAACTGGTGAAAAAATTAGTAATGCCATGAAAAGTGGAGTTTTATCACAGAGTTTTATTTATAGACTCAAAATGCACGCTTTGAAGTTAGAAGATTATAGCAATACTCAAAATATGGAAGCATTAATATATATGAGCCATCTAACTTACGATATTGAACGTAATTTGAAAAAAAGTGATAAAAATCAAAAAGAAATAGTTGAAGTAATAGAAGAAATATTTTTGATGAATAATAATGCATTTATTGAAATTGAACAAAAATCATTGTTAGCAAAGTCTAATGAGTTACAAGCAATTTTAAATTATGCAGTATACAAACAAAGGGGGGAATAGTATGGTTGGTGGTAAAGGTTCAAATTTTAATAATAAACCTCAACATAGAACGCAGAATAATTATAAGCCTCAAAACAGAACGATTGAGGTTGATTTATCGTGCTTTGATAAAGGATTACGAGATGAAAAAGATATTTTAAGAGCTGAGATTTTATTATTTGATGCAAAAAATATTGCTGAAGATTTGGGTAAAAGTAGAGAAACTCGTTCACAAATTAGAGGGTTTTATGCTGAATGCAAAGCTATTTCATTTAAGATTGAAAATGTGGAAGAATTTGAATATAATGCTAATGAGATTTGGTTGTTAAAATCTAAAGTGGCATATAAATTTAGTAGTGGTAAAATTAAAAACGTATTATATGATTTTTTAAATAAGGCAGTAGATTATATTTATAAACAAACAGACCCTCGTAAACAATATGAGGCATTTTTTGATTTCATGAAACTTTTTGAGGCTGTAGTTGGGTATAGTTATAAGGAAACAAGGGAGGGGTAAAGATGAAATTAAATTCGATTAAACATATTCAAGGAAGAATTATTTTGGTTTCTGGTTTAGCAATTGGTGGAGATAGTGGAGCAATTGAAATTGGAGGAAATGACAACCCTATAATTCGTTTGCCGATTTCAAAAGAGCCATATATTCCTGCGAGTTCGATTAAAGGGAAGATGCGTTCACTTTCTGAATGGAATTTGGGAAAGGTAACTGATGGAAAAGTTCATAGCTGTTCGGATAAAAATTGTGCAATTTGTAGAATTTTTGGGCATGGTACAAGTAAAGATAGAGAAGTGGCAAAAATAGGGCCTACTAGATTGGTAGTTAGAGATGCATATTTAACCACAGAAAGTAAAGAAGTTTTGACTAATTTGCGTAAAAATACTGGTCGTGATACAGAGTTAAAATATGAAAATGCTATTGACCGTCTGACATCTGCTGCAAACCCAAGAAATAAAGAGCGTGTGCCGTCTACAATATCGTTTAATTTTGATATGACTTATAAAGTTTTTGATATTGATGATGATGCTAAAGTTGATGAAGAAAATTTTAAGAAAGTTTTACAAGCATTGAAATTACTAACATTAGATGGAATTGGTGGGGGAGTATCTCGTGGTTCAGGAGCAATTGAAATTGAATTAACTATTGATGGCGAAATATTTGATCTTAATACAATTTCGATAAATTAGAGAGGTGATTTTATGAGTTATCAACTTTATAAATGGACTTTTCGCCCAAAATCAGGGGTTATAACACCGTTTTTATCAGATATTTTATGGGGTCATTTAGTTTGGGCAATTAGTTATGAGCAAGGGAATATTAAAGAATTACTTTCGCAGTTTAATACAAATACTCCGCCATGGGTAATTTCAGATGCATTTATTAAAGATTGTTTGCCTATACCTAGATATGGTAAACCCTTTGAGTTTCCTACAAATATTCCAAAGCAAGAAGGCATATTGATTTGGAGGATTATAGAGCATTTAGACAAAGTTAAATATGTACATGTGAATATATTTAATGAGATGTGTAGTGGATTAACACCGTATAAATTGTATCAAGAAATATTAGAAGGAATTAGAAACCCTATAACTTTTTTTAAATTAGCCAAACCATTATCCTACGATACTAATATTAAGAGATATGAAAAAATATTATCACACTGTGCAAAGACAATATACGATAATAAAACTGAAGTAGATACAAAAAAACGTAGTATATTATCAGCTTTTTTTGTAGAACAGGAGGTTAATAAAAATTCAATTAATAGATTAACTAATTCAGCTGAACAATTGTACACTCAAGTTGAAACATATTATACTGATGATTTAGATGTATATTTAAAAATAAATAGTGAGTTTGATATTACAATTTTGGAGAAAGCTATTAAATATATTGAGGCAAGTGGCTATGGGAAAAAGGCTAGTGCTGGTAAAGGTCAGATTCAGACGATAAGTTTTGAAAAGAGTGAGAGCATTTCTATGGATTATAAAGAGAATGGATTTATTTCTTTATCGACTTATATTCCAAATGAAAAGGATTATACTGAAATTATTTATGCAAATAGCAATACTAAATATGGAAAAATATCTTCAAATTTAGGTGAAAATAATGTTTTTAAACACCCATTCACATATGATGAAGCAGGAAGTATTTTTAGGGGTTCTCCAGATGTGTATAAAGGAAAGATGTTGTATAATGTGCATAAAAATCCAGATATAGTGCAATATGGTTTAAGTTTTAGTGTGGGGGTTAATATATGAAATACGAATTTATGCCTTTGAGTCCTATTCATATTGGTAATGGAACTGAAATTTATCCATATGAATATGTTATCCAAAATGAAATGCTGTATAAAATTAATTTTGCTGAAATTATAAATAAAATCCCGAATAATGATAAGTTAGTAAAGTTAATGATGAAGGATATTGTAAAGCTCCGTCAAGAAATTAATAAGCATTATGAACCTAAGTTTGGCTATATAAAAAAGATGCCTGTTTCTTATTCAGTAGCAAAATTATATAAAGAAAAACTTGCATATACAGCTAGGAGAAATGAGAATAACCAGTTGATTTTGCTAGCTTTTATAGATAGTTTAGAACGAGAGTATATTCCTGGGAGTACGATAAAAGGAGCTTTGCGTGGGGCTTTATTATCTCAAATTGCTTATGAAGAAGATGATTTGGACTATACATTAATAAAAACTCCAAAGGGTGCTATTAAAGGGGTATCACCTTTTTTGAAGGCTCAAAATCTTGAAAAGAACTACCTTGAATATAGAGATGTTAAAGAAGATCCATTTAAGGCATTAAAAATTACTGATGCTAGGGGAGAACTGGTGGTTGGTGGATATCAAGCTACAATGTATGTTTATAAGCCTAAAAGAACTACTTTTGAGCCAGCAATACCAATTCAAATGGTGTGTGCTGATGGATTTTTACAAAATAATAATGTAAATTGTATGTATGGAAATCTTTCTATTAATGAAGATTACTTTAATCATAAAATGGCTAAAGGTATTGCATTTAATAGTAAGCAACTTATTAAATCGGTAAATGAAAAAGCTAGTAAGATGATTGATGTTGAATTAGAATTTTTTAGAAGAGTAAATTATGGGGATACTTTAGAGGTATATACTCAAATCAAAAGTTATTTTGATAATATGGATAAAAATACACAAATGCTTGTTCGTTTAGGGCGTGGTGCTGGAATGAATAGTACAACTTTTAATCTTGTTAATAAGGGGAGAGAGTTAAAAACTGACCCTAGATCTAGGTTATTAGTAGAAAATAAATATCCGTTAGGCTGGGGAGTGATTTCTTTTGTGGAGTAGTTGGGTTGTAGTGTTAATTAGTGTAGAACAATGTAAAATCAGTTATCCAGCTAAAGCAATGGAGCAATTTTTACAGTCTGTAGTACGGTTTAATGATGGATATTCAATATCAAATTTTTTGGGTCATAAAAAAAGCTGTAATTTAGAGCAAAATCAGATAGTTATTCAACGATTTACTTGTATAGATAGGGAATTGTTTGGTGAAATAAATATGCATCTTTTTAGGAGCAATATTCAAAGACAACCTATAGTTTTGGAGGGAAGGCAATTTTTAGTTAGAGATATTAAAGTTCAAGTGGGTAGTAGTCCTTATGTGCATTATTATGAGGGGGAGCAACCAAGTAATGAGTATACTTTAAAACTTAATTCTCCTACCATATTTAAAGTTGGGGATAAATTTATTGATGAATTACATTCAATTTTGTTATTTAAAAATTTGGCTCGTAAATATGCTAAAAATTTTGGAGAGCAAGTTCCTAAAGAGGCTTTGAAATATATGTATCAAATGCAAATTGAAATTGTTGAGGAGTGTAAACAATCAATTATTTTGAATGGGGCTAGAGTAACTACCTTTATGGGAGAATATATTTTGAGACCAACCCAACATTTAGAATGGGTAAATGAATTGCTTTATTTTGGAAATTATGTAGGCATTGGGCTTGAGAGTCAATATGGATTTGGAGCTAACAAAATACAGTCAACTACAATAAATTAAATAGTTGGCTGTATTTCTAAGTATAAATTTATTAAGGCACTTTCTAGCTGTAACCCTTGTACCAGAATGCTTTGGAGAGTTTCTGTTGCTATTCGACTTTTAATAAAATCATCTGCCTTATAGCCTCCTCCATTAAACCCCGTATCAAATCTTGAAAAATCTATGTTGTAATCTACATAAGAATACCCCTCATTATATTTAAGTTCCCGTCTAATTTTATCATCAACACTAGTAATCAAATAAGGTGTTAAGTATAAGTTTGTCCAAATAGGATATTTTTCGCTTTCGATACTAAATTCCCTAGTCCAAAAATCTTGTGTCTTATCTATTCTAATTAGTAGTGAATGGTCTTCGTTTACTACAGTAGAAATTTGTACTAATCCTCTTTCTGCACAAAATTCATAGTATACATCATTGCTTTGTAAGATAATAAAATCTTTGTAAGATGATGATTTTTCTAATTTGGTAGATGTGTATCCGTAGTTAAATATGTGGTTTTGGTAATAATAAAGATTTTGGAATATATGAGTGAAGGCTGTAGTAGTTAGGTTGCCATCGGCTCTATGTTGATGTAAACTGATTGGCAAACTTATGATTATTATTAAAATTATTAGTTCAACAAAGTTTTTTGAAATAAATCTTCCCATAAATTGCTCCTTTCTTCACAAATTATATCATAAAAAACAGACCAAAGTATAAACTTTAGCCTGATAAATTAAATTATAATATAATCGAATTAAAGTATAAACTTTAACTAGATTATAGCCCTGTCTGGGAAGGTTTATTCACAAATTTTAAAACTTTTTTATACAGAAGCTCCAGCAGTAACTCCAAGCACTACTCCTTGGGTAAATTCGATATAACGAACTAGTTCTCCAGTTTGAGAATTAATAGTATGCTCGGCTTCACGCAATTCAAAAGTAAGCTGTTTTTGCTCGTCAGCAGAAAAATACTTCTTAATGAGACCACTATTATCAAATAGATTTAATAATAATATTTCATTTTCGCTAAGGTGAGCTTTGGTCTCAAAAATATTTGGGCGTAAATTTTCAATAATATCTTTTACGATATGTTCTTTTGGCATATGAATTGGACCTGTTGAGAAAAACCCTTGTTCCATAAAAACGTCCATGCATTCTAGTCGGTCAAGCTCCATTTTGATATCAATTAATAAATTGTTAGTTGCTTTTTCGTTATTAAATAAATCATAGGTAAACTTTTTTAGGCTAAGAAGTTTGTCAGATTGCTCAATAAAATTATAAATACTTCTTAGGTGTAAACATTGTGGAGTTAAATCCCCAACCAAAATTATCCTATCATCTTCAATTTGTACCAAGTTATTTTGGATTAATTCAATAAGACCAGCAATCCCCAAAGTTATTGACTGTCTATTGTTATAACTAATTTTTCCTTTATCGTTTAATGCACAAAGCGCATATTGCTCTGTTAAAGTTAACATAAAAAAATTCCTCCTTACTAAATTATCAAATCTATTAAGTAGTATTTGGAAATTTTCAAATTTTATCCATACAAAATATACTACAATTATTTTGTAAATAAGCTTTATCGTTGTGCAAAAATATAATATAATAGACTTGGGTATTAAAAATATATGAAATGAGGTAGTAATATGAGTACTTATGTTTTTGGGCATCAAAGCCCTGACGCTGATTCTATTTGTTCAGCAATTGCGTACGCAAATTTGAAACAAAAATTAGGAGATACTGACGTAATTCCTGCAAGACTTGGAAAGATTAATAAGGAAGTTGAATTTGCGCTTGAAACTTTTGGGGTGGAA
Organism: Epulopiscium sp. Nele67-Bin005; assembly: GCA_002007365.1. Classification (GTDB taxonomy): domain Bacteria; phylum Bacillota; class Clostridia; order Lachnospirales; family Cellulosilyticaceae; genus Epulopiscium_D. Next base: position 14,589 of record LNZR01000088.1, on the reverse strand, counting down.
TTCCCTATTGAAGTTACTGATGTTACTGGTGAGCAAATTATTTTAGTTGACCACAACGAGCATTCTCAAAGTGCTAATGGAATTAATAAGGCTGATGTTTTGGAGATTATCGACCATCATAAAGTTGCAATTCCTGATACAGGGAAGCCGATTTTGGTAAGAATTGAGCCTGTTGGTTGTACATCTACAATTGTTGCAAAAATGTATAAAGAAAACGACTTAACTCCTTCTAAATCAATGGCGGGACTTATGTTAAGTGCGATTTTATCGGATACATTAATTTTCAAATCTCCAACTTGCACTCCTCAAGATGAAAAAGTTGCTCGTGAGTTAGCTACTATTGCTGAAGTTGATTTGGAAACTTATGGTAAAGATTTATTGGCAGCTGGAACTTCTTTGGAAGGAATGACTGCAAAAGATTTATTAGATGTTGATCGTAAGGCGTTTAAGATGGGTAAATATAATGTGGCAGTTGCACAGATTAATACTTCAGATGCCGAGAGATTAGAAACAATGAAACCAGAAATCCGTGAAGAAATTAATAATATTATTGATAAAGATGGGCTAAGTTTGGTTATACTAATGATGACAGACCTAGTAAAGGGTGGTTCGGAAATTTTGGCTATTGGGCAAGATAAACATTTGGCAGACCAAACTTTTGGGATTGAGGCAAATAAAGAAAGTGTATTTTTGGAAGACGTATATTCTCGCAAAAAGCAAATTATTCCTCAATTAACAGCTACTGCTCAAAATAGCTAGTTGCTAATTTTTCCTAATCTGTTATAATAAGGTTTGTTCAACAAACAAATTTTTAAGCCAAAGGAGATATTATCATGGCACAAGTAACAAAAGAAATGACTATCGGAGAAATCCTTCAAGTTGACCAAGGTGTTGCACCTATTTTAATGCGTGCTGGTATGCATTGTTTGGGTTGTCCTTCAGCTCAACACGAGTCTTTAGCAGATGCGTGTACAGTTCATGGAATGGATAGCGACGTTTTATTAACTCAACTTAATGAATATTTAGCAACAGTATAACAAAAAAAATCGCCTTCCTAAAGTAGGAAAGGCGATTTTTTATAGGTATTTTGCTAGAATATCTACGGCGTTAGCTTTGATAATAACTTGACCATGCTCTAATAAATAATATTCATTTAAATGACTAGAGTACGCATAGTTGCCAAACTCATTTAAAATGCTTGTTAACACAGTATGAGATGTGTTAGCATATTGATTTGAATTCAAAATTAAAAAATACTTTTCGCTGTACTTATGAATAGAACTTGCTCCAAAATAAAGATGTTGAATTTGATGAGAAGCCGATGCCACATCATCAAGGGAGTCAAAACAATACATAAGTTGTGAACCAGTTACTGGCTCTTCCTCAACAGTATCGGTTGGACTACTATAAGAAGAATGGTCATCTTCCATATCCTTAAAGGTTCTGTGGGTTGGACGTTCGCTAAGACTTTCTAATTTTTCATCTAATTCATCAGGGTCATCTACCTTAGTTACCACAATCATGATGCTATCAAGAGAAAGAGGTACAGCTTCAATCATAAGAGGCACATTATTTGTTTCAAACCCAAAATCTTCGTAGGCTTTTGACATCATATCTTTAAACAAAGCCTGGGCTTTTGCAGAACCATAAGCAAGTTCGGTAATCTTAATGTTACGATTTGATAAGTCAGCGTGATTTAGAGTTATGCGAATTTGCGACTCACTAATTTTTTCGATTTTCATGTAAATCACTTCCTTTTCTTAAACTCATGGGTAGTTATACTAACATATATAGAATAGTATATGATAACGTTAGGTAAAAGTAAAGAGGATAAGCAATAACTTTACTAACAATTTAAGGATTTGCCTTCCTTTTTACTTCTATATAATAGTATATTATATTATAGCTACAAAATATATGTAATTAATTAATTATTTTTTTCTATCCAAGCCAAATTTTTGTTATCATTTCCTTATTATAGTAGGCAAATTTTCTTAAATTTTATGAAAAACTCACTTTAAAATAATGACAAAGGTATATTTTGGTAAAATAGCTAATTTTATTTTTTAGTATATTTATAGAATGTTCGTTGGATAAAGGTTTCAATTTTTTGTAAATTAAGTTAAAATATAAATTAGATATGCAGGATAGGAATTTGCTATCTTGATTACATAAATAAGAAAATTTTACACCTAGGAGGTAATTTATTATGAACCAAAAAAGTTTGGGGACACAAATTAAAATCATGTTTAATGTTTTAATTATAGTAATATTATCCGTTACAACAATGTCCCGAGTCGTTAGTATTATGTTTGAAATGTTTGATGTTGCACAGGTGGCCACTGTTAGTAATGCCCAACTTGCGTCAAATGCAATTAAGGTGGAGCTTGCCGAAAAAACTACTTTAATTAGAACTTTAGCAATTCAGCTTAAAGAAGATTTGATACATGAAAAGTTAGATCTTAATGATATTCATAACATTTTGATGAAGCAAGTAGAGGCAGCAACTACAATAAAGGGTATGTATTATTCAACGCCTGATAAATGTTTAGTTGAAACTACGGGTTGGGTGCAAACTCCAGATTATGACCCAACAACTAGAAACTGGTATCAAGGAGCATTAATGACTGATGATGTGTACACTTCAAATCTTTATATTGATATTATTACAGGAAATTATGTTATAGCTTTATCAAAAAGTATTCTTGATGAGAATAACAACGTTTTGGGTGTCGTTGGAATGGACATCAAATTGGCTGATATGCATAGGATTTTGAGTGAAATTTCAACAGAAAATGATGCTTATGTGTTTATGGTAACAGAAGATGGAATGATTGCCTCTCACCCAAATGAAACTTTTGTGCCTGACATTGGAGATGGTATAATTTCGATGGAGGATATTAGTAGCGATTTTGGAAAATTAGTAAATATAACTGATGGGACAATCCACCAAGTAAAAGACGAAACAGGACGCATTTTTTATGCAACATCACAAAATGTTCCATCAACAACTTTAAGTATTATTTCATGTTATCCAGCAGATTATATTTTGCAACTTATTACCAAAGAAATTAGCAAAAATATAGTAATTATGATAGTAAGTTTGTTTGTTATTTCATTTGTAATTCAATTTATCGTAAAAAAATATATAAGTCCACTAGAACAAGTCGTTGACGCTCTTTTGGAAATTCAACAAGGAAATTTAAATATTGATACAAGCCACATTCCAACAACCAATTTAGAACTAACAAAATTAGTTTCTTCGTTAAACATAGTTTCATCAACTCTAACTTCATATATAAATGAAATAGATACAATTTTAGATGATTATGCACAAGGGAATTTTACACAATTACCAAAACAAAATTATATAGGAGATTTTGGCAAAATTAAAATTTCTTTATTAAATATTTCTGAAAATTTACGAGGATTATTATCGTCTACAATTAATTCTACAAGAGAGGTTAACTTAGCATCAGAGCAAATTGCAACTTCTGCTGACGAATTATCAGAATTAACAATTAGTCAAAGTTCATTAATTGCACTTTTTAAAGAAGAGAGCATAAATCTTACAAAAGATATGATTAATATTATTGAAGAAATTGATAAAAGTTATGTTATCGCTGATGATATGGCAATCAAAGCTATTGATGGTAAGGAGAAAAATGATGAGTTAGTAAGGGCTATGAACCTCATTAGTGACTCAACAAAAGATATGATTGAAGTTATAAAGTCTATTGAAGATATCGCAGACCAAACTAATTTATTGGCCCTAAATGCGTCAATTGAAGCAGCAAGAGCAGGTGAGGCAGGCAAAGGCTTTACTATTGTTGCAAGTGAGGTACGAGAATTATCATCAAAAACTTCTGCAATTTTAGGTAATGTGTATGAGATGATTAGTGAGAATTTGGAAAATTTAAATAGGGGTGAAAAATTATTGGGAGTTACAGTAACATCGTTAGATAATATTGTTTTGGCAAGTAACGAAACTAGAAACGTTTCAAAACAAGTATCTGAGAATGCTTCTTCTCAACGTGATGCATTGCAAAAAATTATTACAGATGTTGAGAAATTGGAGCAAGAGATGAATAAAAATAGTGCAATTTCCATAACAAATATATCTGTTAGCCAACAGTTAGAAGCAGAGTTAGATAGTTTACAAACTCAAATTTCACAATTTAAAATTTAAAAAAATCTACTTCCAAATTTTGGAGGTAGATTTTTTGGTGTATAAATTAACAAAGGGTTTTCAATTTGTCTAATTTAGGGTAAAATATAAGTTAGTTAAGGATTTTACTTAGGTAAGGAGCATTATCTACATACAACTTGGTGTATCAAAAAAATTATAATAAGGAGAGGAAATTTACTATGAATAAGAAGAGTTTAGGGGCTCAAATTAAACTTACTTTTAGTGTTTTGATGATAGTAATTTTATCAATTACAACTATTTCACAAGCGCTAAGCATTATGTTTGAAACGCTTGAGCTTGCAAAGGTTTCAACTATTAGTAATGCACAAATTGCTGCAAATGGGGTTAATGTTGAGCTTTCAGAAAAGGCTACTTTAATTAGAGCTTTGGCAATTCAATTTAGTGAAGATTTAAAAGAGGGTAAATTGGAATTAGAAAATATTCAAAACTTTTTGGCCAAACAATCGGAGGCAAACCCAACTATTAAGGCTATGTATTATGCAAGGCCAGACAAAGCTTTGGTAGAAACTACGGGTTGGGTGCAAACTCCAGATTATGACCCAACAACTAGAAACTGGTATCAAGGAGCAATAACTGCTGATGATGTATATTTCTCAAGTCCTTATGTTGATGTTATTAGTGGAAATTATGTTATAGCTTTATCAAAGAAAATTGTTGATGATAATAATACCATCATGGGTGTAATCGGAATGGATATACGCCTTTCTGATATGCATAATATTTTGAGTAATATTGCAAATGATAGCGATGCATATGTATTTATGGTGACAGAAGACGGAAGTATAGTATCTCACCCAGATAGTAATTTTGTCCCTGCAACAGGCGATGGAGTGTATTCTATTAAAGATATTAGCAATGATTTTGCTACCTTATTAAATATTGAAACTGATGAAATTCACCAAGTAGCTGATAATAATGGACGCAAATTTTATGCAACTTCACATCATGTACCATCAACACAGTTACTTATAGTTTCTTGTTATCCCACTAGCTATGTGACACAAAATATAGTGGCAGAAATTGGACAAAGTGTAGTGATTTTATTACTAAGTTTGGTAATTGTGTCTATAGCGATTAACTCAATTGTAAAAAAATATATAAGTCCATTAGAACAAGTTGTAGAGGCACTTGGACAAATTAAACAAGGAAATTTGGATATTGACACAAGTCATATTCCTACTTCAAATATTGAGCTTGAAAATTTGGTATCATCGTTAGATGTAGTATCATCAACGCTTACGTTATATATAAATGAAATTGATACTATTTTAGACTCGTATGCACAAGGAAATTTTACACCTTTACCAGAGCAAAATTATATAGGAGATTTTGGCAAAATCAAGATTTCTTTGTTAAATATTTCTGGCAATTTAAAAGGATTATTATCACACACAATCAATTCTACCAAAGAAGTTAATATAGCCTCGGAGCAAATTGCAACTTCTGCACATGAATTATCGGAGCTTACAACTACTCAAGGTGGATTGATTTCAAACTTTAAGCAAGAGAGCATAAGTCTTACAAATGATATTATTAACGTTATTGAAGATATTATAAAAAGTTACAAAATTACAGAGGATATGGCCAACAAAGCTACTGATGGAAAAAGTAAAAGTGATGAGCTGGTACAGGCCATGCACCTAATAAATCATTCTACAAAAGAGATGATAGAAGTTATTAAAGATATTGAAGATATTTCGGAACAAACAAATTTACTTGCTTTAAATGCATCAATTGAAGCAGCAAGAGCAGGTGAGCAAGGACGAGGATTTACTATTGTAGCAAGTGAAATCCGTGAATTATCATCAAAAACTGCTGAACTTGTAGGAAATATATATCAGCTAATCAATAACAATTTGACAAATTTAGATAAGGGTGAAGACTTGGTGGAGATTACAGTAACTGCACTAGATAATATAGTTTTGGCAAGCGAAGAAACTCTAAACGTTTCAAAACACGTCTACCACAACGCTTCTGCCCAAAAAGATGCTCTACAAAAAATTATTACAGGGGTTGAGGAGCTGGAGCAAGAGATGAATAAAAATAGTGCTATTTCAAATACTAACATTTCGGTTAGCCAAGATTTGGAAACTCAGTTACAAAGTTTAAAAGCTCAAGTTGACCAATTCAAAATTTAATTATAAGCTATCTCCAGTTTTGGGGGTAGCTTTTTTGTGATATAATAAAAATAAAATTTGGAGGATTATATAATGGAAGATAAACTAAATATTTTGTGGACAACAGACAATCCACATACAGCACATACGATGGTTTTTATGTATGCAATTGCCGCAAAAACTCAAAATTGGTTTCGTGAAGTAGAGATTATAATTTGGGGAGCTAGTGCCGAACTTGTGGCAGAAGATGAAACTATTCAACAAAAAATTAAGATGGCACAACACGTTGGAGTAGAGATTTTGGCTTGCATGGGGTGTGCGAATATGTTTGGAGTAACGGAGAAATTGAAATCTTTGGATATTGAGGTATCTGGAATGGGTATGTCGCTTACGGAAATCCTAAAAAATGATGGAAAATTGCTAACGATATAATAAGAGGGGGTAGCATTTTGAAAAGTGAAATCCAGAAATCGTGATAATGTGAAATTTTTGTCCTAAAAAAATCACCTACATGACTGTAGATGATTGAAAATTTAAATTTATGTAAAAAACTGGTTTATTTTTATTTTACCACAAAAACAAAAATTAGTCCACAACTTAATTTATAATAAATTAGAATTGAACATAAAAAAAGATACTCATTAATTTAAGTATCTTTTTTTGTTCTGAAATTATTAAATAGTTTTGATAATATTTCCATCAATTGGAAGAGGCTTACCGTTCTTATCCCTTGGCATATCAATTAATACACAAAATGTAAACGGTGGAACTGTGTAATGGTCGTTTGTAATATCACGCTCAACAACGTTTTCCGAATGTGCAGTATTGATGTATACTTTCCATTTATTGATTGAGTGAGGCAACTCAAAACGCAAAGTTTCCCAATAATTATTAACTACGAAATAAATTTGGCATTCTCCTTCATTTAAAGACCAAGCTAAACTTCTTGAATGATAATTCCAATCTGGAGAGTAAAGTTTTACTCCGTGCCAATTAGGCGCAACATTACTTGGAGTTGTAAGCCATGGAATATGTTTGCGAAGTGAAATTAATTTTTGTGTAAAACGGTACATTTCGCTATATTCTTCGGCACGCTCCCAATCAAACCAAACTAATTCGCTATCTTGACAAAATGCGTTATTATTTCCTTTTTGAGTTCTTGCAACTTCATCACCCATAAGCAACATTGGAACACCTTTGCTCAAAAACAACATAGAAAGAAAAGTTTTCATTCTTCTTTCTCTAAATTCTTTAATATATAGGTCGTTATTTTCACCCTCAAAACCACTGTTCCAACTAATGTTATGGCTGTGACCATCTCTATTTTGCTCACCGTTTTCTTCGTTGTGTTTTTCGTTATAACTTACCAAATCATAAAGAGTAAATCCATCATGAGCTGTCATGTAATGGATTGGGAGACTCTTCATTTCTTCGTGGTCAAACACCAATTCACGCCCCATAATACATTTTGTAACTGAATGGATTACCCCTTTATCACCTTTCATAAAGCGACGCATACAGTCTCTAAAAACATCACTCCATTCATGGTAAGGAGCAGGCATTTTTCCAACATCATATTGCCCTTTTGCGTCCCAACTTTCTGTAATTAATTTTACATGAGATAAAACCCCATCTTCTTTTATGCGCTTTAGCAATGAATGATAAGTCCAATTTCCATCTTCACCCTGCCCCAAAATTGAAGCTAAGTCAAATCTAAATCCATCAACACCCATATCAATTGCCCAATAACGAAGGCTTGCAATCGTCATTTCTTGAACAACATGATGAGATGTGTTTAATGTATTTCCAGTACCTGAACAGTTGGCATACCAAGTTTCATCGTAATAACGGTAATAAGTTCTATCGGCTAAAGCTTTAAAGTTAAAACAAGTGTCTTTATCTCCACCTTCTCCTGTATGATTATACACAACGTCCAAAATTACTTCCATACCATGCTCATGAACAGTGTTTACAAAGTCCTTAAATTCCTGACGGCTGTTGGTTTCGTTCATTGCATACACTGGGTCAAAAATGAAGAAGCTAATTGGGTTATAGCCCCAAACATCTGTTAATAGTTCTCCAGTTTTTGGGTGACGGTTTATAATTGTATTTCTGTTCCAATAATAAACAGGAAGAAGTTCAATCGTAGTAATACCAAGCTCTTTAAGATAATCAAGTTTTTCAATTATCCCTTGTAAAGTGGCAGGGTGTTGTACATTTGAGCTTGGGTGTTTTGTAAAATGACCGATGTGCATCTCATAAATAATCATTTCGTCCCAAGGAATATTTGGTTTTTTTGTAGGGTTAGGACTGCTTGTAACAATTTTATTATAAAAAATGCCGTCCTCTTTTGTAGCTTCGTAAGCATAAGGGTCAAGGATAGACACTTCTTTTTCGTTGCGTTCAACAGTAAAAGTGTAGTAAAATCCTTCTTCAACACCTTCAATTTTTATACAAAAAATATTTCCAATAGCATTATCTTCACGAGTTAAGTTGTGTGTAAAAACTGGTTTTCCGTTTGGCTCTTTAAAGATGCTAAGTATAATCTCATCTACATCAGTGGCATAAATTCCAAATGTAGCTCCTTTTGTATCTAATGTATTTCCAAGTATAGGTGTTGCATTATCTAATATTATCATAATATTTTGCTCCTTTATTCTTCTTAGGTTGCGTTAAGTTAACTTATTAATTTAATTTTGTGAGTCGTAATAAATCTTATGTTTAAATTAATATTTCCAGTCTATCTTAATATAACCTCTTGTTTCAACCTTGTCAAAAAACATAAGTTGTGCTATTATGTTGAAAAAATATAATTTATTTATAAAATCTAACTTGATATTTGCGACATAAAAAATTTAATTTTAATGGGGTTATTTCGTTTTGACGGTGTAGCCCTTTAATTTAGAAATTAGGAGGACATTATGAATGTATATAATACGTTATTAGAACGTGGTTTCATTCAACAAACTACACACGAAAACGAAATTAAAGAATTATTAGCCAAAGAAAAAGTAACTTTTTATATAGGCTTTGACCCAACAGCAGACAGCTTACACGTTGGGCATTTTGCAACGATTATGGCCATGCGTCATATGCAAAATGCTGGGCATAGACCAATTGCACTTGTAGGTGGTGGTACGGGTATGGTAGGTGACCCGTCAGGAAAAACTGATATGCGAAAAATGATGACAGTAGAAACTATCCAAAATAACATAGAACGCTTTAAAGAGCAATTATCAATTTTCCTTGATTTTTCAGATGACAAAGCTATTATTGCAAATAATGCAGATTGGCTTTGCCAGCTAAATTATGTGGATTTTCTTCGTGAAATTGGCCCACATTTTTCTGTAAATAGAATGCTTACATTTGAATGTTATAAGCAAAGACTAGAAAAAGGATTATCATTTTTAGAATTTAATTATATGTTAATGCAATCGTATGATTTTCTAGAGTTATACAGACGTTACAATTGTAAAATGCAACTTGGTGGTAATGATCAATGGTCAAACATTTTGGGTGGGGTAGAACTTGTGCGCCGTCTTCATGGGGAAACTTCTTTTGGGCTTACTCTAACTTTGCTTACAACCAGCGAAGGCAAGAAAATGGGTAAAACTGAAAAAGGAGCAGTCTGGTTAGACCCTAATAAAACTACTCCATATGAGTTTTATCAATATTGGAGAAATGTTGCTGATAGTGATGTAAAAAAATGTTTATCACTACTTACATTTGTTCCAATGGACGAAGTTAATCGCCTATCTTCTTTGCAAGATGCCAAAATTAATGAAGCCAAAGAAATTCTAGCTTTTGAAGTTACAAAAATTGTGCATGGTGAAGTTGAGGCAAAAAATGCTCAAGAAGCAGCACGCTCAATCTTTGCAGGTGGTGGCGCTGTTGGGTCTTTACCAACAACTGATATGTCAGCTAGCGAATTTGAAGAAGGTTTAGATATTGCAACTTTGCTTGTTGAAAAACTAAAACTTGCTCCAACTCGTTCAGAAGTTCGTCGTTTAGTTAGCCAAAATGGTATAAAAATTGATGGTAAAGTTGTTAATGACATCAATTTTACTATAACAAAAGAGTTATTTGATAACAATATTTTGATGGTTCAAAAAGGTAAAAAAATTTATCATCAAATTAACCTTATATAATAGTATATTAACAGTCTAATGTTTAAGTTAGGCTGTTTTTTACATCTAAATACCTCATATTTTTCCTAATTTTATTGCGCATTTTGTGGCTATTTTAGGAAACACTAATAATAGTAAAATCTATGGTGTTGCACAGTTACAGCCAAAATTACGCAAAGGAGAGAGAATGTGAGAAAAATAAACTTGTTTCAAATATTACTAGGACTATCATTAATAACAACTAGTTCATCTTACGAAGTATTTGCAAGCGATATCATTTTTGAACTTCCACTAATAGAAGCTCAAGAATTTGGCGAAGATGAAACAGAAGATACTCCCCCACAAACGCCTAGTGAAAACAACGAAATTCCTACTACAGAAGATGAGTTAAAGGAATATTTTACATCTATTTTACAAGATGTTATAACTAAGCGTAATAATTTTGTACTAAATCACGACACGGAAAATTTAAAGTCGCTGTATAATACGGATATCAAAGTCAGTTTATACGCATATGAACATGAAGCAATTAAGGCCAAATACCTAGACTCTTGGGCAGCCAAACAAGGAGTAACTTTTAATAGTATCAACTCCGAAATTAAAGTTAGAAAAGCCCGTGATAGAGGTGATGGCGTTTATGGAATGACGTGTAATGTTTGTACAACCTTTAACTATTCTTATAATGATAGCCCAACTGAAACGACAGATTTTAGATTGGGTACATCTCATTATATTCATTTAAAGAAAAATGGTGATAATTATATAATAGTTAAAGAATGGTACACCGACCCATTTTCTGATTCTTTAGAACTTAGTGACAAAAATACTCAAGCAATTACAGAACATATTACAAAACATACTGCACCAGACTATACGCCAAATGAACGAACACAAAAAGCTATTGAATATGCACATACTCATTGTGGAATTGGTGATGGTGAACATATGTTCAAATATAATCCTGAGTATATGGACTGTAATCCTCTTGGTGGAGATTGTGCCAATTTTGCTTCACAAATTATGTTTGAAGGAGCAGGATTTAAGAAAAACGCTACTTGGAACTACACTCATGAAGGTACAAAAGTCTGGGTAAATGCACAAGCTTTTACACATTATATAGTAAATAGTGGGCGTGGTGGTCAGATTGCAAAAGGTAGTTATGAAAAAGTTTATAAAGCAGCTTACCAAATGCGCCCAGGAGATTTTGTGGCCTATGAGAAAAACGGACGAATTACCCATGTATCAACGGTTAGTGGATTAGATAGCAAAGGTTATCCTCTTGTAACTTGTCACAATACAGACCGATTACTAGTTCCATATGATTTAGGTTGGAGCAACTCAAATATTACATTTTACTTAATAGATGTATACTATTAAAAAAATAGCCACCTAATAAATTATAGGTGGTTATTCTTTTCTTTAATTTCACGCAACCACTTTTTATCAGCCTTAGTAAATTCAATATTTTCAAGGAGTTCAGGTCGTTTATTATACGTATTTTCCAAAGATTTTTGCCGTCTAAAATTCTCAATATTTTTGTGATGACCAGATAGTAAAACTTCAGGAACTTCCATATCATGATAAATTCGAGGCTTTGTATATTGAGGATATTCCAAAAGTCCATCAGAAAAACTCTCATCTTCAAATGACTCTTGCTTTCCGATTACACCAGGAATTAACCTAATAATACTATCAATAACTACAAGTGAGGCAAGTTCACCACCAGTCAAAACATAGTCACCAATTGAAATTTCATCAGTTACAATTTCATCAATAACACGTTGGTCAATCCCTTCATAATGCCCACATAGCAAAACTATTTCTTGCTCCTTAGCAAATTCCGTAGCCATACTTTGTTTCCAAGGCTTTCCTTGTGGAGTCATATAAATTACTCGAGGTGAACCACCAGACTTTTTACAAATTGCCTCATAGCACAAATAAATTGGTTCTGGCATCATAAGCATTCCAGCACCACCACCAAAAGGATAGTCATCTACTTTTTTATGTTTGTTTAAAGTATAATCTCTAATATTTACAGCTTCAATTTGCACAATTTCATTTTGAATAGCCCTACCCATAATGCTATGATTGATAGATTGCTCAATCATTTCTGGGAAAAGAGTCATAACCGTAATCTTCATTATTCACCAAGACCTTCTAGTAAATTTACACTCATCAAACGATTTGCTACATCAACTTTTAAAATACATTGAGCAATTGCAGGGATTAGAAGCTCCTTGCCAGTGTCATTATTTTTTACAACATATACATCATTAGCTGCTGTAAATAAAATATCATCTAACACACCCAAAATTTCACCATCAGATTTCTGAACAGTCATACCATACAAATCACTAATATAATACTCATCTTCTTCAAGTGGCAAGCAATCTTCACGATTGATTTTTAAAATAGCATTTTTAAGTCGCTCAGCTGATGTCATATCATCAACACCTTTAAATTTTAACAAAACGAAATTTTTGTGAAAACGTATAGTTTCAATTTCATATTCTGTTAACTCGTTTTGCTCAACGAAAACCTTTTTTAATTTTTTAAATCTTGAACTATCATCAGTTGTTGGCAAAATGCGAAGCTCGCCTTTTACCCCATGCGTAATTAAATAAAAACTAAGGACGAAAATAAACAGAACATGACCCACCTCACCCATTGCTTACTTAATGTATAATTATCATTAGTGTGTTTGAAACTTTCAGTTATAAGTGCATTATATTTTAGCTTGTAGCTTTTCAATTCAAGTGAATGGGGAGGAAAATTTTAAACACCTCCTCTTCATCGCAGAAGTATGTTGCTTTGGTGAGTAAATTATAATTTTTATTGAACACACTGACAACTAGACTGCACACCATATATAGGATCTCATGACAAAATCACTTGAAGTCATTGTTTGCGGTGCAAGGCAATAATAAGAGACAATCATTTGTAACAGTTCCCAAACATCTTTCCCTGTCATCACAAACATTGTACAGACAAAATGTTTATGATTTGCCCATATAGCCTCAATATACCCACAACTTAGTAGCTGGAAGGGAGGAAAGTGAATCTCAATAACAATCATTGAGGTGGTTTTTATTGCATCTTTTATGTGCACTGCTGTCTTGTTTCATTATAAATAGTGTAAAGTTACATCATTACTTTGCAGATACTCCGCATTCTTGTTTAAAACTTTACCAAACTGCCATCCAAATAAAATAGGCTGCATTTTTTAGGCATCATTCCATCATCTACAGACAGGAGATGGGCTTTTTAGAGGCAGTTTCAAGGACTTAAGTTGCAGGTTTCTCATTTAAATGTTAACGCAGACCAAAACAAACTGAGTGATGCGGGCTCCTCCATTGTTCTCTCTCTTCTTCATCTCTCCCTTTGGGATGAGAGGAGTTGATTACAGGCTAATCAGATGTTTAGATGTGTTTCACATTTCTAGCAGCTGAGTAAAGTCATGCCAAACACGTGGTACAGGAGGGATGAGTGAGCGAGTGTGTGGGAGATAGAGAGAGAGAGAGAAACAAAGAGTGTCGGCAGGGAGAGGCTTTAGTCATACAGTCAGTATGCCAGGAAATAATTAAAACAATCCTAAAAGATGCCAAGAGGAGCAGAAAGAGAAGGGTGCTGCGCTGTGGAGCAGGAGTAAATTGCTTTTCTTCCTGTTAATTACAGGGTTATGGTTTTCAACTGATGCAAAGAGGTGTTATTTTTAAACTGTCACTCTCATGAAGTTAGAAAAAGATGTAGTCCACACTCAGTAATATTCACGTTTATTCACTCAATGAATCCTCATGGAAGGTTTCTGGTTTGCAGGCAGTGGCTTCCATTTGTGAGAATAGTGGAGTCATTTTAAAGTTCAAGACAAAAATAGCACCAAGTGAATCTTTTTGCATTGACACATTAATGAATAGTTCTTGGCATTGTAAATCTGTTCTTTTCCATGTCTCCTTAAAAATAATGCACAATACTGAGATAATACACTGCACCTCTTATGTTTTGATGTCTCATTACATAGTTTATGGTTTTTGAACTTGAAATTAAATCTACATGTTTATACTAAGTAAAATATATAAACACCCACAATGTTTAATTGCAAATACGTATAAATTCTAAAAGAGTTTGTAATAAATGA
>LNZR01000087.1 GCA_002007365.1 Epulopiscium sp. Nele67-Bin005 | reverse complement strand
AAATTCGCGTATTTTTTCCATTCCCCTACCAGCTCCGCCTAAAATCCTTTCCATAAAAGCAAAACATAAATTAGGCGATAATTCTAACAACATGGGTCCCAGGCCTATGGATTTCGGCAAAGACCCTGTTTTCAACCACAAGACGCCCATCGAGGAAGGTGAGGCTTGAATTCTTTTTCTCTTCTCCTCTCAGCCCGAGGCGACGCTGGCTGTTTTACAAGTCTCACACAAAGAATAGTGAAATAGCTCTTTAAGCAGAGGCATGCTCGTGGCTCTTCGTTTTACTTGTGATTCCACAAGAAGAAAGCCTGTGGCAACAGTGACAGACAATCTCTGCTGTGTGTGTGTGTGTGTGTGTGTGTGTGTGTGTGTGTGTGTGTGTGCATCTCCTCTTTTTTCATATTCTGTGGCAAACAAAGTGAGACAGACAGCTTCCTCCTGGGCACGTAGAAAACATTTGTCTGTTACAATCAGGGTTTGCTTCCCGTGTCTGTGTGTGTGTGTGCGTGTGTGTGTGTACTTGTGTGTGTGTGTGTGAATAGTATGAGTGTGTGCCCGCGTGCTTGTGTTTCCAACACACAGTTCACAAGCCTCCTTACATTTATCTCTAAATAAAATTCTGAATCATCCGGTTTCCTGTGGCATAAAGGTGGGTTTGAAGAACATTTTTCAAGGTCAACTTCAGTGTTTTGACTTAATATCTTCTTTTAAATCCTCCCCACATATGTGATCTACAAGGGGAGTCTTCCAAGATACCGGTGGACAGGTTGTTTCCCATGATGCTTCATCTCATGAACCAAAATCTTAATGAGGTCACATGATGATAGCTGAGCTGTCCCCTGAGAGGTGCTTATAAAAGAGACTAAGTTCAAACAATCATATCTGTCAGTGAAACCACATAAAAACATGACACTGACACGAGAAACATGACGCACGCACACACACACGCACAGAGCAGCTGTGTGCTGCACTGACCTCTGCTCTGTAATCCCAGAGCAGATTACAGATTACACTCAGAGGAGTCGACTGATTCTGAGGTCAAATTACACAGAAATGTGAAACTGACTGACTCACTTTTTTAATCGCTGAGCTTCAAAAATACTGCAGCTAATAACTGATTCATCATCAATGACTGTATGAACGATTTCTCTGAATGTGACGCATGTCCACTAAACCAAAGAGAGTCCATTCACTGTGACACAGAAACCACACGAGTTTGGACGTTTTATGTTTGAGGCTGTGTGAGACATCAAACATTTCACGATTCATTTCAGTTCACAGCCGTCAGGAGCTCTGCAGCCAGTGACGCCTGCAGGCTGACTGTGGAACAGCTGAACAAAACATCTGGACATTTATTGCAAACTCCTCATTCGAAACAGTTACAGCTGTCCTTCATTGAACCTTCCTGGGATTTCCAGCATTCTTTTTTATTTTGAGCTGCATTTTGGACACAATGATGCGACACAAACAGCATTTATCGTTCCTGTAAATACTGACAGCCGCACAGATACCGGTGTGCACTTTTGAGAGTTTAAACTTCCAATTATGAATTCTTTATGGAATAGTTGCAGCTCTAAGTGGTAATTTACGCTTCTTTAGTTTATACATAATAAATGTAAATATACACGAACAAAGTTCTCCAGCACAAAGACCAAGCATAGCAAGCGCACAAGCATATTCCAACCCTCTTGGTACAAACATTCCAGCAAAAACATAAATCACAATCATTCTAGCCACTTGTTCTATAACCTGTGCCGTTGCAGGAATAGCCATCTCTTGTCTTCCCTGAAAATAACCACGAATACAACAAGCTGTGGCCATAAATGGAAGGCAAGTCCCAAGTAATTTCAGTGCCATTGCTGTATCTGGAGCATGCACAAAGTATACTGCTATTTGCTCCGAAAATGTGAATAAAAATAAAGAAATTGGTATTGAAATTGTACTCGCTAATACAATCGAACACTTCAAAGTCCTTATCGCATCTTGATGTAAATGTTTTGCTGTAAGTTCAGCAACTGTCTTTGAAACAGCAAGCGATACCCCTGCCGAACACGCAGCCCATGCTAACATATAAATAGGAAAAATTAGTTGATAAAGTCCAATTCCTTCTGCTCCCATCACGTTAGACATAAAAATTCTAAATATAAATCCTAATATTCTAGTTACAAAACTAGCAAGTGTTAGGATTAGCGTCCCTGTTATCAACGCTCGTTTTCCCATAGGCAACCTCCTTTAAATAAATTCTAAAAATTTGTCCCTACTAACTTTATGAGACAAGAAGTTAAAATATGTGAACTAACATTTTAAGTTGAGATAATATTAATAATTGGTTATAATAAGTAGAACCTATCATAAATCATATTACACACAAGAAAGGAGATTATTTTGGATACTCAAGATTGGAAAATTTTCCTAATACCATATTCGCAAGCTATCGAAGAACTCAAAGTTAAATTTAAGGCAATTAGAAAAGAATTTGCAATACTCGATGAATATTCGCCAATTGAATTTATTACTGGGCGTGTAAAAAAGGTGTCTAGCATTTTGGAAAAAGCCGAACGAAAAAATATCCCCCTTGACCAAGTAGATAAAAAAATGGAGGATATTGCAGGAATTCGGATTATGTGCCAATTTGCGGAGGATATTTATAAAGTTATAGATATTATCAGGGCAAGAAGTGGCAAGGATTTATATATAGTTGAAGAAAGAGATTATATCACAAATCTAAAACCTAGTGGCTACAGAAGTTATCATATTATTATTAAATACCCTGTCCAAACTGCCATGGGTGAACGCCTTATTTTTGTAGAAATTCAAATTAGAACTTTGGCTATGAATTTTTGGGCCACAATTGAACATTCATTACGATATAAATATCGACAAAATATGCCAGCTGAAATTCAGGACAGACTCAATAAAGCTGCTGAGGCGGCCTTTCAATTAGATGGAGAGATGTCCGAAATTCGTGACGAAGTTTTAAAAGCTCAAGAAATTATTCAAGAAAAATCAGCCAAAGATATAGATTAAGATTGTAGACTAAACTCTACAGTCTTTTTTATTTTAAATTGTACAAACCTAGATTTTACAATAACTCTTGCCAATTTTAAAATGCCATGTTAATATAAATACCGAGCTATTGCTCACTGGTTCGAGAACCTCCCAGTATAAAAAACTAAGGCACAGGTTCTCCATAAAGTGCAAATTTTAAGGAGGAAAGTAAAATGAGAAAGGTAATTATTGATTGTGACCCAGGTATCGATGACGCATTGGCAATAACGCTTGCAATTAAATCGCAGAAACTAGATATTCTAGGTCTAACTATTTGTAGTGGTAACGTCCCTGCTGAAATAGGCGCAAAAAATGCATCACGAGTTTTAGAAATTTGTGAAGATGCAAACATTCCAGTTTATATTGGAGAAGAAACACCGTTAGTTCGTAAATTAATTACAGCACAAGATACACACGGTGAAGACGGTTTGGGGGAAGCATATGACATGAATTATGACTCAAATCGCATCAAGAAAGGTGGAGTTCAATTTATTATTGACACTTTGAAAAATAATAATGATATCTCTATAATCGCACTAGGGCCACTTACTAATATTGCTATGGCTCTACGCCAAAATAAAGAGGTATTTAACAATCTAAATTCTTTTGTATCAATGGGTGGAGCGTTTAGAATTCATGGAAATTGCTCACCTGTAGCAGAATTTAATTATTGGGTTGACCCTGATGCTGCAAATGAAGTTTATCAAAATCTACCAACCAAAATTCATATGGTGGGGCTTGATGTAACACGTAAAATTGTATTAACGCCTAATATTATCGAATTAATGCATAGAATTGATACAAAAATGGCTAAATTTGTGGAAGATATCACAAGATTTTATATAGATTTTCATTGGGAATATGAAAAAATTATTGGTTGTGTTATAAACGACCCTCTTGCTGTTGCATACTTCTTAGACCCGAGTTTATGCCAAACAATTGAAAGTTACGTTCAGGTTGTAACAACTGGAGAGGCAATTGGGCAATCTATGGTAGACAGTGGAAACTTTTATAGAAAGCCTTCAAACGCTGTAATTGCAGTCGATGTAGATAGCAAACGTTTTATGAAAACATTTTTGAATACACTTTTTCCACATGATGAAATTGAGGTTGAGGCATACTTATGAAAACAAATAAATTAGTTTTAATTGCATTTGGAATTGCCCTAAACATTGTAGGAGGATTTGTTGCAGTGCAATTTAAACTTCCTATTTATTTAGACTCAATCGGAACTCTATTTATTGCTTGCCTTTTTGGCTCAAAATATGGAATTATTACTGGAATGTTAGGAAGTATTACTAGTGGTATATTATTTGACATATATTCACTCTACTTCTCTCCAGTTCAAATTGCCACAGGTTTTTTTGGAGGATACGCCTATAAAAAAGGTTTATTACGAGGAAAAAAGCAACCTCTAGGAGTATTTTTATGCGCAGTTCCTACAGCGTTACTTAGTGCTATAATAGCAAGCTATCTCTTTGGAGGAGTAACCTCTGCTGGTTCATCATATATAGTTCAAATTTTGAGGGCTATGGGGTTTCCAGACGTTGCAAGTGTATTTGTAATTCAAGTTTTTACGGATTATGCTGATAAATATTTGGCAGTGTTATTTGCACTCTCAGCAATTCCAATATACAAAAGAATTAGCAAAGTAAATTAGATTGGACATTTAAATTTTATGGATAGATATAGCAAAATTACTAATAAAAATAAGCGTGAAATTGTATTGTTAAAATCGTTTCCTTGTGTTTGGGGAAAGTGTAGTTTTTGCGACTACATAGAAGATAATAGCACCGATGAGCAAATTTTAATTTCCACAAACAAAGAAGTTTTATCAAATATTACAGGTGAGTTTAAGGTTTTGGAAGTCATCAATTCAGGTAGTTGTTTTGAGCTTCCCAAACAAACTTTACTTGATATCAAAAATATTATAATCTCTAAAAATATCGAAAAATTATTTTTGGAGAGCCACTGGTGTTATAGAGACAGGCTTCAAGAAATGCGAGATTTTTTCCAAATGCCTATCATTTTTAAGACTGGAGTTGAAACTTTTGATAACCATTTCCGAAATAATATTTTAAACAAAAAATTTAATTTTGATACTCCTGCTGACCTAAAAAAATATTTTGACTCTCCATGTTTGATGGTTTGCATTGAAGGGCAGACGCAAGAAATGATTGCACGAGATATTGAAATTATTGAAAATTATTTTGATTACGCAACAGTTAACGTTTTTATAAATAATACCACATCTGTGAAAGCTGATGAAAATTTACGAAATTGGTTTGTTTCTAAATATAAATATTTGGACGATAATCCTAAAATCGAAGTTTTATATCATAATACAGATTTTGGTGTTGGAGATTAAAAAAACACAGCCCGAGGGAGAGTGGGCTGTGTTTTTTTTGCATAAAAATTAATTCCTATAATTCTACATATAAAATATGACTTAGATCCTTAGCCTTACATAATACCCTCAATTATTTGTAGCAAATACTTACTTCTCTTTTTCTACAAAATCCTCAATATCAGGTCGTAATTTAAAAGGGTGAGTTGATGGAGCAAACCTTAAAATTTCTGTTCCATCTCTACTAATCAAAAACTTTGTAAAATTCCATTTTATTTTGTCACCACATACTCCTCTAGTTTGGTCTTGTAAAAATTTAAATAGTGGACTTGCATCTTTACCCCGAACATCAACCTTTTCAAATATAGGAAAAGTTACATTATACTTTTTTGCACAAAATTCCCCAAATTCTTGTGTAGGCTCTGGAGTTTGGCTTCCAAATTGATTGCACGGAAATCCTAATATTTCAAAATCCCTATATTTAAACTCTTGATAAATATTTTCTAACATTCCAAGTTGAGGAGTAAAACTACATTTGCTTGCAATATTTACAACTAACAAAACGCTTCCTTTATAATGCGATAAATTTACTTCTTCTCCTGACATATCAATAACTGAAAACTTATATATCATATATTTCTCCTGATTTTTTAAAATATTATACCCGAAATTTTCTAAATATAATAGGTCAGTAGCATATTGTTGAATTACAAAACGATTAAATTTTTCAGTTCAATTTTGTGTCACACATTTCCAGTTTTTTCATAGAATGGTATTGAAGTAATTACTTAGGTATAAGTAATAGCAGAAAGGAAAGTATTTATGTTTGACAAAAATTATTTACTCGTTGCACTAGTTGCATTTTATATACTTTACCAATATTATCCAGAGTATTACTACTCATTAAAAAGTATGCTCTTAGAAAGTGACGATAGTCAAAATACTTTCTTTTGGGTTGTACTTATCTTAGGTTTATTATATGTCAACAAACAAAATTGTTTAATCACAGAATAGGTAGGTGTTAAATATGGCTTATAGTTTCACAGAATTTTATGAAGAAGTTAATCCACAACCAAAAAAATCGACATCAAAGAATACTCAAAATAACTCTACTAAACCCAGCACTAACCCTACTTTCGGTTTTACAGATACATTTTTAGAGGACGAAGAAGATGACGATTTCACTTTTTGGATTGTCTTAGTCGGCATTGGTTTTTTCATTTTGTACGGTTCAACACTTTTTACAAGCTTTTCGTTCTCAATTAACATTTTAATTTTACTCATTGTAGCTTACTTTTTGACATCGAATAAAGTAGCACTCACTTAGGAGGTTTCTAACATGAACGAACTTAGCACATTTAAATTTGACCTTAGCTCAAACTATTGGATTTTAATCATTGCAGCTTATTTACTATACACAAAATTAAACTGCGACGACAAAAATATGTTTGAAGATTTCTCATTATCAAAAATTACAGATAAAATTACTGACGATGATAACATTTGGATTATCGCTTTAATTGCAGTATTTTTCTTAACAAAAAAAGATATGTTCTTTTAATAATATAGTCCCTACTAAACAGTAGGGATTTTTTATGTGACAATATTATTATCTCTTAGTTAGCATTTAGTTCCTTAATAATTTTATATAAAAGTACACGAATTACTATGTTTTTTATAGTTAACTCTTCACCTGCTCCTGTTGGTTCATCAGGCAAAATCTTTGGCATAATCTGTTTAATAATCTGCTCATATTTAAATAACTCAGCAAGTTCTAGCAATGGTTTTCGATTTTCTTCTGGCACAAATGGAATTAAGGACCACAAAAGTTGAGCTTCTTTTGGCATTTCTTGAATAGGTGTACAAGTTTGCATTTCATACTGAATTTCGCTCACATAAGTAGTACGCATATAATCAGTTATTAAATGTAACATCTCCTCTAAATCTCGTTCCACATCAAAATTTAATAATGCATTTTCCATATTTACAAACCCCTTTTAATTACTAGTTCATAAATAGTCTATTCTTGTATGCTTGTAATAATTACCAACACTGGTCTAATAATACAACCTTTGTTCATACACTATTTATAAGAGCAAATTAATCCAAAAGGAGCTTGTAAATATGAATAATTTATCGGTTTATAATTCACTTGATGTAGCTGTCAATACTGAATTCATGAGAGTTTGTAAATGCATTTTACCATACCTTGAAAAAGATGTTCAAAGAAACGTTGCCATTAGTCTAAAAATATTAGAACTACGTAATACAATTAATTTCTACAATGATGATGATATTGAATCAGAAATTTCTGCTGATAAATCTGAAGCATGGCAAAAAAATCTACTTAGTGAAATTGGTCAAAATATCTCATCAGATAAATCTCATATCATTGATGCAGTTTTGGCTGCTGGCGAACTAAAATCTATGTTTGAACCAGCTTCTACTGAAAAGGTTAAGTCGCAAGAAAAATCTAAACCACAAAAACAATCCCTTCCAACATATAAAGATTTTTCAGCTGAACCATTTTGCCAAAACCAATTTGGACCTCCAGTATCTCCAGACGCTATTCCATCAATCGATGAAATGCCAAACTGTGGTGGCGATGGTTGCTTGATGACTCCTAAACCAAGTCCAAAAAAACCAGAACCAAAAAAAGCTGATACTGAGAAAAAATCTAGCCCACAACAATCAACTAATGAAGCACAAAAT
This sequence comes from Epulopiscium sp. Nele67-Bin005, assembly GCA_002007365.1. GTDB lineage: Bacteria > Bacillota > Clostridia > Lachnospirales > Cellulosilyticaceae > Epulopiscium_D. The sequence goes on along the minus strand of LNZR01000087.1, from coordinate 7,441 downwards.
GTTCAAGATATTATTGGTGCATTTGCTCCTATGCTTGATGATAAACAAATGCAACTCCTAAGTATGATTACAACTATTATCAAATAAATATACCAAATTTTAGGCTCTGTTAAGTCCAGTAGGGGTTACACCTTGACCCAAAACCCTCAATTAGATAAAGTATATATACAAAATAAATGTATAGCAATACTTTTGACTTAACAATCCAATCTTATAGAAAAGGAGAAATTGCTATGAACCTACACGAACACCCAGCCTTCTACGGCATAGACGCAAGATTTTTACAAAGTATGTCACACAAACTCGCACATATTGAAGAAGGAAATGCTCCTCAACTTATCAGTACAATTATGGCTTTATCTGAAGAAGCTAAAACATATGATATTCAAATGACTCCTGAACGACAACAAATTTTAATTAATCAACTCAAAGATTATTTACCTGCAGAAAAACGTTCACAATTTGATATGTTTGTAAATATGTTATCTGCACAATAAACAAAAAGCTGACTAACTATTCTAGTCAGCTTTTTATTTTGACAAATTTATTTTGCTACGATATTAACAAGTCTACCTTTAACATAAATTTCTTTAATAATAGTCTTACCTTCTAACTTAGCACTAATAGCATCTTTTGCAGCATTAATAATAAAATCACCCTCAGCATCAACTGCAACTTTTACTTTTCCAGCCATCTTACCACTAATTTGAACTACAATTTCAATTTCATCTTCCTTCATTTTATCAGCATCATACTTTGACCACTCTTGCTCAAATACACTCTTAGTTTCCCCAATAATTTCCCAAAGTTCTTCACTAATATGTGGCACAAATGGAGCAAGCAAAGTTATAAGTGCCTTTAAAGTTTCTGTATCTAACCCTCCAGCTTGTTTTTGAATATCAGTAAGCTTATTTGTATACTCCATAAACCCACTAACTACAGTGTTTAAGCTGAAACTTTCCATACGCTGAGTAATATTATAAATTAGTTGATGACGAGTTCTTTCCATTTCTTTTGTAGCTTCTACAGGCGAATTTGTAGTAACCAATCTCCAAAGTTTATTCAAGAAACGGTGAACCCCTTCTATTCCTCTATCGTCCCACTCACTATCTAACTCTGGTGGCCCAATAAATAATTCATACATACGAAGAGAATCACAACCATAATTTTGAACTAACTCATCTGGAGACACTACATTCCCTTTAGATTTACTCATCTTCGCACCATCTTTTGTAACCATTCCTTGGTTAAATAGACGCTTAAACGGCTCTTCAAAATCAACTACACCGATATCATACAAAAATTTTGTATAAAATCTTGCATACAACAAATGTAATACAGCGTGTTCAATACCTCCAACATACATATCTACAGGAAGCCAATTTTTCATATCCTCTTGACTAATTAACTCTTTATCATTGTGTGGATTTGGATAACGCAAGAAATACCAAGAAGACCCTGCCCATTGAGGCATAGTATTTGTTTCACGTTTTGCAGGTCCATCACACTTTGGACAAGATGTATTTACCCATTCTTCAATCCCAGCAAGTGGCGACTCTCCAGTTCCCGTTGGCTCATAACTTTCAACCTCTGGTAATGTAATTGGTAAATCTTCCTCTTTAACACCAACTACCCCACACTTTTTACAATGCACAACAGGAATTGGCTCACCCCAATAACGTTGACGAGAAAATACCCAGTCACGAAGCTTATAATTTACAGTTTTCTTCCCAATTCCTTTTTCCTCTAAATAACTTGGAATTTTAACTTTAGCCTCAGAAGATTTTAACCCATCAAACTCTCCTGAATTAACCATAACTCCTTCTTCTGTAAACGCTTCTTCTAGTTCTGCAACCTCTCCATCTTTTGAAATTACAGGCACAATTGGTAACTCAAATTTCTTAGCAAATTCAAAATCTCTCTCATCATGAGCAGGCACACACATAATAGCTCCTGTCCCATAATCAGCCAATACATAATCCGAAATATAAATAGGAAGCAACTCATTATTTAATGGGTTAACTGCACTTCTTCCCAAAAATACACCCGTTTTTTCTTTATCAGTCATTCTATCTACAGAAGATTTTGTCGAAGCATCAAATACATATTTCTCAACTTCTGCTTTTTTATCATCTGTAACAAGTTTACTCACAAGTTCATGTTCAGGAGCAAGCACCATAAATGTAGACCCAAATAAAGTATCTGGACGAGTTGTAAAAACTTTAATTTCCTCATCTAAACCATCAACTTTAAAATCAATCTCAGCCCCATAACTCTTCCCAATCCAATCAGATTGCATTTTTTTAACTTTATCCGACCAGTCCAAACCATCAAGGTCATTTAATAATCTTTCTGCATATTCAGTAATTTTCAACATCCACTGACGCAAATTTTTCTTTGTAACAACTTCTCCACAACGGTCACACTCTCCATCTTTAACTTCCTCATTAGCAAGACCAGTTTTACAAGATGGACACCAATTTATAGGCATCTCTTTTTCATAAGCCAACCCTTTTTCAAACATCTTCAAGAAAATCCATTGAGTCCATTTATAATAATTTGGGTCAGTAGTATTAATTTCTTTATCCCAATTGTAAATAGCGCTGATTTCTTGCAACTGACGCTTAAAATTACTTATATTTTCTTCTGTAGCCACAGCAGGGTGTACCTTTTTTGAAATCGCATAATTCTCTGCTGGCAAACCAAAAGCGTCCCAACCCATAGGATGCAAAATATGATGACCATGCAAAATTTGATATCTACTCCAAACATCAGATAATACATACCCTCTCCAATGCCCTACATGTAGCCCATTTCCTGATGGGTATGGAAACATATCTAAACAATAATAATTTTTTTTGTTTGCTGACGCTGTATTTATAGGGTTCTCGTCCCATTTTTTACGCCACTTCTGCTCAATAGCATTATAGTTATACTGCATATTCTTTTCTCCCTTTATCATAATTAATTTGTTGTCTAAATTTACAGCTTTAGCGTATCATTATTTAACAAAAAATTCAAGTATCAAACAATTAATTAAGCCATTTCGCCAAAAGCCATCTTAATCTCTAAAAAGAAATGCAGTTTTTTGTCAAATTTAATTTTTAAAAGTCTTCCCCTTTTTTTTAAACTCTAAACACTATTTTCAAAAAAATTTCTATCTCCTATTTTTATTAAAATTTTGGAGTTTCTTCCTTTTTAATAGAGTCTAATTTAAAAATCTCCTTTAAACCTCCACAACCGTTGTTGATCAATTTCATCAGCATATCCAATTCCCACTCTAGTATCCAGTTTAACATTACACTCAAATCCATCATCTTCAAACCAAATTATTTTGCTGGTACTCACATTTTCCATATTTGCACTTTTATCACAAATTCCAAGCTTTTTTGTAAGTTTTCCAGGACCTGTGGCATCTACACAACTCCGAATTAGTACCCCTTGAGGCACACCCTCAACATTTGTAGAAACATTCAAAAGCCAATGTATTCCGTAACATAGATAAATATAAATTGTTCCTGCCTTATGAAATAATGGCTCTGTACGAGGAGTTCGTTTTTGAGGATAAGCATGGCAAGCTGTATCAATCAACCCACAATACGCCTCCGTTTCCAAAATTCGCAATTTGTTTCCTTTATAAACAACATTTTTTCCAACTAAATCTTCTGCAACCTCTGTACATTCTCTGTCGAAAAACTCAAATTCTAATCTCATATTTTTCTCCTTATTTAGTAATTATTATTAATATGCATCACCATTAGACAAAAAATACTATGCTAACGTATGAATTATGTTAAAATTAAGGTTTACCACACACTAATTTTAGTGTAAAATAGTATATAGAAAGATTTACATAAATTTCGATGCACAAATTTATTTCAAGGAGGACTATTACTATGCCTAAAGATGCTAAAGAAGCAAAGCCTAAGAAAAAAGGAGGGTTCTTCGCAAAAAAAGAACCTGATGAGCCAAATATTGAGGAGATGTCGAGTGAGGAACTGCAATCTCATTATAGAAATAGTGGGTTAGAACCTCTTGGGAAAGATTTTAACGGAAAACCACTTGCTGAACTTGATGAAGCTGGGCTAAAAGATTTTATTCTAAGCCATATTTTACAAACTATTTATGTTGGAGAGTGTTACAAAATTTCTATGTATGGGCGTGAAGAACATACGTTACTTCAAGTTTGCGAGAAAGATGCCAACGTTTCTGACAATCCTAAACAAGTTTTTACTGATGCTGGGTGTGATATCCTTTTAAGCATTATTGAGGAGTGTCCAATTCCACCTGTTGATGAGGAAACTGTAACAGCATATCCACTTTATGAAATTAATAATGTAATCAAAGATTTTATTGTTAACCAAAATGGATTGGTCGATATTTCTTATAATATTAATGATTATACTTTGGAGCAACTTAGAAATGAAGTTCTTAAATTAATTGATTTGGGGGTTGTTGTATCTAAGGTGAGTTGTAAGTTTACAGACCTTGAAATTGAAGAGGTTGACGAACCAGAAGAAGAAATTATTGAAGAAGCTCCTGTGGAACTTGGTGATGACTTGGGTGACCTTGGAGATTTGGGTGACTTAGGCGATTTATCGGACCTTGGTGGCGATGAGGAAGAGTCTGTAGAGGAAGAGCCTGCAAGAACATCTATGGTTGAAAACTTCTGTATTTCTCTTGGTAAGGAATTAGCTGGTCAACAAGTTTTGCTTGAACTTATTCATCATGGCGAAAATTATTATGAGGCTGGTCGTAAATTTAAATAAAATAAAAAAGATAAGATTGGATTTTACTCTAATCTTATCTTTTTTTGTTATTCACCCCTACATGAGGGGAGACTTGTTTTATCAATTCCCTTGATTTTATTGACTTTTATTTCAATCCACACCCCTACATGAGGGGAGACAAGATGTTTTGAACGAATTATTTAAATTATCTCCAATTTCAATCCACACCCCTACATGAGGGGAGACAAATAACAATTTCAGTCATTGCTAAGGAGCTTGATTTCAATCCACACCCCTACATGAGGGGAGACGATAGGTCGGAAGTCTACAAAATGAACATGGTTAATTTCAATCCACACCCCTACATAAGGGGAGACGTTATAGCTGTTATACTCAAGTCATAATCACGTGAATTTCAATCCACACCCCTACATGAGGGGAGACCTGTAAAGACCCCAACGCCCATCAAAAATTTGCAAACTGATTTCAATCCACACCCCTACATGAGGGGAGACATTGGAGCATATCTAAAACGTATGAAAACATATCGATTTCAATCCACACCCCTACATGAGGGGAGACCATATAAAAAAGATAAAGATTATCACCGATTGTGATTTCAATCCACACCCCTACATGAGGGGAGACTTAATCAATTTAAACCATGTTGTACCCCCTCCGTGGGGATTTCAATCCACACCCCTACATGAGGGGAGACGGCATAGAGAGTACAAAAAAAGTTCTAAGCCAGCTTATTTCAATCCACACCCCTACATGAGGGGAGACAGCTAGCCCAATTAATGTTCTATCCCCCATCGGTGATTTCAATCCACACCCCTACATGAGGGGAGACAAAACGTTAAAATATATGAGTGTTAACATATTCTATTTCAATCCACACCCCTACATGAGGGGAGACGTAAAACGCTTGTATGGATAACTATATCAACATTTGATTTCAATCCACACCCCTACATGAGGGGAGACTACAATCACAATATGTACCGATGAACTCGACGATATTTCAATCCACACCCCTACATGAGGGGAGACTTTATCATTGCTTCTATCCCTTCCTTGGTTTGTAATTTCAATCCACACCCCTACATGAGGGGAGACACAAGTTGTCAAGCGTAGTTTTTAACAAAAGCCTATTTCAATCCACACCCCTACATGAGGGGAGACCAGATCAGGAGGTTCAGGTATATGATGAAAGTATTAATTTCAATCCACACCCCTACATGAGGGGAGACGATATTTTTGCAAGCATTGCCAAACTGGCAAAGCATTTCAATCCACACCCCTACATGAGGGGAGACCCGTTTGTTTTGTTGTAGCGATAAGCATATAGATTTCAATCCACACCCCTACATGAGGGGAGACATTTTAGCTGGAAATATAACATACTGTAGGTTTAAAGCTGCAGTAATAATCTCTAATCATTTGCCACTATTCAATATTTCTTAATCTTCACAACCATGGATTTTAAAAGGGATCACAGCAGAAAATTCAAGAGAATTCAAAGAAAGTAGATTAAAAAAAATGAAGTTAAAGCCACAGTTTTGGTCAAAATGAGATTTTTTGTGATCTCCATCTTCACCATGGGATCTATTTTTTGCAGACAAGCCTGATGTGTGTCATACTTGGCATCCTTGCTAAAAAGTTTGAAGTTGATGAAAAGCTGTCGTCAGGAATCTTCAGATTCAGACTTGCTGCTGTTTGTTGCTATCAGCAACTGTCTACAGGCTGTGATGTAAAGCAGGACTCGTCTAAAAGAGAGAAAAAATTGCAAAATCAATGCCTGCTGAGCAAGTAATGAGTGAAGTTTAATATAAATACATGTTTATTTTTGTGTTTAGGCTTCAATGAGTACTGATGTCAACAATAATATGTTAGATGTGTGTAATGGAATTCAGCCCGGTGCTTTGTGCTCTGTTAGTATCAAGAATTCACGACTATTCATTTATCTGATTCACTCTTTGACAAACTTGAGCTGTTTCCACTCGGGTGTTCGCCTCCTTCAGTCTTTACACGTTCGATCTTTCTTCTTTGAGGAGGACAGCAGCTGTAGCTCACAGTTAGAAATGTGAACAGATTTGTTGTTATTTTTGCTCTACTGTCCGGCATACTTTCTTCATGTCACTCACAGTAAAGTGATTCATGGAAAAATCAAAATTTGATTTTTTTTTTTGTAATTGCTCTTTATTTTCTTAATAATTAATTTAGTTCACAAGGCAGGGGAACATGCTTTTTATTTCAGATTATAGCAGATAGATGAATAGTGGACTGGCTTTGAACATTGTCAAATAGGATTTCACGGTATTCATACATGTTTATTTATATCAGAGCAATAAAAGCAGATCAGTGGCAGGTGCAGGTTGGCTTAAATTTTTTACACACAGTGATTTTATATTCTCACAGCAAAGAGATGACGGGTTTCATTTTGGTGACCATGAAGTGACCAAGCATTGTTGTTTTACATGAAAAGCTGAAATAGCCGTCTCTCCTCTTCCTCTCCCACTGTCCTGCTCTTCCCCTCTTTTGTCTTCTTCCTCCCTAAATGTCAGAGAGGAAGCGCTTTGATAATGGGTGGAGGGAGAGGAACTTTGCTGAACTCAGCTCAGATCCAAAATCAATTTGAAAAAGAGCAAAGGGTGGAAGTGTAAGCATGGCCGGTGCGTGTGTGTACATGTGCTCACCTGCCTGTGAAT
>LNZR01000086.1 GCA_002007365.1 Epulopiscium sp. Nele67-Bin005 | reverse complement strand
TCCATAGTGAAATCCCGACCATTTAGAATTTCCCATACCATTTTTTGTATACTTTTGCTTTTACTCTCAAATATCATATTGCAGTTGCAATCCTCCATTGCTAATCCTTAATACCTGCCTGTTGTACCTACAGACCTTAAATAGTTTACATCAGTGACATATGCCATGGGAACGAGGCAAGTCTCCTCTATTGTTCGATCCAGCCATCCACTTTAAATAACAAACATGGGTCATCTTGGTAGCAGGCTAAGCAAGGTGGCTAATAAGCCCTTTTTCCTAGCCAAATCATCTAGCTCTGTCTGAGGTATCCCATGGCATTTTCAAGTCAAATGGCATAAGAGATCATATTTCAATATATTTGGGATCTTCCCTGGGTTCTCCTAAAGTTTGGACCACCCCAGAATACTTACACAGAGATGAAAGAGGGCAAGGAGGAATCCTAATCATAAGGCTCCACTAGCTCAGTTTAAAATGCAGGAGGAGCCATTTTGCTCCTAATCCCTGCTGAGTTGCTTCATGTCTGAGGGTCAGCCCAGTCACCCTGCAAAGGAAACTCTTCATTTGGTCATCATCCAGAGCTCTGGAACATAAGTGAGGTTTTACATGTAGATTGATTTGTAAATGGAGAGTTTAGACTTCAGGCTCAGCTTCCATTTTTACCAAGACAGTCATACAGCTGTCTGCATTTGCAGATGCAGCTTAATCCATCGATTATTCTCTTGTTTCATCTTGGTTTCATTTGTTGAAGGGCATGAGATACTTGAAGTCCTAAACTGAAGTGACTAAATCTGTTTCATCCAGCTGACAATTAGCTCTTAAAGTTTCTGCCAGCCCTTCCTGAACTGTATTGGTCCAGGATGGAAACTACAATCTTTCAATTTATGGTATTATGCTATATGGTATATAGCATATCCTGAATCCTTGGAAGTTGTTATTTCCAGAAGAATCGATAATTAATCAGCAGTCCCTGCAGGATGTAAACTATACCAAACTGCTCATAGGCCTACACCACTTTACCTTTGTAGCCTGGTGTTCATTACACAGCATCATTATCAGCCTTAGTCAGTGATGTGGACCTAAACAGGGACAACACCTTACCCTCATTCCTACTCTGTCTACCTGCTATCTTTATTTATTTATATAACCCCGTGAAGAGTGGTTCTTTCCAATTTACTTGGTAATCATACTCGCTGGACCTTTTTTTCACTCTCTGAATCCTTCTCCCTGTCTTACCCTAGTTGATGCAGCCATTGCCACTAAAGCAAGACAGTGTTCAAAGTGTGCAACAGCACAGGGCTGCATACCCTCTAGGGCCTCTCACCTAGCCTGCAATTAGACTTTTTTCAATTGCCTAAATTTTTATTTTTAATAAGTTTTTTAGCAACTGCTTCTCCTACTGTACGTGTCAATAAAAAAATCAAGGTCACATTAAAAAAAAAAAAAACTAACAATTTTTTTTCATTTGTGATGTCGAGTCATGAAATAATGAAGTATATAATTTAATAAGTCAAGCCCTTTTTTGATTTTTTTACAAATAATATTTTAAAAAACTACTTAGTTCTACCAAAAATCTATTTTTTATTATAAATTTAATGATAAAATAAGTAGTTTCTTCATTATTAATGTAATTAATGCAATCGAATTATTTAGTTGCTAAAAATTTTTTGAATAAATATGGAACTCCAGCTACAATCCAAATAATAACTATTAAATTAATTATCATTTCACATATTTTTAGTTCTGGTAAAATATTTTGTAACCCTGCATACAAAATGCCAGTACTAATTACTCCTAAGAAAATTTTTATAAATTGTTGTTTTGGTGGAGATTTTTCTTCAAATTGCACATACTTTTTTTCTATTATGCAACCTGCTACTAATCCTAATAAACAACTAGTAGTATTTGCCAAATCTTGACCTGTGGGTAAAAATATTGTCAGTCCAAAAATCACACTTGCTAAAATTAAATGTATTTTTGTAAATCCTTTATATGGGTCAAATATTTTATCTGCAATTATTGCCCAAACTGCTCCTAAAATTAATCCTGCAAAAACATCAATTGGCCAGTGAACCCCTAAGTAAACCCTTGAAAATGCAGTAAGTAAGCTCATTATTACTGCCATAATTAACATCGATTTACTTTTAAAAATTAATACAGCACTCGTCCAAAAACTTGTGGCTGTTTGGGTGTGACCACTAGGAAATGAATAGCTAGTAGCTGTTTCTACTCTTAAAGGTAACACCACTCCCCGTTCAAAAGGTCTTGGCATTCTCATAATATTTTTGATTACTCCATTAACTACCCCATTAAAAATAACAATCCATGCTATTTTTGTACCAATTTTTTTGTCCAAACACCAATAAATTATAGCTATTATTAACAATATAAATATGCTCTCTGCCATAATGGTTATCGATTGCATTAGTGAATTTAAAAATGGTGTTCTTACACTTTGCAAATTTTGTAATATTATTACTTCCCAATTCATAATTACCTCTTTCTTTTTGTTAATATTGTATACCATTTAATATATATCCAAATATTGTAACAACAATCTTTTTATATTACAATATATGATAAATAGTTATAAAGGAGTTGCTTTTATGGATATACAATACACATCTTCTGAAGATTTAGCAGAAGAATATTTAGCTTCAGCACAAAAATTTCTTGAGCAAGATAATATTAAATCTGCTCTTGAACATATTGATTTGGCCTTAACAATTAGTCCCAACAAACCTATGTTTTTAGTATATAAATTAGATTTTCTTTATAATGCTAACTTACACGAACAATTTCTCCATTTATTTACAATGCAATTATCATATTTGTATCATAATCTATCTATTGTTGAATTTGCTCACTTGCTCGAAAATTATCAAAAATGCTCTCAATTTTCATCTGATTATCTTACGGCAATTTTGAAAGAATCTAAAGTTCCTAGCATTTTGGCCAACTTATATTTAGAATTATCTAGTGGTTCAGATTTAGATTATCGTTATTATGCTCATGAATGTTTTGATGTTGAAGAATACGAATTTGCCCTTGATTATTCAAGACTTGCACTAAAAATTGAACCTACTGATTTAGAACTTCTATTGCTACAAGCCAAGTGTTACACTGGTCTTGGATTATTAAAACAAAGTTCTTTTTACTATAGTAAAATTATAGATGAATATCCATCTCAGCCTCAAGCATTAAGGGATTTGGGATTTCTTCATTATACAGAAGAAAGTTATGTAAGCGCAATAGGTTATTTAAATCGTGCCTTAAAAACTAATGTAGATATTGATTTTTGCCTAGAATATATTGCACATTGTTATTTTAAACTAAAAAATTATCCAAAAGCTATTGAATATTATGAGCGTTGGAAGGAATTTTCTACAGATTTGGTAAGAACTCATACTTTGATTGGTGATTGTTATTTGCTACTTAATAAACGTAGACTTGCGAACAAACATTACTACTTGGCTAAAAACCATCAAAATTAACAAAAAAGGAGTGAAATTAATCACTCCTTTTTATATTATGCTGAAATATTGATTGATGTTGCTGCTGTTGTAGTTCCTGTTAAAGATGCATTTAAAATTTGAGTTGCTTGAATTAAAGAATCTAATGCATTTACAGTTTCTTCCTCTTCTTCAGCAGCTTCTTCTGCCATCTCTTCTAACAATGCTACAATATCATCAGCTGTTGTTTCTTCCTCTTCTTCTACTTCGCTTGTTGAAGATGGAGGAGGTGGTGGTGGTGGTGGCCCATCAGATTTTTTTGCCCCCTGTGATAAAGCTTTACCCTCTTCGCTTAACTCTAAAGTTGCACTTTCAGAAGACCAGCTAGAAGTTTGAGTTTGAGTCTCACTATAAGCAGAAATTGCAGATGTAGTATTTAAACTACTTGTACTAAATAGTGATGATGAATAAGTACTTAATGAATTGATAGTCATTTTTCAATCCCCTTTCTTTGTTTTATTTAAGTATAAATTTAATATATAGTTTAAATGTGTTTTTTGGGTGAAATACATGTGATAAGTTAATGAGTTTTAAATTCATCATCACAAGAACATCACTTTAACCCTATAAAATCAAAGGTAAATAAACTTTATGAAAGGAATTATTATTATGAACAAATATAGAAATTTTGCTTTAGCATTAGGATTATTAACGATGCCATTTTTAACATATGCAACTGAAAATTTTGAGGAAGAAATTATAATTGAAGAAAATTTTGCTACATTAGAAGAGAATTTGCCATTAGGATTTGAGTATGAAATTACTGAAGAAGTTATAGAGGAATTTGTTGAAGAATTGGAGGAGGAAATACCTTATGTTGGGACAAGAATTCAGGTAGAAGATGAAATTTTACCCCTATCTCAAGAACCTTTAATTAAAGATGGTAAAAGCTACTACCCTTTTAGAGCCATTTTGGAAGCTATGAATTTTGAGGTTAGTTATGAGGCTTCTAGCAAATTAATTACAGCATCTAATGATATTAATACTCTTAAATTTCAAGCTAACGCCCCCAGTTTTTTAATCAATGGGAAAGTTCAAATTTTTAACTCTGGTTCAGCCTTTGTACATACTGATGGTGCTACATATATACCTATTAGAGATATATTTGAAGCCCTTGATTATACAGTATCTTACAACGATGAATATCAAATTATTGTATTAAAAAGCAACAATCTGGAAGATTTTTTTGAAGAAGATAATCTTGAATAATAAATTTATGGACTGACTATAGTCCATTTTTTTTGCTCAAAATCTAATAGCTATATTTAAAAATACTTTCAATTTTTATATCATTTGATTTATAATTTTTAAAATCCAGTAATGACTCTCCAAAAAATTTTCTATGAAACTTGAAATTCAAAAATCGTGATGATGGTACAAAATTGTCCTATCCCTTATTCAAATCATATTTAGAAATATTTTCCTATATCAAAATTTTACTAAAAATATACGTATCTTCATGTGATACTTCATATAATTAAATTATACTTATGATAATTTTTACGTTTAATTTAAGAAAGGAGTTTTTATCATGTCTAAATTAACCGACTTTTTCAATATAGTTTCCCAAAAAAAACCTGTTTCTGTTAGTAAATATGCACAAGAATTAGGAGTTGATAATAATTCTACCCCTTGTACTATTCACCCCGAACTCCTTATTATTTCTCAACAATTTGGAGCAACCCCAAAACTTGCTCATCTTGCTTCTAGGCTAGAACGACACGCTAATGACCCTAATTTAATTAAGTTGAAACTAGTGACTATTCTTAACGAAACAGAATTAATCATTAGCCGTTTAGAATTATACTTGATAACATTGAAAGACCCCTACGATTACATTTATGAATGTTTGACTGAAGTTCAATTTTTATCTGTCCAAACATCATCTGGGGCAGTTCCTTACTATAAAAATTTTACACAAAATGAGTTTATCGAACTTTTTAAAAGACTCATAAATTTATTTTCTTCATTAAAAATAATTGCTCCTATATTATTTGAAACAACTTATCCCAAAAATATTTTGCATTTTTACCAACAATTAATCATAAGTTTTAAAAGATTAATGACCCTAGAAAATAATATTACACAATTTATTTATGAGGAGCAAATTTTGCAAAATGAACTTTATAAATTAAATCAAGAACTCTATAAACTCAATCAAAATCAAGATTTTGGACTAAATTATGATAAAGTTTTATTAAAAGCTGAACAATTAGATGTACGTAAAAATAATTTTATGCATCAACAAAATGAACTATGTTACAATATTAGTGATTTGTTTATAGAACTCCATTTAACATATAAAATGTACTTACAAATTGCTCCTGAAATTATATGTCTTTTGAAAAATTTAAGAAGCAATTCAACTATTAACACTGATATACAAAAAGAACGAAAACTTCTTTTAGATGAATTAGAAACGATAACTCAAATTTCAAGTAATTTAACAAAATTTTATTATACCCTACTTTAGAAAGGACTTTGTATGGATACTATTAACAAAAAACCAATCATTGGCATTCCTGTAAATGTAAATGTTGTACACTCGACTTATGACGCAAAAGAAACTTATTATATAAATAATGAATATACTAAAGTTTTGCAGATGCTAGGGGCTAGCCCTGTTTTATTACCTCCTGCTACTTGCAAAACTATAATTACAGAGCAAGTTAATATGTGTGATGGCATACTTTTAGCTGGAGGTGATGATATTTTCCCAATCCTCCATGACGAAGAACCCTTACCATATCTAGGGCCTTATAATCAAGATTTGGATACTTACCATCTAACTCTTGCACAACAAACTATTTTTGCCCAAAAACCAATTTTAGGTATTTGTAGAGGATTTCAAATTTTAAATATTATATACGGAGGTAGCGTTTATCAGGATATCGAATACTATCCTCGTTCAGCGATTTTACATTCTCAAACTGGTAGACGTTCTGATTTTTGCCATCATGTGTACATGATTGAAGGAACACAACTTTATAACTTAATTGGACCTAAAATGCTAACAAATAGTTTTCATCATCAAGTTATAAGTACTGTAGCTCAAGGATTAGTCGTTAGTGCAACTACTAAAGATGGAATTATTGAAGGGCTAGAAAATCCCCATTATCCATTTTTAATGGGGGTACAGTGGCACCCAGAAATCATGGCTCTTCATGACACTAATATGCACCCTTTGTTTACAGCTTTTATTAATGCTTGCAAATAAAAATTTCCCCTCCCAAAACTTTGAGAGGGGTTTAATTTTAGATATCTTTTCCATAAACCGAAAGATATTGAGCAATTACTTCAAATTGTTGAGCTAATGAATTCCACTCCAAAAATGTTTCCAAAAGACCTAATGTATCTGTTAAATTCATACCTGTAACACGTTGAACAGCTCGTAAATCATAATTGTCAGTTTGGTTATAATTTGTTGGGTATAGCCCTCCAAGCTCCAAAATCTCCCCTTCTTGAGTTGTTTTTAAATACCCCTCTTCATCATATAACCAATCTAAATACGCCTTTTCATCTTCGCTAATATCAAGAACATACTCCTTTTTAGGTTTTGTAGTTGAAACTCTAACTTTATGCCCATCTTCATATTTAACATTTCCACCAAATTCTTCATTAAATTGCTCCGTATCAAATATTAACTCTGGCTCATTTTTCCAAGTTGAAAAAATATAAGCAAAATTATATCCTCCACTTCCACCTTTGTAGAATGTTACCATAATATCATTTATTCCATTTTTATCAAAATCACCAATAAATAATTTTGGAGCATAACCTTTATTTACTTTCATAGGAATAATAGTTTCTTTTTGAGTATGACCATCTTTCATTCGTATGTACATATTTGAAATAAACTCACGTCCATCATTATATGGTCGTTTACCCATCAAATAAATTTTTTCCTCCTGACCATCTCCAGTAACATCAGCCTCTGTATAATCCAAAATTTCATCTAACACACTTGGTTCTTCCTCATAAATCGTGCCACAATACATTTGCTCATCTATCAAACACATACAAGTTGGGTTTACAGTCTTTACAATTTCAGACATTTCAATATTTTGAGTTGGGTCAAAATTATCTTCTTGTAGCCTTGTCAAAATCCAATTTTTGCTAACATTTACCTTATTTATCATGTTGTAAAGAGCCATATCCGTTTTTTCTTCAGCCGTATGTGCCAAATACCACTTGTAATTATGGCGTTTAAAAATCCCAATATAACCTTGTTTTTCACACTCAAGCGAAACAATAATTTCAGGCATTCCATCTTTATTTACGTCCATAACTACAAAATCTGGGCGTTCTCTCATAAGTGAAGCAATTTTAATACGTTCATTATCATTAATAAATCCTTGAAGAACATTTTCTAAATATCTTTTCATAACAAAACCTCCATTTATTAGACCATTATTAAGTTGTAATTTTTTATATTTTGGAAAAGTCAAAGTACGCCCACCTAAAAATAGACTAATCCCATTAACTTAATAACATCTTTATCATAAATATTGTATGTATTAACAAAATGATGTATACTAAGACAAGTTTAGTATTTTTGTAACAATAATTCGTGGACAAACATATAATGCAGTATAAATAAATATTTCCTTAAAGGGGAGTAGCAACATGAAATTAGTCGTCAATACAGCAATTAAATTTGCTCGGCTAATTTGCAAGAATACCTTGTTTGCAAGACCTTTGAAGCATCTAATTTATACTGTGTGTATAAAAGTTGTTTCAAAGGTCTTTTTTGTTTTATTAATTAGGTGTATAATATATTCAAAATTAGACCACAATAAAAATAAGACAATTTTAGGGAAGGCATAATGTTGTTACGAAAGAATAGAAAGGACTAGAAAAATGTACTATGTATTATTGTTAATTGGATTTGTTTTATTAATTAAAGGGGCTGATTTTTTTGTTGATGGAGCTTCATCAATCGCCACACGACTCAACGTTTCACCACTGCTCATAGGTCTTACGATTGTAGCTTTTGGGACAAGTGCGCCCGAGCTAGCAGTAAGTATCACCTCAGCTTTAAGTGGAGATAACGCTATTGCAATCGGAAATGTTTTGGGGTCAAATATATTCAACTTTTTAATGGTAATTGGAGTTTCAGCGTTAATTGCTCCATTTGCTGTTGATAAAGATATTTTGGCCAAAGAATTTCCATTTACAATTTTAGCAGGGATAATTTTATTTATTTTAGGCCTTGACGTTGCATTGCAAGACCAAACTATGAACGTAATTAGCCGTGCTGATGGAATTTTATTATTAATCTTCTTCTCAATGTTTATGTATTATTTGATAGCATCTGCATTATCTAATAGAGATAACGGGTCAGATGATGATGAAATCGAATGTATGCCTATGAGCAAAAGTATTTTGATGTCAATAGGTGGTGCATTAGG
The DNA here is from genome assembly GCA_002007365.1 of Epulopiscium sp. Nele67-Bin005. Lineage (GTDB taxonomy): Bacteria > Bacillota > Clostridia > Lachnospirales > Cellulosilyticaceae > Epulopiscium_D. Next base: position 16,558 of record LNZR01000086.1, on the reverse strand, counting down.
AATTGTATTAGGGGGAGATATGGTAGTTAATAATGCCTCTGAAATCGCTTTAATTTGGGGTATGAGCGAAGGTCTGGTAGGCCTCACTATCGTTGCCATTGGAACATCACTTCCAGAGCTTGTAACTTCTGTTACAGCAGCAAAAAAAGGCCAAAGCGATATGGCACTAGGAAATGTTATTGGTTCAAGTATTTTCAATATTTTCTTAATACTTGGGGTTTCAACAGCAATTAACCCAATACCACTAAATTCCGATATATTTATAGATATCTTCTTTATGATAGCAGTAATTGTAACAGCATATATATTTGCACTTACAGGCAAGAAAATCAATCGACCTGAAGGTGGATTTTTTGTAGCATCTTATGCGTGTTATATGGTTTATATCCTAATGAGATAATTTTAGGGGGTGTCGATACACCTCCTTTTTGTTTTTTGAAAAAGAGAGAAGGAGTGGACGACTATGGAAAATACAAATAAAAAGGGTGGCTCACCTATAGGGGCATTAGTTGGAGGAGCAATTGTTTTGGCACTTATTGGGGGCGTTGTAAATGATGCAGTGACTACTGAACCATTAAAAAGTTATGGGACACTAATCAATGAGGACGGGGGAATTGGGAAAGATTTAATTCATAATGACCAATATAATGGACGTATTTTAATGTATGGAGCAACTAAAGTTCTAAAAAATACCGACTTACTTAATACAAAATATGCTGACCAAGTTTTTTTTGCTGACTCATATGAAGATGAAAATGGTAATATAACTATTTTGTATAAAGAACTTGCTCCTCAAGAATATACTGAATGGAATAGTAATTTTGGAACTAACTATCAACCATATAATGCTAAATAAAAAAAGCTAGACGATATGTCTAGCTTTTTTTATAATCCAAAGTATAATTCGTTAAAGGCATCTGTAATTTGTTCGTATTCTTCATCAGATACAATTTCATCAAGCTCAACTTCATCACCAGTTTCATTATAGTGGTAAATTAAAAGCTCTCCATCATACTCTTCACTTTGAGGAACAAGTGCAATATATTCTTTTTCGTTAAATTCAAATACACCAAGAACATCACAAGCTACTTCTTCTTCTTCACCTTCAAAAGTAATGTAGATTACTGGTTGTTCTTCGCTATTACGGCTTCCACAACCACAACCATCATTTCCTCCACCACAACAACCTCCTGCGTGATTTTCTTCTTCGTGACCTCCACAGCCACAACCTTTATTTTCTGACATAATCTAAATCTCCTTTCAAATATAATTGCTTAATTTATTAATACAAAAATTATTTCGGATTTGTACAAAAAAATTTAACCTACCACTTATTTTAAGTTTTCTAAAATAAGCCTCTCCGTATTTTTGTAGGTAATTTTCTCAATCTCATCAGCACTATAGCTTTTTTCCAATTCCTGTATAAGTCTTCCCATTTGTGAACCATTTGATACTTCTAATTCACAATCAATTCCGTCAAAGTCTGTACCCATTGCTACAACATCAATTCCCCCTACTTTATAAAGGTAATCTACCATAGCTTTTATATCTTTAATTGTACTTTTTGGATTAGATGATAAAAATCCACTATAAAAATTCACTCCAATTACTCCACCAGTATTGGCAATAGCTTTTATATGCCTATCACATAAATTTCTAGTTACATTTCTAACTTCACGAGCATTTGAATGAGAAGCAATTAGAGGTTTTTTATAAATTTCTAATATTTCATCAATCCCTTCATCTGAAAGGTGTGAAACATCAAGAAACATATTTTTATGATTTACATAGTCTACAACTTCTTTTCCATATGGAGTAAGCCCTCCGCCTAATTGGTGTGGGCAAGCTAAACTATTTTTGTAATTCCAAGTTAGAGTCATCAAAGTTAATCCTAAACTTTCAATATAATCAACTTTATCCAATCCTCCAGCTACAATTTCACCTTCTTCCGTAGATAAAAAAGCAGCAACTTTGCCTTCTTGTTTAGCTTTTTTGTATTGCTCAGCTGTTGAAACTACAGAAATATACTCTTTATTTTGTTCAAGTTGTTTCATAAAATAATCATACATTCTATTAAACTTAGAAAATGCTGTTTCTTCTCCAAGAGTTTCAAGCTTTACAAAAAACGCAAACCATTGTGCGTAATAATTTCCTTGTTGTAATTTTTTGATGTCAATATGAAGGTCGTTTTCATACAAATTTTTATTTTGTTCAAATATGCGACATGCTGTATCACAATGTAAATCAATAAATCCCATAAACTTCTCCCCTTACTCTACAACTTCAATCTTCTCAATTACAACTGGGTTTTTTGGAGAATCAGAAAATAAACTTGTAGGCAAAGTTGCAATTGCATCTACAATATCCATTCCTTCAATTACTTTTCCAAATGCTGCATACTGTCCATCTAAATGTGGTGAATATTCGTGCATAATAAAAAATTGTGAACCTGCCGAATCAAAATCTTGACTTCTTGCCATAGATAAAATTCCTGCTGTATGCTTTAATTCATTTTTTACTCCATTAGCCTCAAATTCACCTTTAATATGATGCCCTGGGCCACCTGTTCCATTTCCATCTGGGCAACCACCTTGTATCATAAATCCTGCAATAATACGGTGAAAAGTTAGACCGTTATAAAATCCCTCGTTAACTAAATTTAAAAAGTTCTCTACTGTAATTGGAGCAATATTTGGGTAAAGTTCAGCCGTAATTACCCCTCTACCTTCTACAGTAATTGCTACTACTGGGTTTGACATTTTGTTTCTCCTTTAAATATAAATTTGGTGAGCCTAAATAATAGGGGCATTTGAATTTCCAAATACCCCAATCTATCACCATAAATTTAAGCGTATTTTAAAAACGCAACATACGCCTTTCTCATTTCATACAAGTCGACCTTACTAGTAATTTCCCAAGGAGCGTGCATACTATGAACTGGAACACCACAATCTATAACGTCCATTCCATATTGAGCTAAAATATAAGCGATTGTTCCTCCTCCTCCAAGGTCAATTCTACCAAGTTCCCCTGTTTGCCAAATTACATTGTTATCGTCCATAATATTTCTAAGATACGCAACATATTCAGCATTTGACTCATTAGAGCCTGATTTACCTCTTGAACCTGTGTAACGCATAAACACAACGCCTTTTCCAAAATAAGCTGTATTTTTTTCTTCTACAGCCGATGGAAAATTAGGGTCGTAGCCAACAGTTACATCTGATGATAACATTTTCGAGTGTGCAAGTGTCCTTCTTAGTTTAATATCTGAATAGCCATCTTGCAAGCCTAAAATTTCAGCAATCGTATTTTCAAAAAATTTAGAATGCATTCCCGATGCCCCAACACTCCCAATTTCTTCTTTATCTACAAGCACACAAACCGTTGTTTTTTGAGGATTTGTTACCTCTAGTTGTGCCTCAAAAGATGCATAAGAACATGACCTATCATCTTGCCCATACCCAATAATCATACTTCTATCAACGCCATAATCCCTAGCCATTCCAGCAGGTACAACTTGAAGTTCCGATGAGAAAAAATCTTCCTCACATATTCCGTATTTATCATTTAAAAGTTTTAAAATATTAGCCTTAACTTTTTCCTTTTTATCCTTCTCCTCTGTATCAAGCGGTAAAGTTCCAAGGCAAATATTTAAATCCTCACCTTTTATTGCATCTTTAAGTTTTTTATCCATCTGTTCAGCAGCAAGATGAATTAATAAATCACTAATTCCAAGAACTGGATCTTGTGGGTCTTCCCCTATTTCAATGTTTACAACTGTTCCATCTTTTTTTACAACAACCCCATGAAGTGCAAGTGGCATTGCTACCCATTGATACTTCTTAACGCCCCCATAATAATGCGTTTTTAACATTGCTAAGTTATGATCCTCATAAAGTGGATTTGGCTTTAAATCTAGCCTTGGTGAATCGATGTGCGCACCCAAAAGGTTCATTCCTTTTTCCATATCCTCTTTACCAATACAAAACATTATTAAAGTTTTATCGTTGTAATTTGCATAAATTTTATCTCCAGCTTTAAGAGGTGTTGAATTTTTAATATATTCCTCAGCGTCCACATAACCATGTTTTTTCGCTTCTTCAATCATAGAAATTACGCATTCACGTTCTGTTTTATTGTTAGAAATAAATTGACGATATCTTTCACTGTAAGCAAACAATTCGTCTTTATCTTGCTGTGTGTAATTTTCCCAAGCCATTTTAGATTTTTTTTCCATGATAAGCCTCCTAATTAAGTTTGATAAACTTAATATTCTATCATAAGCTTAATTTTATGCCAATTTATCTTTAATAATTTCAAAAAAATTTATTTGAGGCTAAGTTAGGCAGTACGTTCTTGGGGTTACGCCTACAGCAAACTATTGCTTTGTTCACTATTTTATTAGAATTTTTTTCCTAGTCAAGGGTTTTTTACCAAAAATTTTAGCAATTTTGAAATTGTAGGGTAATTCTTCCTATTTAAAATAATATAAAATAATTTTGCTCATCAATAATAATTTAAATTTAAAATCCACTTAATAATTAGCTGGAAATTTATTGGTAAATATTTCCTGTTGATTTTATGGTAATAATTAGATATTATAGGACGCAAGAACATTTCCAATTTTACCAATAAAAGTCAGTTTTACTTTTGGATTTTAAGTTGGAGTGTTTTAGATTGAACTTTGAAAAGTATATTTGATTTTTAAAATGAAATTTTGACATAAAAAAAGAGCAAGAAACCCTCATCTTGCTCCTAAAATATAAAAATAAATTATCTAATCCAAACAGTTGTACCAAGAGGCATAGTATTATAGAACCATTCACTATCTTCAGGAGAAAAACGGACACAACCATCAGAAGCCTGTTGCCCAAGTACTCCTTTACCTTCTAATAAATAGCTTCCTGTTACATCATAGATTAAAGAATGATATAAGTAATCTCCTGTAATCTGAACAGCATTTTTACACATATACCCTTTGCTTACCCCAAAATAAGGGACGTATGCCATCAAAGAATATGTTCCTTTTGGAGTTGGAGTAACATTCTTACCTGTTGAAGATAATAAATTTCTAGTTAATTTCCATTGACCACTTTGTTTTTCAAAAACGTAAGTTCTTTGGCGAGCTAAATCCGTCCATACCAAATATGGAGTGCTACTTGTTAACCCCTGAGCATTAATGAATTCTTCAATTTGTGCGTCAGTAGCTTGTGCAAGAGGCGTTGGGTCAGAAGGAATAGTTACACTATCCCAAGGAACTGTAACTGTTGAACCATTATGATTAATATAATATCTCTCACCTTTATGAGCTCGATGAATTTCTACTGTTTGACCTTTTTCAAATCCATTTGTAGCATATTTCATTGTTCCATAAATAAAAGTTTCTTTAAATAAATCATTTAGGCTTGATGATGCTGTTGATGCAGTTGAACTCGATGTTGACGTTGATGTTTGAGTAACTACTGGTTCTGGCTCTGGCTCAGGTTCTGGTTCAGGCTCAATAATTGATGGCAAAATAGTTGGAGATTGAACTACTTCCACAATTGTTTGAACTATTTCTTCTATAAAAAGTTGAGGATTAATTTGAGAAATTTGGTATGCTGTATTACTATGAATTATTAACTCCTGTTGATTTATGTAATCCTCACTAAAAATATAATAGTTGTTACTATCATCTGTAATTGCATCAATATATCTAATAATTGGTTGGTTATTATCTGCTGGCAATACTTCGCAAACCAAGTTAGGCTCTAGCCCAAATACTTCAGATTTTACAGCGTAAAACCCTTGTGAGCCAAAGAAAACATCTGTATACATCACATTCAAGTTAGATGAGTGATGGTTTGTAATAGAATTATTATCATGGGTAAGTAAATCTTTTAGTTGAACAGCTTTAGTAGCTAAATTGTAATTATCTCCATCAGCTTCAATTTCGTAGCTTCCACTTAATGCATGTATTGGAATAAAGTATCCAAAATCATTTTCCATATAGTAGCTTTGTAAACTATCAACGTAAACTACTTGTGGTGCAAGTGATACTATGTATTCATCTTGAGATGTTATACTGCTAATTAATGTTGGATTTATATCAAAGTTATTAATATCTGTAAATTGTTTTTCAAGATAAAAATAATCTGTACCTTCTAAAGTGTAAAATAATGCCTCAGCATTTGAAAATTTTAGTTTTCCTGTAGCCTGTTGCATTTCTCCAACAAATAAATCTGGTGTTGTACGTTCTAGTTCTTTTGGCGTTCTCGCATAAATATATTCTTCTTCAAAACTTTCTTCTATTATAATTTCATTTTCTGTAGCATAAATATCTACTTGATGACCAAGTACTACTACTAGACCTAAAATCCAAGCTAATTTTTTCATTTTATTCACCCTTCCTTTATTTAACAATCCTAGTATATCAGTTTTTAAAAAATATTTCAACTTTTCATTTTGTTGAATTGTAGCTTTTTATAGTAAAAATTGGAACTAGAAATAATCTCCTGATGAGAAATTGTGTATTTTTAGCTTGTATTTTATAAAAAAATTACTAAACCAATCACTAAATTAATTCAAAATACTACTTTGCATAAGATAATTTGGTATTTATTGCGTAAGCTCTTTGTTGATTATTTAAGCAAAAATAGTTATAATTTAAATAACAGGTTTTGGTGTTGTTAAGTTCTTATAATAAAGTTTAGTTTTTTGGGGTATAAAACTTTATATAGGCTTCTTTAAATATTTTATTATTTATATAAGTCAAACGATATTTGCTACTTAACAAGGTCACACGTCATCAGAAGGAGAAAGTTATGAAAAAAAATCAAATAAGATTACTTGCAAACATTATATTTGGCGTATTACTTACTTTTATTGCAATATCAGGGGTAGTATGGATTACGCAAAAATCATATCAATCGGGGGTTGATATGGTCCTAGAAGATTCAAGCCGTCATCTAAACAAAACGTTTAAAGAAGTAGAAATCACAGTTACACCAACCACGACGCTTGATAGCTTAGCCGATTATTTATTAGAACAAGATTTGATTGGTTCTAAACAATGGTTTGTAGGTCAAGGTACTATTTTTGGGTATAGCAATGACCTTGTTCCAGGAACTTACACAATCCATAGCACAATGTCAAATACTCAAATTCTAGACACAGTAACTGCTGATGCTACAAAAGAACAATCCACTGTTACAGTTACAATTCCAGAGGGGTATACTATTTCTCAAATTGCATCAACACTTGAGAGTTATGGTGTAGTGGATTCAAAATCATTTTTAGCTGCTGTTGATAATTCACATTTTGATTATCATTTTTTAGCCGATATTCCTACAGGGGTAAAATATCGACTAGAGGGTTACCTGTTCCCTGACACATACTTTTTTAACAAAAATTCTTCAGCCGAAGAAGTTATAGACAAAATGCTACAACGTTTTGAACAGGTAATAAATAAATATGCCTATGAGTTTAGCGAAAATCCTTATACCCTACATGAAATTTTAACTATAGCATCACTTGTAGAAAATGAAGCAAGACTTACTATTGAGCGTCCTATGATTGCGGGGGTAATTTATAATAGGCTACATCACGCTATGGCTCTACAACTTAGTTCTACCGTACAATATAGTTTGACAAAACGTATTACTGAAGATGATTTAGTAACTGATTCTTTATATAATACTTACTTATATTTAGGTTTACCAATTGGACCAATCTCTTGCCCAGGAGAAGAAGCTTTATTAGGAGCAATTGTACCTGATGAGCATAACTACTTTTATTATGTGCTAAAAGAATCAAACACAGGTTCTCATGCATTTAGCACAACATTAGATGAGCATACTTCTAATAAATATAAATACTTACAAAATTGGGATATTAATTTTAGAACTCCATTTTAAATTTTATAGCTTACATACTTTAACTAGTGTGTAAGTTTTTTTATGCAAAAAAATTACTGTAAGCAATCGCCTACAGTACACACATTATTCGTTATACGACTCTATCAAATTATAGGCCAAAGGCAAAATATCCTCAATTGGTAAGGCAAACCCCATTCCTTCAACCTTTCCTCCACTAAGCTTAGCTGTATTAATTCCAATTACTTGACCACTCTCACTAACCAAAGCACCCCCACTATTTCCAGGGTTTATTGCTGTATCGGTTTGGATTAAATTAATAACTGTCCCATTTATATTAACCTCACGAGTAACCCCACTAACAACACCTACCGTTACACTATTTTGATAGGCCTCATCTATCGGACTACCTATTGCAATTGCTAAATCTCCAGCTCTTAAATTGCTATTATTACTAAGTGGGGCAATCTCAATTGAACTTTCTAATTCCTGTGGCATATCAATCTTTCTAATTCCAACTACAGCCACATCAACAGCCGTATCAGTTCCAATTAATCGACCTCTTGCTTTTTCTCCATTTGCAAAATTAATTTCCAAATCATTTGCATCATCAACTACATGCGCATTGGATAAAATATAAAAATAGTCATCATCATCATAAAAAATTACCCCTGAACCTAACGCTGATTGATCAAACACAGGAACAATCCCATAACTATGACTTATAATAGAAACAACACTCTTACTCACAGTCCTTGCAATTTCAGCAATCCCTTGATTTGCAAACACTGGTTCAACTTTGGTGTCAGATTGAATTGTTTTGCCTAGCATATTGTTTCCATAAATACTATTAAAAAACTCATAACTATAGCTTGTAGTCATATTATATCCCCAATATACCATATGGCTACCTACTCCACCTATGAGAATAATTGTAGCCAACATTTTTAAAGTAACTATTTGGCGACTAGTATAATTTTTATCTTCATAATAAATATTACTTTCATAGTAATCAGGTGAAAAATCTTCTTCCTCTTTTTCTTGTTGGTGGGTGGATTTCATTATCTCAGCTCCTTTCTAAAATTCTCCCTTGAAAAATAAATCTGGTTGCCTTACTATATAATCATCAAAATTATAAGGAGATTTTATGAGTACTTTATATGAATACCAAAATATACTATTATCATTACCTGATAAAATAAAATACACCAAAGATGATCTACTTATTAAAGATTTACTCCTAGATAAAAAAGATAATTTAGAAATCTATTATGCTCCTCACAATGAATATATAAACACCAAATCAAAACTTCTAATTATAGGAATTACTCCAGGATTTTCGCAGATGAATACGGCAATTTCTACAGCAAGAGAAGGTCTTAAAAATAATATTGATATACCTACTATACAAAAAATGTGCAAAGATAAAGCCAGATTTTCGGGGACACTCAGAACTTCTCTGATTAATATGTTAGATGAGATTGAACTAAATAATATTTTGAATATCAAAAGTTGCTCCTCTTTATTTGAACAAGAAAACACCTTTATCCATACAACTTCACTTATAAAACACCCTACATTTGTGAATAAAAATAACTATAACGGGCATTCACCAAAACTTTTAGGAAATCAATTTTTAATTACCTATATAAAAAATAATTTATCTAACGAATTAACAAATTTAGACCAAAATATCCCAATCATTCCCCTTGGCACAGCTGTAGAAAGTGTTCTTGCCCAGCTTGCCAAAGAAAATTTTATTAACCCATATCAAATCTTAATCGGATTTCCTCACCCTTCAGGAGCAAATAGAAACCGAATTTCTCAACTTAAAACTAATAAAAAAAATCTTATTTTAACACTTAAACATATGTTTTAGCCCAATAAACTTGGGTTAATCATCTATTCTTTCTAATGAGAAATAAAATTTAATAACTGAACCTTGCACAATTTCTACTGCAACTGTTTCATTATGCTGCTTTATAATTTCTTTTACAATTACAAGACCAAGACCCATACCCATTGTATTTTCTCCACGTGACGAATCGGATTTATAAAATCTATCCCAAACCCTCTCAAGCTCTTCATTGGGTAAAATAGTTCCCGTATTTTTAACAACTACCCAAAGCTTTGATTTATCAACCACAGTTTCTATCTCTATAGTTCCACCAATATCAACAAATTTACACGCATTATCTAATAAATTTTGTAAAACTCTTATAATTTTACTATCATCAGCTTCTACTAACTGGCTATTTCCATCTAATACCAAATTAAATTTGATATCTTTATCTTTAATTATCCATTCAAATTGATACACCAAATCACGAATTAATTCATGAATATCAAATATACTCAAATTTAAAGGAAATCTTCCATCTTCTAATCTATTAAGCTCTAATAAATCGTTTGTGAGCTTTATAAGTCGCTCAGTTTGATCCAACACTATTTGATTATAATGAGCAATCTTTTCTGGTGGAGCTACCCCATCAACAATACTCATCATATATCCACGCATTGATGTAAGAGGGCTACGCATATCATGGGAAACGTTAGCTACAAATGTTTTTCGACTTGCATCAACGTCATTTAACTTCTTAGCCATATGATTAAAAGCATCAGCCAACTCTCCCAACTCATCATAACTATCAATTTTAATCTCTTGTTCAAAATTTCCGTTTGCTATATCTCGTGCTACATAGCTCATATTTTTTATTGGTTCAGTAAGTTTTTTTGCAATATTATAGATTATAAAAATATATGCACAACCTGCTACAACGGCTACTGAAAAAGCAATTAAGTAGACATCATTTACTGTTTTAATAAGTTCTGGCATAGGCGCATGAATAATTAAAGCTGCATCTATAACGCCATTAATCCTAATCGGATAACCAACTGATACTACAGGGTCTGAAAAATATTCCTCAAATCCATGAAGAATTTTTATACTTTCTCCTGTAAATACCTTTTCTATATCTGATGATGTCATCAAATTTTTAACAATAATTCCTTCTTCCTCAACATCTGAGAGGGATAACATATTATTTTGTTTATCTACAAGCCATGTTGACGCATTCATCATAGATGATAAAACATTTACTTCTATTATAACAGTATCAAATGTACTCTCACTAAAAGAATTCTCTTGAGCTAATTGTTCATACGTATTAGCAATCAGGGTTGCGTGATTTAACATAGAGTTTTGTATATAATTTATAAAATAAGCTCTATATAATTCTACAAAAATAAACAACGACGTAAACAAAAACAAAAACAACATACTTCCATAAATCGTAAACAATTTCCCGAATATAGTTTTGTATCGAAATTTATTTTTTATTATTTCTCGAATTTGTACCCTACTCCCCAAACTGTTTTTATTGCCCATGAATGATCACCTACAAATTTATCTCTTAATCTTTTAATATGCACATCAACAGTACGTGTATCCCCTACAAAATCATACCCCCAAATTTTGTCTAGGAGTTGTTCCCTAGAAAATACCTGACGTGGATTTGATGCCAAAAAATATAATACTTCAAGTTCTTTTGGTGGAAGTTCTATAAGTCTTCCTTGGAACGTCACTGAATAATTATTCTTATCAATAATCAAATCTTCAAGCACAATTTTATTTCTTGTATCAACTGGTTCATCAGTAATTACACTTCGTCTCAAAACAGCTTTAACCCTTGCAATTAGTTCTTTTGGGTCAAATGGTTTACTAATATAATCATCTGCACCAAGCTCAAGCCCTAACACTTTATCAAAAGTATCACATTTTGCTGTTAGCATAATTATAGGAATTTTACTAGTTTTACGTATCTCTTTACAAACATCATATCCGTCCATTTCTGGTAGCATAATATCTAATAAAACTAAATCTGGCTCATACGTTGTAAAAACTTCAACTCCAGCTTTTCCAGTGTGTACCTCCTTTGTATCGTACCCTTCTTTTTGCAAATATAGAGAAATAAGCTCTGCTATATTTTGATCGTCATCTACTATTAATATTTTTACTTTACTCATAAAAATCCCCTCCTATTTTAAATCCATCACTAACTTTTAATTGTAACTACAGTAACTCCCATCTCTCCTTCACCATATTTTCCAGCCCTAAAACTTTCAATATGTGGGTGCTTTCTAAGCATCGAAGTAACTGCACTTCGTAAAGCTCCTGTTCCTTTTCCGTGGATAATTGTTGCTTGCTTTAACCCAGATAAATATGCATCATCTAAATATTTATCCACAACAGGAAGTGCTTCATCAACCAAAAGTCCTCTAATATCAATCTCTGCACTAATACTCATAGTTTTACTCACTCTATGAGATGTACCACCTCTTGTGTTCTTTGGTTTGTTCGAGGTATTATTTTGTGTTTCTTTAACTTTGGCAAGATTAGAAACATTTGTAATTATAGGAACAATCCCAACTTGCACTTTAACATCACCTTTTTGATTTGGAGGAGCAATTACTATCCCTTTTAGGTTCATCGTTGTAATTAAAACCTCTTCCCCCTTTTTAACAGAAGAAAGTGCTTTTGTATTTTGATTTTTTGCCCCAACTTTACTACTAATCAAACCTGCCTGCTTACTAGTTGTATTCGTTAAATTTTTCTTTACTCCATGAAGCTCTTGCTCATCAATCGAAGCTTGCGCTTTTCTTGCAGCTTGCCTAACTTCCTTAAGCGCTTTCTCCGTTTCAATTTCAGCTTCCTTTAACATCTTATCTGCTTTTTCTTGTGTACGTTGTAATATTTTTTGCTTGGATACTTCTAATTTCTCACGTTGCTTTTTTAATTCATCTTTATATTGCTTAGCTTCTTGTCTAAACTGCTTGGCCTTTTCCTTTTCAATTTCAGCAATCTTTTTATTATACTCAAGTTCAACTAAAATATCTTCCATCTTCACATTTTCTTTTTCTAAGTACGACCTAGCATTATTAATTAGATGTTCTGGCAACCCTAGCTTTTTTGAGATTGAAAATGCATTACTCTTTCCAGGGATACCAATTATCAGCTTATACGTAGGTCTTAGCGAAGCCACATCAAACTCACAGCCAGCATTTTCTACTTTATCAGTTGATATTGCATAAAGTTTCAACTCACTGTAATGAGTAGTAGCTACTGTACGAATTCCTTGTTTTCTCATATATTCAAGGATTGCCATAGCTAATGAAGCACCTTCTATAGGGTCAGTCCCAGAACCTACCTCATCTAATAAAACCAATGAATTCATAGTCATATTTTCTATAATTTCAACCAAATTTTTCATATGAGCTGAAAATGTACTCAAACTTTGTTCAATACTTTGCTCATCTCCAAGACCTGCAAAAACATCATCAAATATAGCTAATTCACTACCTTCTTTTGCTGGAATTTGAAGCCCTGATTGAGCCATCAATGTAAATAATCCTACCGTTTTTAATGTTACAGTTTTCCCACCAGTATTTGGCCCTGTAATAAGAAGCGTTGTAAAATCTTTACCCACATAAACATTAATAGGAACAACTTCATCAGGATTTAGAAGAGGGTGACGACCTTCAATAATATTCACATAGCCCTTTTGATTAAGTTTTGGCGAACGAGAATTAGTTTTTAGTGCAAATTCAGATTTTGCAAAAATAACATCAAGTTCACAAATAGTCTTAAAAGAAATCTCCAACTCCTTAGTAATTGGCGCAACTAACTCACTTAATGTAGCCAAAATTTTATTAATTTCTTCGTTCTCTTTTCCTATTAAAATACGAATTTGATTATTCATCTGAACTACTGCCTCTGGTTCAATAAACACTGTAGCTCCTGTTGAAGATTGGTCGTGTATAATCCCTTTAAATGCATTTTTATACTCAACCTTAATAGGAACACAATAACGCTCCTGACGCATTGTAACTACAGCTTCTTGCAACATATCTTGAAACCTTTGACCATGTATAATACTTTGTATAGTTTCTCGCACTTGATTATGCAATCGATTTTTTTGTTTTCTAATTTGAGAAAGTTCAGGTGTTGCCTCATCTGAAAATTCATTTGGCGACAAAATACATCTATCAATTTCATGCTCAATATCTGGATAAATTGCCAATAAATCAAAGTAAGGAATTAAACTATCATATTTTAAACCATCAACTTCTTCTTTAGAATACCGTTTAATAAGACGTGATGCCTTCAAAACTTTAGCCATGTTTAATAATTCTTGGCTGTTTAAAATTGCTCCTACACCTAATCTTTTACTGGCAGTTGTAATTTCATTAAATTTTCCAATTGGCAATCTACCTTTTTTTAGACTCATCGTCAAAGCTTGCTGAGTTTCTTGCTGAAGCAGTTTAACTTCACTTGGGTTAGATGTTGGTATCAAATTCAAAATACTTTCTTTAGCAATATCAGTAATTGCATATGCTGCTAACATCTCTCTTATTTTGTGAAATTCTAGTTTATATAAAGCTTTTGTGTTCATTTTTTACCTCACTCATATTTAACAATTTTGCATATTAAAGCATTTTGGTGATATCCCCTTATAGCAGTTAAATTTTCTAATTTATTAAAACTATAATAATGTATATATATTATCTTATCATACTAAATAACGCATACCAGTATTATAACCCTAATCCATCGCCTCCATCGTGTCTAAATATAACCAGTTTCTGTCCTGTAGATCCACCACCTTCATCCCTCAAAGAATTGAAATCTTTCCTTGAGGACAAGAACAATCCAATATCCCACTTCACACACTTTAGCACTTGTAAAATAGCATTTTAAAGGACCAAGCTGTTCTGAAGGCAAAGGATGGTATTTACATTTTTTTTTTTTTTGGTAAGCCTTTTAGCTCAGCTCTGCTAATTTGCCCTGAGAATACTCAAGATGAATTGCAGTTTTTATCCCTCGATCTTGCCTAAAAAGCACCCACAGCAGCAGCACACAGCTCAGCTTAGTTTAGTGAATGCGCCTCACTCTGTGGTCAAACTGTCCAATGCAGTCAGCGTGAGAAGTCTGATGTGTCTTATTTTCACTTTCCTACACAACTAACCTCCTTCGCTGTGCAGTCATATTTCCTGACACGTTCGCTTTTCTCTACGTTTTTGAGCTTTCATCAGCACACAAGCTTAATGCCAGATCGTAACACACAGTATTACATTACAGCTAATTGAGATGAAGTAAGATGTACGCATTACCAGCACAGTTTGTCCACACCATCATACAAGCATATGAGAAGCCATGGGTGATGTGCCTTTTGATAAAACTCCTCTGAGACAAAAACATAATATGAGCAGAGACAAACACAAAAGTCAAACCTAAACATACATCTGTTTTCTTAAACCTTATTCAAGCTGCAGCCAAACAAATCAATTTTACACTGTGCTCACAGCCGAGCTAAAACAAGTCATGTGTCTCGTTGCATATGTCTGTTATGTTAATGAGGCTGTCTCCTCAGCCCTGTTTCAGTTTGGATGAGTTTATACATCAAGCCAAGCAAAAACAATTAATGCATCTTACATTTATCTTTCAGACAAGTTACTCAAGCTGTGACTTATCACCACTGTTGAGTCAGATGACTACATTACTAGAGCAAGTGCAGCAAAAATGTATGTCTTTGCTGCATCTGTCTTTTAGACACATTTTCATTGTAGACACTGTATACATAAATGTTTTGACTCAGCAAGGAAACCTGTAGGCCATCATGAACAACAACATCAGCTGAATGACCTCGAGACTTTACATGGGATTGGTAAGTAGTGACATAGTCCACTATACAAAAAGTCAATTAAAGATGACAAATACTGAGGGCAAAGGTGGAGGACCCTGTGGAAGTTGGGAGTGATTCTGTCAGAAAATGAAAAAGTTTAAACTGCATTTAGTCCAGTAGATTGATCAGTCATATCTGCCGCATCTATTTGTACATTAACGGGTAAAAAAGCAACAAGGATCACTGATGCAGCTTTTTTTAAAAGTGGTAATCTCAATGATTTGAGTTTCATTGTTTCTGACACCACCTTTAGCGATGAGCTGTAATTGCATGCGTGCTCTTGGACCTCATCGCCCACAGTTCACGTCAAAACCAAACAGGGTCGACTGAATGATGTCGTAGATAGTCTGTTTCCCTTCTGCAGAATGTTGAGTTTTCTTTTTCTTTGGACCTGTACTTGTACTTGAGCTGTTTTCTGGATGCTGTATTTTCTCCGTGCGTTGATCCACCATTGTGACTCAAAGGAAATGAAAAGTACCAACAATGGCCGGACAGAACTAAGAGTGAGCCTGTAGCCTTGGCTCAGACCAGCCCCTGCTGACTGACATAAAGGCATCGCTACTTAGCCAGGGAATGTCGCCACAGACACACAGATCCAGTACTCAGCAATACTGCAAATATAAGTGCTTTCATCAGAGGGCATGGGGGTCAATCAACAGTGTTTTACCTCACTTTGCGATAGCTTAACAACAACAGACATTAACTGAATGAAATCTTTGAGATTACCACTTAAAATAGTATAAATAAATGTAAGTATAAAACAGAAATGAAATGAAAAATGTGCTCCTTCACCTGTTCTGCTGCAGGTATTCCTTCAATCCTCTGTCAAGGAACTGCAACACTACAGAGAGGAGAAAAGAGTCGATGAGAGGCGTTTCAAGAAATAAGACATTCCTCACTTTTTTTTTTTTAATTTGTCAGTCGGACACTTACCTTCAGGGAGCAGGTTATGAATACATC
>LNZR01000085.1 GCA_002007365.1 Epulopiscium sp. Nele67-Bin005 | reverse complement strand
TCTTATCATGTGACTTTATTGTCTGTCCAACAGAAAGGGATGTCTGAAAAAACTGATGTTTTTTTTTCTTCACAAATTGGGTGCGTTAAACATCATAAACAGCTGACTGTTTTGTCGACATGTCTTCCCAAAACATGTAAAATACTGAGGGTTTTTTTTCCTATTGTCTTTAGATAGACTGATCGGTTATTAGGTGGTAGACTACGGAAAAAGACACTAAATACTCATTTGTTCACCAATTATCAAATAAATAAATAAAAAAAACTCTCATTTTTGTCCTACTTAATATGAAGCTACAGAGAGCAGCTAGCTAGCTTAGCTTAGCATAAAGACTGAAAAGTTCACTAGAGTTTTTTTAAAGATAAAAATTATAAAAAAATAACAATAATAATTTAGAGTGAAACTTGTGATTTCTTTACTTTGTCCAGTGGTTGCCTCTTAAGTCAAGAGATTTTCTGTTTCTCAATGAGGAAAACTGTCTGACACACAACATCCATAAAACCACAATTTGTACATTTAGGTGTCAATTTTTGACTGGATTTTAATAAATGATTTAAAAATTTGTGAGACTGGGAAGTGCATGTACTGTAGGTTGTTTTTCTTGTTTGTTTATTTGTTACAGGCAAGCTAGTCCCTCTAATTTCGGTCTTTAAGCTATAGGCTAAATTAACCTCTTAAGTGTAGTTTGATATTTATTGTGCAGTAATAAGAGTGTTATTGATCCTCTAGTTTAACTCTTTGCACAAAAGCATATAAGTGCATTTCCGCAAAAATTCCAACCTATTCTTCAGTGAGATAAACGCCAAATCCATGATCAATCTGACTTAATAAACTAATATGACAGCATGTACACTCTCTCTCTCTCTCTCTCACACACACACACACACACACGCACACATGCCCAGCTGCTGCGCAGAGTCTCTGCTCGACCTAGTGAGGAGGACCTTGAACAAATAAAGTTAATGCTACAATGGCAGCCAAACAAGGAAGTAACTGATTGTCGATTTCTGAACAAGACAGAGGCCGCAGTGAAGGAGATCGCACGTACGAACTGTTCTCTCACTTAAGTGTCGAGTGAAACTCAGATTTGTTAAAGAAATAAAAGAATAACCAGCCAGACTTAAAGTTTCACTTTCTCTTTGCACATTGCTGTGAAGGCGGGCTGGGCTGGTGAACAGAAGCCACCTGCTTATGAAATGAACTGTGGACCCGTGTGGGAAAACTAAAATATGCAAACAGCTAAATCTAAGTGCAATCACGATAGCTTACTCAAACTATTCAATTCTCCCAATCTACTCCCAGTAAATCCCCGCCACCTCACGTTGCCCAATTTGACACATTTGTTCACGTTCTAGATGCATTTTTTGAATTCCAGAAAGGACACTCTGGGGGTTTAGTTATACTTTAAGTTCACGCGGTCAACACTTTGCAGACTGAGATGTACACACCTTTTTCTTCCAATTGATAAACAAATAAAATGATCTTGGAATTTTGCCTTGTAGTTTTCATCCCGCTTTGAAGGTGTAGTCTTACCTTTGGTTTGATGGGTTTGAGTGTGGGGATGTCTGTGCCCTCAGCTCTGTCACATTCCTTCTTTCCTTCCTTTCCATCTGCCTTTCTCACCCTCTTCCCAATTCCTCTTCCTCCATCTTTTACATTCGCAACCTTGCTTTATGTCTGTTTGTCTACAGCTCTCTCTCCCTCCATTCCCCTCCTCCCCTATTATGATCTAGTTGGGCTGCAGAGAACACAGAGCCTGAGGACAGAATGTCAGGAAGTCAGCTCCCATGAAAGGCAATGGGTCGCCATCATGCCTGTATAAGGCCAGATGACTGGCCAGCGTTGTGTGTGTCAGTGTGAGTATGTGTGTGTTTTGTGTTTATCTTTGGGCGTTTGAGTAAATTTACTTAATGCTGTGTGTTCCTTTTGGCTTTGACGGTGTGTGTGTGTGTGTGTGTGTGTGTGTGTGTGTGTGTGTGTGTGTGTGTGTGTGTGAATATTGCATGTCAGCATGTGTGTTTGGTGTGGATTGCGCTACTTTTTGGACACTTTTTAAGGCTTAAGACCAGTTAATTGGGGACAAAAGCCATGTCCTTAATTGGAAAACAGCTGATTTTTGGGTCAGTGGTTAAGGCTAGAGTTGGGTGCCAAATGTGTTGTGTTCTTTCAGATCAACTGAATTATTAAATGCTTGCCCAGTGATACAAAAAATAAACTGCCCACCACAGCTTTAAATTTTCATCAGTCACAGCCTTCAGTGATTTGCGTTTGCAGGCAGAAAGAGTAAGTGGGTACCTTTTCTCCCATGATACTATAGAAATCTCTTACATTTACATTAGAACAATGTAATGCAAATCTCTGCCTTTGCCTGCATGTGACATAATCGGATGGTTACCCCTGAGGGCGGCTTCCAACCGCTGCAGCTTCCCAGGAGCTGGTATGCATCTTCCGCCACTACTTTTTAATTAGGTGACAGTGTGCCTGGAGACCCGTTCTGCACTTGACCTTTCTGAAGGTAAGGTGAGCAGCACATGTTCAACAGAGCAAAGGAAATGAGGTGAGGGGAAAGGTTTTTACATTGGTTTGTGGCGAGGGTGTGTGTACATGCAATAGGTGTGTGTGTTGGCTGTTTTTCCTTTTTACCAGAGAATGCACAGCTTCTTTAATGGGAATTTTTTCATAAGTGTGGCACCGAGCTCATCAGCTGCATTACATCTAGTGTAAAGCAGTGTGCAGAGATGCTGACACATCCTGAGAAAATACCAATATGCATCTGCCGGGAATATAAATGTATATTTTTGGCATATCTTTCAATTTACAGGAGCAGCTTTAGGTGTGATACGCACAGCTGTAACATGTTCCTGCAGAAACCTTGTGGAATGATGACATATTCAAGTGGTGCAATGATGCAGGTAGAGGTTAGCTCACATGCCATTTTGAAATAATGGCTTCAAAAGCTACACTGTAGCCAAAAAAAATAAAAACAAAAATAATTAACCACTGAAATCCCTTGCCGGTGGTTTCAATATTCTTTCAGTGTTCTCCCATTATCTCTACTTCACCTTGGTGTACCCTGCACAATTTTAGACATGTGGCTGATGATGTTATAATTCCAGCTCCCATGTCCGAGTTCAGTAGTGTCTAAATGTTTTTCCAATGGAAGATGACCCGGCAATATATGCTCAGCAATAAAGTTTCTGAGTTCAAATATCTAGTTCTCATGTTTGACACTAACGTGAAAAATGGCAAATATATTGAAAAATCAGTAGAATTGTAAATCTCAATCTGTATTCATTTTGATAAATCAGACTGTTGAATATTTAA
Organism: Epulopiscium sp. Nele67-Bin005; assembly: GCA_002007365.1. GTDB lineage: Bacteria > Bacillota > Clostridia > Lachnospirales > Cellulosilyticaceae > Epulopiscium_D. The sequence goes on along the minus strand of LNZR01000085.1, from coordinate 28,280 downwards.
AATAGATATAAACTTAACAAGTTTCTCAACCTAAATTAATATGTTTCTGCATTGTCATGGGGAAGTTCATCATTTACTAAACTTCTCAAAAGGTTACTTCTCCAGCTCTTGCAGACTCAATAGCAGCATTTAACGCAAGTAAGTTTGTTTGGCTTGCGATGCTTTCAATAATTTTAATAACTTCTGCAATGTTAAGACTTGCACGGTTAATATCATTCATTGCAACGATAAGATTTTTCATGTACTCAGTACCGATGCTAGCTTTTTCGCTTGCTGTTTGAGAAATATCGTTAGTTTCAATAATGTGTGAAATATTTTGCTCTAAACTAGCTGATAATTCTGCGATAGAAGAAATAAATCCACCAATTACTTCAGATTGTAATGTAATACCGTTTGATAATTCATTAGCATTCTTATCTGTGTCGATTGAGATTTGAGTAAATCTGTCCATACTAGCTGCAATTTCTTTAATAAGAACATCGTTATTTACAATTAAATCTCCAGTTGCTTCTACTAAACTTACAGTGTGAACAACTTCAAGATGCCCAATTCTTTGTCCAGCTGCATTTGAGATATAGTTTACATCAACGTGGAAATCTTGCCCACCCATATTGTAAACTGTTTTGTTTTTTCCACTTCTTAAAGCGTTAACCCCACAAGCTTCGCTTTGACAAAGTGGTGCTCCCCAAGATTCGCAACCTTGACCCATAACTTGGTCACGTGATTTTCCTAAAGCTTTCTCTGCTGCCTTATTAATGAAAAGCCACTTTTTATTCATATCAGTTGCTGATAAAATACCTGGCATTGAATCTAAAATTTGAGTTAGTAGCTCAGTTTCCTTTTTAGATTTTTGCAAGTTCTGAAACAAATAAGCACAGCCTCCTAAAGAAATTATTAGGCAAATACTTAACAATAGTGTCATTTAATCCCCTCCTCGAATAAGTAAAAATTTTAATTCTTTTCTATTGTGTCTTCTACCTCTAATATTCTACCCTATACGCCTACACTATTCAAGAGATATTTTGAAGTTTTATGTTTTTTAATCTGTTATTAACAAACCTTTAATCGGAATTTCATTAAAAATTAATATTAGATTTTACTAATAATTATTCCATTCTTTAATCATTTGACAAAGCTCGAGCATACTTATACTAAATTTTGCTTAAATAAACTCGCTAAATCCTTTAGTTCTTTGGCACTTTCTAACGTATTCTTTGTCACAATTCCACCCATTAATCTACAAAGTTCTTGCTCAATTTGCAACGACATTAGTAATTTTAATGAAGTTTGAGTGTAATTTTCTATAACATTTTTTTCTATTAAATAATGTGCATCTGCCATCACTGCAATTTGTGGCAAATGAGTTATACAAATTACTTGTCGTTTTTGCGCAATTGTTGCAAGTTTTTCGCCAACCTTTTGTGCCGCAACTCCACTAATACCCGTATCTATTTCATCAAAAATTACAGTTCCAATTGTATCTCCCAACACCAAAACCGTTTTAATTGCAAGCATAACACGTGAAATTTCTCCACCAGATGCTATTTTTGAGAGAGGGTGAAAATCTTCTCCTAGGTTAGTTTGAATTAAAAACTCTACTTCATCTTTACCATTTTTTGAAAAATAATCCACCGAAATTATTTGTACTTTAAAATGTGCATACGGCATTTGCAAATCATGTAAATGTAAATCAATAGATTTTTCTATATTATTCGCTATACCTTGTCTTTGTGACGTTAATTCGTCTCCTAATTTTGTTAATTTCTTCTCAAACTCAAACAAAGATTTTTCTAATTCTTCTTTGTTTGTTTCATGAGACAACAGCTCATCAAGTTCTTTTTGGCAAATTTGTTGATAATCCAAAATTTCTTCTATACTATTCCCATATTTTTGCTTGAGTTTATAAATAATATCTAATCGTTCTTGAACTTCTGTCAATTTTTCTGGAGAATATTCTATATTATCAACATAACGCCTCAAATCATACGAAACATCTTGTAACATAGCCTCAATAGAAGTCAGCTGATTATAAAGCTCCAAAAGTTCCGAACTGATATGGCTAACATCTTGAATATTTTGGGACGCTCGACCAACCAAAGTAGTAACTCCTGCCTCCTCATTTCCATCAATGCAATTGTACGCCTTCTGACATTGGATTAAAATTTTTTCTGCATGAGCCAAGACTTCATATTGCGATTTTAACTCGTCCTCTTCATTCGGCTTTAGGTCACAACTTTCTATTTCATTAATCTGAAATGACAACATATCTTTTAACTGAAGTCTTTTTCTATCATCAATATCATTATTTTCTAATTGCTGTTTAACACTATACCATTGTTTATAAATTTGTTGATATTCATTTTTTAACTCCAAAAATTTTTGCGTACCAAAACTATCTAGCAATGCACAATGTTTGCTAGCTTCCAAAAGTGATTGGGGTTCATGTTGCCCATGGATATCTATTAATAAGGAAGAAACTTCTTTGACACTTTGTCTAGTTGCTCCTACTCCATTAATTTTAAATACAGTTCTTCCAGTAATAAACAGCGTTCTTTCTATTGAAATTTCAGCATTTTCATAAATAATATTATTATCTTGCAAAAACGAAATAACATTTTCATTGATATTTTTAAACGTCAAACAAACATAAGCCGATTGTTCGCCTTTTCTGATAATATTTTTTGAGGTACGATTGCCTATTGCAAATTGAATTGAGTCAATAAGCATAGATTTTCCAGCACCCGTTTCTCCAGTAAATAAATTTAAATTATTGTGTAACTCCAATTTAACTTCTTGAATTAAAGCAATATTTTTTACATGTAAATTAACTAACACACTTTTCCTCCTTAATTTAATAATAAATTTCCTAAAGTATTGCCCAATTTCATAAACTATAATCAACAGTTTATTTTTTTGGATACTCAAAAAAAGGGAAGGAACATCGTCCCTTAACCCTAAACTTTATTTATTAAATTGTCTACCAATTAAGAATTTAATACTTCATCAAATCTTCTAATAACATCGTCCATATGTTCGTTTTGGCGCATTGCACAAAAAACCGTGTCATCTCCAGCTAAAGTTCCTACAATTTCAGCATATCCAAACGCATCAATGGCTGACCCTACTGCACTTCCCATTCCTGGAAGAGTTTTTACTACCAAAATATTTTGGGCTTTATTAACTGACATAAACCCTGCCTTAAATACGTTTATTACCTTTTCTGATAATTCTGGCTCAGAATTTACAACAGCTACATATTTTTGAATATTTTCTTTATTTGGCATCTTAGTAAGTTTTAACTCACGAATATCCCTTGAGATTGTAGCTTGAGTTACCTTAAACCCATCTTTTTCAAGTCGTTCAGCAAGGTCCTCCTGTGTTTCTATATCAAATTCTCTTATCAAATTAAGTATTTGTGATTGTCGTTGTTCCTTCATAAGTATATTATCTCCTCTCAACTATTTTTTTATTTAAAATATCTAAAAAATCTGTACCCGATAACTTTAATAATTGAGTAGTATACGCAGAACGCTCTACTTCAATTATGTGTTCATTTGTAATCATCATTCTGACTTGTCCATCTATACAACAACTTATTTCACCTTGTCCAACAATTCTAAGACCAATAACGTCTTTATCTGATAAGACTATCGATCGTGAATATATTGTGTGAGGGCAAATAGGCGTTAAAATGAGATTTTTAGCGTATGGCATAACAATTGGCCCCCCTGCTGATAAATTATAGGCCGTTGAACCTGTTGGAGTAGCTACTAAAATTCCATCTGCTGGGTAAATATCATACACTTTTTCATTTACGATAATTTCAAATTCAGTAATTCGACTACCACTAGTTCTTGTTAAACTCATTTCATTTAGTGCATGATAAAACGAGGTTACTCCTGTTGGCCCAATGACTTTTGTCCTTAACATCATGCGTTTATCAATTGATATATCATCTTTACAAAGTATAGGCAAGAATTCCTCAACATTACAACTTTCTACATCTGCTAAAAATCCCAGCCTACCTAAATTTATACCAACAATAGGAATTTGCATTTTATATACTTTTTGAGCCACACTTAAAATCGTACCATCTCCACCTATTACAATTAAAGCATCAGCAGTTTTATACATCTCTTCTGCATCAGTTCCAAGGTCTGGTTGATTTAGCAAATTCGCAATATAACAACTCACATACACCAAAAGCTTTTCTTTTTGCAACCAAGCTATAACTTTTTTTGTAATTGCTAGGTCTTTATCTCTTAAAAGATTTGGAATTACACCAATCTTTTTCATTCTTTTTTCACCTACCTACAACAGTTCGTGTGATTTGTTAACCACAGTTTCAATTTCAAACTTATCCAAAGTTGTATTTTTGTTAATTGATTTACACAAATAAATTAAATATTCTCGGTTACCTTCTGGGCCTTTTATTGGTGAGAAGTCAAGTCCTTTAACTTCAAACCCAACCGTATCTACAAAGTCCCAGATTTGCTCTATAACTTGCTTATGCACTTTCGGATTTCTAACAACTCCATTCTTTTCAACTTGTTCACGTCCAGCTTCAAACTGAGGCTTAATAAGAGCTACAACTTCTGCCCCTTCGCCAAGCAAATTTGATACAACTGGTAAAATTTTAGTTAAAGAAATAAAAGATACATCTATAGAACTAAATTCAATTATATCAGGAACTTGCTCATTTGTAACGTATCTCATGTTAGTTTTTTCTAAACAAATTACTTGAGGGTTATCTCTAAGCTTCCAAGCAAGTTGCCCATATCCAACATCTATAGCATAAACTTTTTGTGCATTATTTTGGAGCATACAATCAGTAAATCCACCCGTAGATGCCCCAACGTCCATGCAAATTTTATTTTCTAATTTAATAGGAAAAACTTCCATAGCCTTCTCGAGTTTAAACCCTCCTCGGCTCACATATTTCATCTTTCCACGAACTTCTATGTTAGAAGAAACTTTGATTTTAAGACCAGCCTTATCCTCCTTTTGCCCATCAACAAAAACGATGCCTGCCATTATAAAAGCCTTTGCTTTTTCACGACTTTCTGCAAGACCACGCTCCACAATTAGCACATCTAACCTTTCTTTTGTTTCTTTAATTTGCATTCAAATTCTCACTTTCCATCTACTCTTGCTTTTATAGCTTCTCCAATTTGATGAGGTAATAATCCTTGTTTTTCTAATAATTCATCAATTTTTCCATGCTCAATTACTCCATCTTTGTATCCAAAATGTTGAATAAGCTTTGAATATCCAACTTCATGCAATGAATTTGCTACAATTGTACCAAATCCTCCCACCAAAACATGGTCTTCTATTGTAACTAATTGCTTATATCTCTTTACAAAATTAAATAAGGTGTCAACATCAAGAGGCTTAATACAAGCAACTTCTACAATACCGATATTCATATTATACTTTTTTTGTAAATATTCCTTAATTTTTAAGGCCCATAAAACGGATTTTCCAGTTGCCACAATAACAACTTGCCTACCCTTAAAATGTTCAATAGGCGTTATTGAATTATAATCCGAAATTAAATTTTGCGCAACCTCTCCTTTTCCACGAGGATAACGAATTGCAACAGGTCCATTTTGTTTTAGTGCAAATTGCATAGCATTTCCAATTTCTTCTGGAATTTTTGGACATAACAAACAAATATTGGGAATGTGTGATAAATAAGCAATATCAAAAATTCCTTGATGAGTTTCCCCATCTTCACCAACTAAGCCAGCTCTATCTATCGCAAAAATTACCTTTAAATTTTGCAAACCTACATCATGTAAAATCTGGTCATATGCCCTTTGTAAAAACGATGAATACACTGCAACTACAGGCGTATACCCACCAAGAGCCATGCCCGAAGCAAACGTTACAGCATGAGCCTCTGCAATCCCTACATCAAAAAATCGTGATGGAAATTTCTTTTCAAATTTACTAAGACCAGTCCCCTCACTCATAGCAGCCGTAATTGCTATTATATTTTGATTGTTTTCGGCAATATTACACATAACTTCTCCAAATTCACTAGAAAAAGTTTGTGCATCTTTTTGCACTAAAGGTTCACCAGTTTTATAATTAAACGGCGTTACCCCATGAAATTTAGAAGGATTTTGTTCTGCAAATTTATAACCTTTTCCTTTTAAGGTTTTTATATGAATTAAAATCGGACCTTTAAGCTGTTTGGCATTTTCCAAAATTGATATTACTTCTTCTATATTGTGACCATCAATTGGTCCTAAATAAGTAAATCCCATTTCTTCAAAAATTGTATTATTTATAAAAAATGATTTAACCCCTTCTTTAGTACGTTTGGCAGTTTGTAACAACGGAACTCCAACAAAAGGCACTTGATATAGTACATTTGTCACATCTTCTTTTACTCTTTCGTATTGTTTTGCCGAACGTAATCTAGTTAAATATTTGTACATTCCACCAACATTTTGAGAAATACTCATTTCATTATCATTTAAAATTACTATAACATTGGTATTATCTTTTCCTGCATTATTTAGTGCCTCAAACGCCATACCACCAGTTAATGCACCGTCTCCAATAACTGCTATAACTTGATTGTTTTCCTTTTGTAAATCTCTTGCAACTGCAAGTCCCAAAGCCGTTGAAATTGATGTCGAACTATGTCCAACATTTGCAATATCATGAACACTCTCAGCAGTCTTTGGAAAACCACTAATCCCATCTAATTGGCGTAAAGTTTTAAAATCTTTTAATCGACCAGTCAACATTTTGTGTACATATGCCTGATGGCCAACGTCCCAAACAATTTTATCAGTAGGTGAATTAAAAATATAGTGTAGTGCAATTGTAATTTCAACTATACCCAAATTTGATGATAAATGACCACCAGTTTGGGCAACAGATTTTATTAAAAAGCGCCTAATTTCCTTTGCTAACTGAGGAAGTTGTGATATATCTAAATTTTTAATATCTTCTGGAGTTTGAATTTGTGATAATAAGTTTAACATTTTCTCCCACTCTTTCATTTTCAATTAATCCTAGTATACTTATTTTTTTCAGTAATTACAAGTGTTACGATGCATTTAATTTAAATATCAGCAAAATTTTTACAAATAAATCCAAAAATATCAATAGTTTCTGGTAATATTTATGTAAATATTTTATTTTACAATTGGTAATTTTTATGATATACTTATTGTGACAATTTATTACTTTTTATTACACTAATTTGACTGGGGAATATTTATCATGAATAAAAAAATTTTAGCATCAGTATTAGCATTAACTCTTGTTCCAACTTTTTCATTTGCAACATTTGCTGAAGAAACAGAACAAACGGAACACCATTAGATAGAAGAAACAGCAACAGAAACTATAAATTATGAACCTATACATAGCTCTCATACTATGAATTACCAAGGGAAAACGATTAATTATGAATTCTTCTGAAGAAAAATTTACAGAAGTAGTTTTTGGAAAAGTAAGTAGCGCTACATTAAATGATATGGTGGAAATTGCTCAAATGATGAATTTAACAAACGCCATGTGCTTAGATGGTGGAGCATCTTCTGGAGTATTTTATAATGAAAGCGTATTATCAGCAGCAGGAAGAAACTTAAATAACGCTATAGTATTTACAGAAAAATAAATTTTACTGGAGTAATCAGTTTGATTGCTCCTTTTTTATTGCAAATAAAAATATTTTTATGTTACAATTGAATTATTCTATAAAATTTATTGCTATACCAAAAAAATAGGTTTAACTCTATAAAAATTTTTAAAGGTGACCATGCGAATTGCAAAGCTCATTTCTAAAAATCGTGATCATTTAACTTTTTTGTCCTATTTTTTAAAGACGACTATGAGAATTGTAAACCTCATTTCTAAAAATCGTGATCATCTAACTTTTTTGTCCTATTTTTATTTAATAATTTTAAACTTTTACAAATATTTTGAGGTGACCCACTATGAAAAAACAATTTTTAGCCTTTTTCCTAATATTAGGACTTGTACCAAATTCTATTTTTGCACATGAAGAAAACTATTTTCCAAAAATTTTTCCTGTAGCAGAAGATGGAACTGTTTTGTATGATGAGGTATTTGACCCATGGGGTACGGAAATTTTTGAACCATCATATGAAATTCAACAATCCTCAATACATAGCAATCATTATATGAATTACAACGGAAAAGCTGTTCATTATGTAAAAATAGAGATGCAACCAAATATCCATGCCGATATAGTTTTTAATTATGGAGTAATTGAAAGTTCCAATTCACTATCCAATTTGGTTCGCCAATACAACGCTTTTGCTGGTATAAATGGTTCATTTTTTTCAGCATATTCAGGGCTTCCCCTTCCTTATGGAACTATCGTAAATAACGGTGAAGTTTTACATATTAATGGACACCCTGCTTTTATTGGTTTTACAGAAAATAATAAGTTTATTATGGACATTATAAGCTCTACTATAGATTGGCAAATTGATGGTAGTCCTGCTTCTGGAATTTGGGAAATTAACCATTCTGTTTCAGCAGAAGAAGCAATTATGGTATTTACTGATGATTACAAAAGTAAAATTCCTGTAAAATCAACGGGTATAGCTGTTGTTGTAAACAGTGATGGCGTTGTAAATTACCATACTTCTGAAGGCGTTTATGTTCCTCAAAATGGAAAAGTTTTCTTGTTTAATTCTACGGAACATCAAGTTTTAAATAGGCTTGGAGTAGGTGCAACTACCACTTTAAACGTAACATTAAATGGCACTTATACCGATGGAACTTTACTTAATCAAGTAACACAAGGACTTACGGCAGGACCTAGCCTTATAATTAATGGTGTTGTAACTAATAATCCTTGGTCTGAAAATTTTACAGAAACTAAAATTACAACTGGTAGTGCAAAAAGAAGTTTTATCGGATTTACTGACGATAAGGAATTTACTGAAATAGTTATTGGGACAGTTAGCAGTGCAACTATGAACGAAATGGTACAAATTGTGAGAAGTCTAGGTTTGAATAATGCTATGTGTTTAGATGGTGGTTCATCTTCTGGGCTGTACTACAATGGAAAAACGTTATCTTCAGCTAGCCGAAACGTAAATAATGCAATAATTTTTACAGAAAAATAAAAGGAGTAGTTTAAATCGACTGCTCCTTTTTTATATTTAACGCCTCAATAATAGATGCCCCAATTTCTTTTGACATATTACACGGTACGGCATTTCCTATTTGTTTATACTTAGCTCCAACTGATCCTATAAATTCCCACTCATCTGGAAAGCTTTGAATTCTAGCATTTTCACGAATACTAAAAGGACGCACTTCAGTTGGGTGACATCTATCAGTTTGCTTCATTTGAGGGCTAGTTAAAACGGTTAATGAAGGTTCATCAAAGCTTAATCTTCTCAAAATTCCAGTCCTTCCACCTTCCCTATCCCAACAACTTTTCATATATTCTTTAGCAATTTCAGGTTCAATATCTCGCCAATATCCCCCTGCTGGAACTAGCGCATAAACTTTCGCTTTTGCCTCTGAATATTTGGCACATTCACTAGCTGGCACATTTTGCAGTACATCTTTTAATACTGGTTTATATTTGTGAGGTTTAGGAAAATTAAATGCAACTTTTTCTACTAAATCATTACGAATTCCAATTACTATAAGCCTTTCACGCTTTTGTGCAACGTTGTAATTCCAAGCATTTAATACTTCAAACTGAATATGATAACCCTCATCTTCAAAAATATTTTTTATTGTAGTAAAAGTATTTCCTTTATCGTGAGAAATTAAACCTTTCACGTTTTCAAATAAAAACATCTTAGGTTGAAGTTGATTTAAAAACGTTGCATAATGGTAAAACATTGTACCCCTAGTATCTTCAAGACCAAGTCTTTTTCCTGCATAACTAAAACTCTGACAAGGCGCACCCCCTGAAAGCAAAGATAATTCACCCTTTTTAATTTTAAATTCTTGCTCCAAATTTCGTTTAGTAACTTGTTCAATATCTTCACATAATACATTCCAATTTGGACGGTTATGCTTTAAAGTTTGGCTTGCGTACTTATCAATTTCTACTAATCCAATATGCTCAAACCCTGCACTCTCAAGCCCTACAGCAAGTCCTCCTGCTCCTGCAAAAAGTTCAATAGATGTATATTTCATAAAACTTTCCTCCATCTGTAAAATTATTTTTTCTAATATATACCAAAAATAAAAGTAGCTCTTAACGAACTACTTTCTTAATAACTATATTCATTACATATAAAATTGTCAATAACTCTTACATAAATTCAAAAAAAGAAATTAGTTTGGCTTTGTAAAATTCAAATTAGTTTGGCTTTGTAAAATTCAAAGATGTATATTTATTCGGGTCATATTTATCAGCTTCAGTAATTTTTCTAAGAACTTTACACGGATTTCCAACAGCTATAACCCCTTCTGGAATATCTTTTGTAACTACACTTCCTGCTCCAATTACTGAATTTTTTCCAATTGTTACGCCTCCCAAAACAATAACCCCAGCACCTAACCACACATTATCACAAATCGTAATAGGTACAGCATATTCAATTCCTGCGTTTCGTTGTTCAAAATCCAAAGGGTGGTTAGCAGTTGAAATACAACAGTTAGGCGCAATAAATACGTTATTTCCAATAGTTACTTTTGCCCCATCAAGAATAGTGCAATTATGATTAGTATAAAAATTATCTCCAATTTCTATGTTAAATCCAAAATCACAATAGAACGGTTGTGTAATATTAAAGTTTTTTCCAACTTTCCCTATTAGTTCATTAATTAAGTTTTGTCGGTCACTTTCTTTTGATGGAAGTAAAGAATTATATTCAAAACACAAATCTTTACATTTATTTAATTCTTCCAAACATACAATTTTCACATATTCCTCCAAATTTTATATTTTCGTTTAGTATATCAGATAACAATTTTAATTTCAATTTAGAGACCCAAATTTACTTGGATAATTTTAGAAATCAGTTTTATTGTAGACTTTTGAATAAAAACTTTGTAGAATAGTAGTACAAATCTTTAGGAGGTAAGTTATATGCAATTTCAAATAAAAGCTCCCTATCAACCTATGGGCGACCAACCTCAGGCTATAGAAGCTTTATCAAAAAGTATTACCGATGGGAACAAATATCAAACTTTGCTTGGAGTAACTGGTTCAGGAAAAACTTTTACTATGGCTAATATTATTGAAAATACGCAAAAACCAACATTAATTATAGCTCACAATAAAACTTTAGCTGCCCAGCTATATAGTGAATTTAAAGAATTTTTTCCTAATAATGCAGTTGAATATTTTGTGTCATACTACGACTACTACCAACCCGAGGCATATGTTCCACATAGTGATACGTATATCGAAAAAGACTCTAATATTAATGAAGAAATTGATAAACTTCGACATTCTGCCACTGCTTCACTTGCTGAACGACGTGATGTTATTATAGTGTCAAGCGTATCTTGTATTTATGGGCTTGGTGACCCTTTAGACTATGAAAATCAAGTACTTTCTCTACGTACAGGAGCAAATTTAGATAGAGATGATGTATTAAAAAAGCTTGTTCAAATCCAGTACAATCGAAATGACCATGATTTTGCTAGAGCAACGTTTAGGGTGAGAGGCGATACTGTTGAAATTATTCCTGCTGGAATGGCTGAAAAAGCAATTAGAGTAGAATTTTTTGGTGATGAAATTGAGAGAATTACAGAGATTGACGCACTTACAGGTAACTCATTGGGATATCGTGAACACGTTTTGATTTTCCCTGCATCACACCATTCAATTGCTCCTGAAAAGATGAGAGCAGCAACTGAAGCTATTGAAATTGAGCTTGGAGAACGGTTAAATGAACTTAAATCTCAAGATAAATTGGTGGAGCATCAAAGATTAGAACAGCGTACAATGTTTGATATAGAAATGCTTCAGGAGATGGGCTTTTGTTCAGGTGTAGAAAATTATTCCAGACATCTTTCGGCAAGAGAAGCAGGCAGTACCCCCTTTACTTTGTTAGATTATTTTCCAGATGATTATTTAATAATAATTGACGAAAGTCATATGACTATCCCTCAAATTAGAGGTATGTATAACGGAGATAAAGCACGGAAAACTGTTTTAGTTGACTATGGATTTAGACTTCCTTCAACATTAGATAATAGACCTCTACACTTTGGTGAATTTGAAAGTAAAATCAATCAAATTCTATGTGTATCAGCTACTCCAGCCCAATATGAACTAGAACATTCTATGTGTGTTGCTGAACAATTAATACGCCCAACAGGTCTTCTTGATCCACCAATTGAAATTCGTCCTGTAACTGGGCAAATTGATGATATTTTGCATGAAATCCATATAGAAATTGCAAAACAATCTAAAATTCTTATTACAACTCTTACAAAACGAATGTCGGAAGATTTAACTTCATATTTACAAGGAGTCGGAATTAAAGTAAAATATCTTCATTCAGACATTGATACCCTTGAACGTATTGAAATTGTTAGAGATTTACGACTAGGAGTATTTGATGTTTTGGTAGGAATTAATCTTCTTCGTGAAGGATTGGATATTCCTGAAGTATCTTTAGTTGCAATTTTAGATGCTGATAAAGAAGGGTTTTTACGCTCCGAAACTGCTCTAATTCAGACTATTGGACGTTCTGCAAGAAATGCTGATGGTAGGGTAATTATGTACGCCGATACAATAACTCGTTCTATGGATAGAGCTATTTCAGAAACTAATCGTCGTCGGGAAATCCAACAGCAATTTAATATCGACAATAACATTACACCTCAAACTATAAAAAAAGAAATTAGAGATTTAATTGTTGCTACAAAAAATGTGTCGAAAGCCGAGAGCATTTTTAAAGATAAAGACCCTGAGTCTATGAGTATTGAAGAAATTCAAAAGACTATTATTAAGTTAGAAAAAGATATGAAAAAATATGCTCGTGATTTACAATTTGAACAAGCTGGAATGGTGCGTGATGCGATTATTGAACTTAAAAAAATGCTTTAATTTTATAAAAAGAAAAGGAAATTTAATATGTGTAAACGTTTTATGATTTTAATAAGTTTGGGAATGACAATCTTTGTGGGTTGTAGTTCAGAAAATACAAATACCTCGGAAAACCCTCAAGACCCTCTCCATTCTGAAATTGCAAGCCCTCAAACTACCCCCAGAGAACTTGCAATTCGTACAGTTAATTTATTCATTGCTGAAGAATACAATGAATTATATAACAGTATAGAAGAAGATACTCAACTATATTTAGGAGTTTATGAATTTGTGGACACGTGTAAAGCTATTACAGAGGCATTAGGTACACACATTGAAAATGAAAGCTTTATTGAAAATTTTGATTATCCAAATTCGTATACTATAGTTGAAATCTACGAAAACGGTAGGTTAGTTTTGGATATTGCAATTAGTGAGAACGGTAATATTGATAGTATTTTTGCAAATGTAATACCTCTTACAGAAAAACTTATTGATAACGACATTTTTTTTGAACAAGAAGTAACAGTTGGTTCAGAAGAGAATTTACCCCTTGGTGCAACCTTAACTATACCAAAAAATATAGATTATCCTCCAGTAGTTATCCTTGTTCAAGGTTCTGGCTCAACAGATAGAAATGAAAGTGTATTTATGAATACTCCATTTTTAGATATAGCTCATGGACTTGCAGAACAAGGAATTGCGTCTATTAGATATGATAAACGTTACTTTGTTTATCCTGAAGAAGCTGAAATTTTGGAGGAAAATTTAACTTTAAGAGAGGAAGTTCTTGATGATGTTAACTCTATAGTTCAATTATTATTAAACGAGCAACAAGTTAATAGTTCTCAAATTTATATCGCTGGTCATTCTTTGGGAGGAATGTTAGCCCCTGCAATAGCATATGAAAATCCTGAAATTGCTGGGATTTTATCATTAGCAGGAAGCCCTAGACCTTTGTATGAAATTTCTTATGACCAAAATCAGATGAGCATGGAATATATGTTGGCGAACGATCCTGAAATGTATGATACTTTGGCTGATGTTTTTACTTGGGTTGAAAATGATATTGAAATTTTGCGTGGAAACTTTGATGGTATGGCTAATGATAGTGTGCTACTTGGAATTTATGCAGGGTATCAAAAATCTGCCAAACAATATGCAGGTGAAAATTTTGTTCATTTAATTGATATTCCAATGTTTATCGCTCAGGGAGATGCTGATTTTCAAGTATCTGTGGATAAAGATTTTGTCGCTTGGCAAAATGTACTTGAGAATAAAGAAAATGTAACTTACAAAATTTATGAAGGACTTAACCATTTACTGATGCCTACAACAGGATTGATGTCTATTGAAGATTATACTGTTAAAAATAATGTGAGTCCTGAACTTATTTCAGATATGGCAAATTTTATACATTCACACAAACAAATTGTTGAATAAATTTTATTGCTTCATTTAATATTAACAAAAAGTCAGCTACAAAATATAGCTGACTTTTTTTACTTGGATTTGGTGTAAGCATTTGAAAAATAAACTAGGGCTGGCAAAGAAAAAACTATAAATAGCCACCAATTTTCACTAATAAATGCTAAAGATGCGGCTGTGCTTAAAATAATTGCTGTTAATAATCTTGCGACGTTAATTTTCATTATAAAAACCTTTCTATACAAAATAGTTATAATTAGTATTTCCAAATTTAGCAAAAAATATCTCTTGTTAATAAAAAATTTGACAAAATATGTGATATAATTTAGAGCGTAGGTTAATACTAAATAGAAAAAGGTGATTTTATGAAAAATAAATTGATAATAGAAGGCGCTCGTGAGCATAATTTAAAGAATATAAATTTGGAATTAGAACGTGACCAACTTATTGTATTTACTGGGCTTAGTGGTTCTGGAAAATCTTCTTTGGCATTTGATACGATATATGCCGAGGGTCAGCGCAGATATGTGGAGTCGCTTTCTGCATATGCCAGACAATTTTTGGGACAAATGGAGAAGCCAGATGTCGATAATATAACAGGTCTATCCCCAGCAATTTCAATTGACCAAAAAACTACTAGCAAAAATCCACGCTCTACAGTAGGAACTGTTACAGAAATTTATGATTACTTGAGGCTTTTATTTGCAAGGGTTGGTGTGGCTCATTGTCCAAATTGTAAAAAGGAAATCAAGAAGCAAACTATCGATCAAATTGTAGATCAACTTATGACTTTGGAGGAACGTTCAAAAATCCAACTTCTTGCTCCTATAGTTAGAGGCCGAAAAGGAACTCACGAAAAAGTATTAAATCATGCTGTAGAACAAGGTTATATCCGAGCTAAAATTAATGGTATAGTTTATGATTTGACAGAAGAAGAAATTTCACTAGATAAAAATAAAAAACATACGATTGAAATAATTGTCGATAGATTGATTATCAAACCCGATATCGAAAAAAGGTTAACCGACTCAATCGAAACTATTATGAAATTGACAGGAGGAATTTTGGTTGTTGATATAATTGATAAAGAAATTTTACAATTTAGCCAAAGTTTTTCCTGTCCAGATTGTGGCATAAATATAGAAGAAATAGAGCCACGATTATTTTCGTTTAATAACCCATTTGGGGCCTGTCCAACCTGTACTGGTCTTGGTCAAAAACTAGAAGTTGACAAAGAATTAGTTGTTCCAAACCCCTCTCTTACACTCAAACAAGGAGCAATTGCGGCTTTAGGTTGGGGGTCTGTTTTTAATTCTGGAAGCTATGCGTATGCTTTGTTTGAGCAACTTATGAAAAAATATAATTTCGATATGAATACTCCATTTCAGGATTTAACTGATGAGGTTCAAAACATGATTTTATATGGAACAAACGGAGAGCATGTGCAATTTGTATTTGAAGGAGAATATGGAACTCGTCAATATAATTATGCGTTTGAAGGAATATTAGCTGACGTTAAAAGACGCTATAAGGAAACTAGTTCTGAAGGTATGCGTACTGAATACGAATCGTTCATGACTAGTATTCCTTGCAAAAGTTGTGGTGGGGCAAGGCTTAAACCATCGGCACTTGCAGTTACAATTTCTGACAAAAATATTGATGAGGTGACTAAACTTTCTATTGGAGATTTGAGAACTTTCTTTTTGAATATAGAATTAAACGATAGACAACTTTTTATTGGTGAACAAATATTAAAGGAAATCAATGCTAGATTAGGATTTTTAGTTGATGTTGGCCTAGATTATTTATCACTTTCACGTTCTTCAGGCACTTTATCAGGAGGTGAGGCCCAAAGAATAAGGCTTGCAACTCAAATAGGGTCAGGGCTTGTAGGGGTTTTATATATTTTGGACGAGCCAAGCATTGGACTTCATCAACGAGATAATGAACGATTAATTTCAACTTTGATACGCCTTAGGGATTTGGGAAATACATTAATTGTTGTGGAACATGACGAAGATACTATGAATTGTGCCGATTGGATTGTAGATATTGGCCCATTTGCTGGTGAACATGGAGGAGAAATTATTGCCTCTGGACCTCTGCAAACTATTTTAGATTGCAAAAATTCAGAGACAGGTGCATATTTGAGTGGTCGTAAAAAAATTGATATTCCTGAGGAGCGTCGCAAAGGAAATGGCAACAATATAACTGTACAAGGAGCTAAAGAAAATAATTTAAAAAATATAAACGCATCTATACCTTTGGCTACACTTACTTGTATTACAGGGGTTTCGGGTTCTGGAAAAAGTACTCTTATTAATGAAATTTTACTAAAACGCCTTGCTAGAGATTTAAACCGTGCCAAAGTTAAGGCTGGTAACCACAAAGATATTTTGGGAATGGAAAATCTTGATAAAGTTATTCACATTGACCAATCTCCTATAGGGCGTACCCCTCGTTCAAATCCTGCAACATATGTTGGTGTGTTTGATTTAATTAGAGATGTGTTTGCCGAAACTCAAGAAGCCAAAGTTCGTGGATATAAAAAAGGTCGCTTTAGTTTTAATGTAAAAGGTGGAAGATGTGAGGCGTGTAGAGGAGATGGAGTTATTAAGATTGAGATGCATTTTTTGCCTGATGTATATGTTCCTTGTGAAGTTTGTGAAAGCAAAAGATACAATCGTGAAACTTTGGAAGTAAAATATAAAGAAAAAACTATTTCAGAAATATTAAATATGACTGTTGAAGAAGCCCTAAATTTTTTCGAGAATATTCCATCTATTAAGAAAAAATTACAAACATTATTTGACGTTGGTTTATCTTATATTAGGCTTGGTCAATCCTCAACAACCCTTTCTGGTGGAGAGGCCCAAAGAGTTAAACTTGCTACAGAACTTAGTAAACGAAGTACAGGAAAAACTATGTATATTTTAGATGAACCTACGACAGGGCTTCATTTTGCTGATGTTCATAAGTTAGTAGGAATTTTAAATAGGTTAGTTGATACAGGAAATACAGTTGTCGTTATTGAGCATAATTTAGATGTAATAAAAACTGCTGACTATATTATAGACTTAGGTCCTGAGGGTGGTGTAAACGGTGGTGAAATTGTTGCTTGTGGTACACCAGAAGAAGTTTCTAAAATAAATTCGTCATATACAGGTAAATTTTTAGCCAAAATGTTATAAAAATATTACAAAAAAAAGAGGAGCATATATTATAAATTTGCTCCTCTTTTTAATTAATTTAAAATTTTTTTGAAATACCTGTTTAGAATAATTTTTTTGTGGCAATACTCTTTTTAGAAATTAAAGTTTGCGTAAATTTTCTAAAGTTTCAATGATATGTTCGGGAATGATGGTATTAATTTCTTGGTCACTCATATTTTTGCACTTTAGGTTAAGTTTGATATTTTCTATTATAATAATAAATTGTGATATCGTAAAATCTTGATTGGCAATAAGCGCTGATATATATTGATTTTGTTCCTCCGTTACTTTTTCATAATAATGAATGTTATTATAAAGAGCATTTATTAGTATTTCGGTATCGGTAAGTTGAGAAACTTGGGATTGTGTATTAATATATTCGTTTAAATCAATAACATTATTTTGGTTATCTGGCATGAGTTATCTCCTTATTATATAGAATATAGTTAGTATACTACAACTTCTATTAGAAAAATAGCCCAAAAAAACTTCCTTACCGAAATTAATCAGTAAAGAAGTTTGGATTTTAATATATAGTTTTAAAAGTTAAGCTTCCTTCTTCAAACTTAGCTAAAATTTCATCATCATCATAAGATGAAATAATGTATCCTGCAACATCATCATCAGGATCAATATTATACTCATCAGCAATGTAATCAGCAATATCAGCCATGAAGTTATTAATACGTCTATAAGAACGAATTTCATCAATGTTATTCCAAGCATCAATTAGACTTCCTCTTATTAATACTTCAACTTCAAACGTATAGAAGCCTTTACTTTCTGAAATTATAATATCATCAATGAATAAGTAAATTGCATATGCGCTATCTACATCTTCATAGAATGGTGGTAATTCTAAATCATAAACATCATCTAAAATTTCTTCGTAAATTTCTTTTGCTAATGAAGATAAAGTTTTAGTTGAAGTTTGAACTTCATAATTTAATACGCCGTTGCTAAATGAATAACTAACTAGAGTTTCATCGTCATCACTATCAATAATTTGACCTCTAATAGTTTTTCCTGAAATGTCTGTACCATCTAACTCTTCATGGATTTCATCACACACATCTTCCAAGAAAGATTTGATGTCATACGTTGACATATCATCATATTCATCATCATATTTGCTAGCATCAAAATAAATATCTGCTTGAATATAAGTAGTTTTTTCGGTAAGATCGAAGTACCAAATAATATCATACTCTTTGTAGAATGTATCTTCTAATGTATCTTCTAATGTTGGGAATACTTTTGATGCATCAAATGCATTTGCGATTTCTTCGTATTGAGCTAATTTTTCCTGAAGAATTTTAGTTTGTGATTCTAAAACAGCGATTTTTTGTTGGTATGCAATTTCGTTGCTAGTATCACCCGTACCACTAATTTCTACAGTTTGAGTTGATGAATTCCAAAAAATATCATATCCAAATAAGTTAGCTACATCACGAGCTGCAATGTATGTTGTTCCATTTGAAATAAATGGTTCAGCCGAAATGTTAGTTGGGTCACCATTAAATGTAATTTTGATATCATTAAAATATGCTTCAATAGGATAAATTCCCGTAATTGCTAAAGTTTGACTTGACGCTAAGCCTGCTCCCATACTAAGAGCTAAAGCTAATGGCATCAGTTTTTTTGTAAAAAGTTTCAAAGTAAATAACCTCCTAATTTTATATGTATTTTATTAAAAGTCAATAAAATGCCTTATTTATAGTATACTACAAATTAATAATATTTCAATTTATCAACGAAAAAGTAATATAACTGTAATATTATTGTAAACTATAACTAAAAACTGTAATGATAACCTAGGTTAATCTACATATTTAGTTTATACTTAATAAGTATTAATAAGGAGGAATGTGTATGTTTGATATAAGTTTAGAATTACAAAAACTCCCAACTTGTTCTGGTGTATATCTAATGAAAAATGAGTTGGAACAAATTATTTATGTCGGAAAAGCTGTTAATTTAAAAAATCGTGTAAAACAATATTTTCAAATGAATAAAAATCATTCGCCAAAAGTAATCCAAATGGTTAAACATATTGCTAGTTTTGAATATATAGTTACAAGTTCTGAGGTGGAGGCACTAGTTTTAGAATGTAATTTAATAAAAAAATATAACCCTAAATATAATATTCGTTTGAAAGATGGCAAACATTATCCTTATATTTGTATTGATGTCCAAAATTCTTTTCCTAAAATAAAAGTTGTTAGAACTATGAAAAAAGATGGTGCAAAATATTTTGGGCCTTTCACCGATGCTCAAAGTATGTGGGAATGGATTGAAATTATTAAAAATATTTGGAACTTGAGAACTTGTACCAAAAAACTTCCTCAAGATATTGGTAAAGATAGAGCTTGTTTGAATTATCACATTAAACAATGTGGGGGTGCTTGCATTGGGGAAATTAATGAGCAAGAGTATAATTTAATGATAGATGAAATAATTCAATTTTTAAACGGAAATTCTAAAGCTATAATCCAAAAATTAGAAACTGAAATGATAAAATGTGCTGAAGAATTAAATTTTGAAAGAGCAACATTGTTGAGAAATCAAATTCAATCTATTCATAAACTGGAGTATAAACAAACTGTAATACATCAATCAATGGCTGACCAAGATATTATTGCAATTGCTCAAAATGAGGCTGATTATTTAGTCCAAATTTATTTTGTACGGCAAGGTAAATTAATTGGTAGGGAGCATTTTTTGTTTACTAATCAACATTATGAAATTGAAAGTTTAATGAGGGATTTTGTGTTACAATTTTATTTGGAAGTTGCCTTTATTCCAAAAGAAATTATAGTTCAAATTTTACCTGAAGAACAAGAACTCTTACAACAATATTTATCCGAAAAAAAAGGCTTTAAAGTTACGATTATAAAGCCTCAAAAAGGTTCAAAACATAGTTTGTTAGACTTAGCTCTAAAAAATGCTGAACTTACATTATCGCAATTTGGTACGGAACTAAAACGCCAAGAGAAAAAAACTAAAGGTGCATTACAAGAAATTCAAGAGGCACTTAAACTACCAAATACACTTCATCGAATTGAGGCGTATGATATTTCAAATACTCAAGGAATTCAATCGGTTGGAGGCATGGTTGTTTTTGAAGGTGGACTGCCTAAAAAGAGTGATTATCGCAAATTTAAAATTAAAACGGTAATTGGCGCAAATGATTTTGCAAGTATGCAAGAAGTTTTTGAAAGACGTGTATTAAAATTTCAAAATAATGGTAATACTAATGAAAAAAGTTTTTCTAAACGACCCGATTTATTTTTAGTTGATGGAGGAAAAATACAGGTAAACGCTGCACTTTTGGTTCTTGATAAATACAAAATAAATATTCCTGTATGTGGCATGATTAAAGATGATAAGCATAATACCCGTGGGCTTTTTTATAATAATAAAGAAATAATCCTAAATAAATCAAGTGAAGGGTTTAAATTGGTAACTCGAATTCAAGATGAGGTTCATAATTTTGCTATTGAATATCACAGAAAACTGCGTGGAAAAGCCCAAATTCAATCTGTTCTTGATGATATAAAAGGTGTTGGGAAATCCAGAAAACAGTTACTTCTTTCGCATTTTAAAAGTGTTCATTATATAAAGGAAGCAACTCTTTTTGAACTTTATGAAGTTGAAGGTTTACCAAAAGATGTGGCAAAAAATGTTTTTGATTACTTTCATAAAGACCAAATCAAGTCTTAGATAAATTTCATAAAATATCTTTTTATATTATAAATTTCATGGTATAATTAATGTGAAATAATATTTTTGCTATAAATTTCATAGTAATTTTTATACAAAGGAGTTGATAAAATGTATTCCGTTGACGTTAAGGAGCTAGTAGAAAAATTCAATTTAACAGAGTTAACACCAAATGTTTCTTATGAAGATAAAAAAATAACTGAGTCCGATGTTAACCGTCCTGCCTTGCAATTAACTGGTTTTTTTGAGTATTTTAATCCTGCAAGATTACAAATTATTGGGAGGGTTGAACACGCTTTTTTGCAACAAATGCCTCAAGAAGAAAAAATTACTCGTATTAAAAATTTCTTTTCTTATGAAGAAATTCCATGTATTGTACTTTGTCATATTGATGTTGAGATTATGCCAGAAATAATTGAAATTGCTGAAGAATATAGTGTATCACTATTTAAAAGTCATTTATCAACTACAAATTTTATTGCTGAAGTTAATAGGTGGCTTCACATTCAAGTTGCGCCTAGAGTCTCTCTTCATGGAGTTTTAGTTGATGTTTATGGTGAAGGCGTTTTGATTATGGGTGAGAGTGGAATTGGAAAAAGTGAAACAGCTCTTGAATTAATTAGACGTGGTCACCGTTTGGTTTCTGATGATGCAGTTGTAATTAAGAGAATTTCTGAAACTACTTTGATGGGGACTTCTCCTTCTATCATTCGCCATTTTATGGAGGTGCGTGGTATTGGAATTGTTGATGTCAAGCAAATTTTTGGAGTTGGAGCAGTTAAAAAGCATAAACAAATTGATTTAGTAATCAAACTTGAACTCTGGAATAAAGAAAAAGAATATGATAGGCTTGGATTGAACGCAGAATATACTGATATTTTGGGCATTGATGTAGTTAGTCACTGCATTCCTGTTAGGCCTGGGCGAAATATTGCTATTATTTGTGAAGCAGCAGCCGTTAATTATAGACAGAAGAAGTTAGGGTATAATGCAGCCGATGCACTAAATACAAGAATTATGCAAAATGTAACTAATAGAAGTGATTTATAAGGGGGATTATTTATGTTTTATATCGGAATTGATTTAGGTGGCACAACTATAAAAGTTGGACTTGTTGATGAAAATTATACAATAGTTCAAACAGCAGTAGGACCGACATTGCCTGAACGTGGGGCAGAAGCAGTTTTAAAAGATACAGCTGATTTATGTTTTGAAGTTTTAAATAAGCAGGGTATTTCTGTAGAAGATATTGACTCAATAGGGATAGGTTCTCCAGGAATGGCTATCCCTAAAGAAGGTATTATAAAGCACGCTAATAATTTGAAATTTGATAATGTTGATGTTAGAGGAATTTTGAATAAGCATATAGATTTGCCAGTTTATGTTGATAATGATGCTAATGTTGCTGGTCTTGGAGAAGTAATTTGTGGTGCTGCTAAAGGTAAAAATAGTGCAATAGTTGTGACTCTTGGAACTGGAGTTGGTGGTGCAATTATTTTAGATGGCAAAATATTTGGTGGAGCATTTTTTGGAGCAGGAGAAATTGGTCACACAACTATTCGCTTTGGTGATGGTCGTCAATGTAGCTGTGGAAGGACGGGTTGTTGGGAACAATACGCTTCTGCTAACGCATTAATTAGTGATGCCAAAGAGGCTAGTGAAAAATTTCCTCATACTAAAATGATAGCAATTGCTAATGGAATAGAAAATATTAATGCTAAAATAGTTTTTGATGCTATTGAAGCTGGTGATGAAACTGCCCAAGATGTTCTTAATCAATACTTAAAATATGTGGCTCATGGAGTTACAAATTTAATTAATGTTCTTCAACCTGAAATTGTTGTTATTGGAGGAGGAGTAAGCGCCCAAAAAGAAAAACTTACCGACCCTATCAAAACTTTTGTTCAAGAAGAAATGTATGGTGGTCTAAAACTAGACACTGAAATTACTTATGCTACTTTAGGAAATGATGCAGGAATTATTGGGGCAGCCTTTTTAGCAAAATATTTATAAAAAAAGAACCTACTGGTAAATACGGTAGGTTTTTTTTGTGTAATAAAAATACCATAGGACATTTTTTTAATGTCATCACGATTTTTGGATTTCACATTTTTGATTTGAAATTTAGAAATAGCTTTTCAAATTTTAGATAACAGTAAAAAATGAAGTGAGATTTAACTTAATAATGCTCACTCCATTTAAATTTTTATTTTTCAGCAAAATAAAACGAAACACCTGTTGCCAAAATCATACATACAATTGAGCTAATTCCTTCAAATCCAATCGTAAACCCTGGATAAATCGCAAAAATTGAACCTACAACAAGTCCTAAAATTACTAAATATGTTGCCTGAGTATAATTTTTCATAAGAACTCTAACTAATTTACTTCCTCCAATTAATCCAACTAAAACTCCTATTCCAACTGGCATTATAATCATAATATTTAGCTCTGAGACTGCCGTAAGAATAGTTGTGTACACTCCTAAAGTAAGTAGCATAAATGAGCCACTAATTCCTGGAATTATCATCGAGAATGCTGCTACTGCTCCTGCTACTCCTAGCCAAAGTCCACTCATCAAATCTAATTCACGAATGATAATCGCATTTTCTGTGCCTTCTCCAGACAACGACATATACACCATAAACGCTAACGGAATTGCAAAAAGTACTATTCCAGTTGGTTTAATTTTGCCTTCATGTGAAACTTTCTTGTAAATCATAGGGATACTCCCTACAATTACTCCCATAAATACAAAGCTTGTTTGCATACTAAAATTTTCATACAAAAACGTAATTATTCTTGCAAAAACAAGTATTCCAACGACTACCCCAACACCTATTTCTACTAAAAACTTAAAATTCTTTTTGATTTTGTTAATATCCAAACTAATTGAATCTAACAGTTGGTCATAAATCTTAAAAATAACAGCCATAGTTCCTGCACTAACTCCTGGAATTACGTTTGCCATTCCCAAAATTATACCAATTAATACATTTCTCATACATTACTCCTTTTTAAATAAAATTTTGGTGTTTCTTCCTTATTATAAGGGTTAAAAATCAAAATGACAAATAGTTTGTCTTTATTATTTTATGTTAGCTTATCCAAACTATATGTAGTTAATTTTAATTTTGTTTATTTTTACTTTACTAATTAGGAGTACAATAAATTATAGTATAAGCATTTTCCCCAAAATATAACATAGGAATATTAACCTCTTATATTTTTTGAAAGCTGTCGCATACTATTAGTAAGTAGTTTTGAAAAAAAGTTTTATTACTATGTTTAGGACAAGTTATTTTTGGCAATGCTTATAAAATGTTACTTAAAAATAACAATAATTATTATCTCTTAAAAGTTGATAATATAGTATTCCCAAAAAATAGCAAGTTTTTATAATCCTAAAAGTTGTAACAAAATAACTTTTTTATAATATAATTTTTATAAAGGGGTTGACGTGTATACAGTATACATAGTATAATACTTATATAAAGCAACACCAAACTACTTATATATTTATCACATTTATTTATAATTTCTGAATTTATTTTTTAAATAGTCGAAGGAGATGACAAGTTATGTTTAAACAATGGGAAGGATTTAGCGTTGAAGGTGAATGGACTACAGATGTAGATGTTCGTGACTTTATTCAAAGAAACTACACTCCATATGAAGGAAATGACGAGTTCTTAGCAGGACCAACTGAAAGAACTACAAAACTTTGGGAAGATGTAATGGTTCTTATGAAAGAAGAAATTAAAAAAGGAGTTTTAGATGCTGAAACTAAAGTTCCTTCTACAATTACTTCTCACGGTCCTGGATACATTAACAAAGACGCTGAGCAAATCGTTGGTTTCCAATCTGATGCTCCATTAAAAAGAAATATCATGCCAAACGGGGGAGCTCGTACAGTTGAGCAAGCTCTTAACGCTTATGGATATGAGTTAGATCCACAAACTAAAGAAATTTTCTCAAAATACCGTAAAACTCACAACGATGGAGTATTTGCTGGGTATACTTCAGCTATGCGTAAAGTACGTAAATCAGGTGTAATCACTGGTCTTCCAGATGCTTATGGACGTGGACGTATTATCGGGGATTACCGTCGTGTTGCATTATACGGAGTTGATTTCTTAATTAACCAAAAAAATAAAGAAAAATTACAAATGGAAACTAACTGCATGAGTTCAGATGTTATCCGTTTAAGAGAAGAATTAACAGAGCAAATGGGAGCTTTAAAAGAACTTAAAGTTATGGCACAAAGCTATGGATTTGATATTTCTCAACCAGCTTCAAATGCTAAAGAAGCTATCCAATGGACTTACTTTGGATATTTAGGAGCAGTTAAAGAGCAAGATGGAGCTGCTATGTCTTTAGGGCGTGTTTCTTCTTTCTTAGATATCTACATTGAAAGAGATTTAGAAAACGGAACAATCACTGAGTCAGAAGCTCAAGAATTCATGGATCACTTCGTAATGAAACTTAGAATGGTTCGTTTCTTACGTACTCCAGCTTATAACGAGTTATTCTCAGGAGACCCAACTTGGGTAACAGAATCTATTGGTGGTATGGGAATTGATGGACGTACATTAGTAACTAAAAACAGCTTCCGTATGCTTCATACATTAGCTAACTTAGGTCCAGCTCCAGAGCCAAACTTAACAGTACTTTGGTCTGTAAATTTACCAGAAAACTTCAAAACTTTCTGTTCTAAAATGTCAATCGAAACTAGTTCAATCCAGTATGAAAACGATGATTTAATGCGTGCATACCATGGTGATGACTACGGTATCGCATGTTGTGTATCTGCAATGAAAATTGGTAAACAAATGCAATTCTTCGGAGCTCGTGCTAACCTTGGAAAAGCGTTATTATACGCAATCAATGGTGGTCGTGATGAGAAGAGTGGAGAGCAAATTGGACCAAAATTTGCACCAGTAACAACTGAATACCTTGAGTACGATGATGTTTGGGAAAAATTCTTACAAGTTATGGAATGGCTTGCTGAAGTTTATGTTGGAGCGCTTAATGTTATCCACTACATGCATGATAAATATTGCTACGAAAAATTAGAGCTTGCGTTACACGATAAAGATATTATCCGTACGTTTGCTACTGGTATTGCTGGTCTTTCAGTAGTAACTGATTCACTTTCAGCTATGAAAAATGCTAAAGTTAAAGTTATTAGAGATGAGTCTGGTTTAGCTGTTGATTACGAAATTGAAGGAGATTACGTAGCATTTGGTAACGACGATGACGAAGTTGACAAAATGGCTTGTGATATCACTGAAATCTTCATGAACAATGTAAGAAAACACGAAACTTACAGAAACTCTTTACCAACAATGTCAATCTTAACGATTACTTCAAACGTTGTTTACGGTAAGAAAACAGGAAACACTCCAGACGGACGTAAAGCTGGAGAGCCATTTGCACCAGGAGCTAACCCAATGCACGGTCGTGATAAAAAAGGAGCTATTGCATCATTAAACTCTGTTGCAAAACTTCCATACAAACACGCTGAAGATGGTATTTCTTACACATTCTCAATCATTCCAGATGCATTAGGAAAAGATGATGCAGAGAGATACAAAAACTTATCTGGTATGATGGACGGATACTTTAACAAAACTGGTCAACACTTAAATGTTAACGTATTCAACCGTGAAACATTATTAGACGCTATGGAGCACCCAGAAAACTATCCACAACTTACAATCCGTGTATCTGGATACGCTGTAAACTTCATTCGTTTAACAAAAGAGCAACAACAAGATGTAATTAACAGAACTTTCCACAACAACTTTTAATTAAATTGTTTAAACTAACTATAAAAGCTAAGGGTTAACGCTCTTAGCTTTTATATAATTTCAAATATTTTGTAAAGTGAGGGATACAATATGAAAGGTAGAATACATTCAATTGAAACGTGTGGAACTGTTGATGGGCCTGGAATTCGTTATATTTTATTTTTACAAGGTTGCCCATTAAGATGCCAGTATTGCCACAACCCTGATAGCTGGGACATCAAAGAAGGAAAAGATGCTGATACCGAAAAGTTAATTAAGGAAATAGTAAAATATAAATCGTATATGGATTTTTCTGGTGGTGGAATTACTGTAAGTGGAGGAGAGCCTCTGTTACAAGCAGATTTTGTTCGTGATTTATTTATGAAATGTAAAGAAAAAAAGGTTCATACTTGCTTAGATACTTCTGGTTTTGTGAGCATCGAAAAAGCCGACCCAGTTTTAGATTATACAGACTTAATTTTATTAGATATAAAATCTTATAACCCTGAAGTTTATAAAGACGTGACGGGTGTTCCTCTTGACCCAACTCTAAAGTTTGCTGCTCATCTAAAAGAACGTGGCATTCCTGTTTGGATTAGATATGTTTTAGTCCCTGGCCTTACTGATAATATGGACCATATCGAGGAACTTGCAAAATATTTAACAACTCTTACAAATGTGGAAAGACTTGATGTTTTACCTTTCCATAAAATGGGTGAATTTAAATGGGAAGAACTTGGCTATGATTATAAGCTAAAAGATACCCAAAGCCCAGAAAAAGCTTTACTTCAAGAAGCAATTAATATGTTTAAAAAATACAATGTTCCTGTTCATGAGGATAAATAATTTTTTTAGCTGACTTCCAATTTGGAGGTCAGTTTTTTTGTATAAAAATAAAATTTATCGGATAGTTTTTCAAACACTCAACTAATAAATATACTTCAGTTTTAGTTTGTTAATTATTATATTTATAAATTTACACAAAAAAATAAGCCTTAAAATTTAAGACTTATTATATGAAATATCTATAAAAAATTATTCTGTTATGAAAAATTGAACCCAACCATTTTTATAGTATCCCACTCCTAAATGAGTAAAACTTTCCTTTAATAT
>LNZR01000084.1 GCA_002007365.1 Epulopiscium sp. Nele67-Bin005 | reverse complement strand
TTGCTTAATAGTTGCATCATACAACTTTCCAACAAACTCCCCAGCCCTAATCGAAATTTCCTGCTCACGCTTAACTGCCTCATTAACTTTCTCAGTCAAAAAGTTAAGCTTGTACGACTCCTTTTCCAAATTTGCAAGCAACAAAGAAGTAGGTTCTCCAGTTGGATTTTCCATATCATATATCAAAAACTCTTGAAAGTTGGAAGTTACAATCCATCTTGGGCGATTAGAATAAGGCAACTCAGCTGAATACCTCTTTGCCTGCTGAAACGGTGTCAAAACAGAGCCGTCCGACTGCTTAATTCCTTTACGCAAATCTTTGTCTAAACTTTTTTGCTCAATAAGTACTTTTGTTTCGGCAATATAACCATCAATAAAACTCGTATGGTCAATAACAACTTTATCTTCAAAAGTTATATACTCAAAGGGGTTTTCAACGCCTAGTTTTTGCAACAAATTTAGCCAAAACGTCTGACTTTGACCTTTCTCATATCCTTTACCAGTCCAAAATTTTACGAAATCTTTCATTATGCACCCTCACTTTTTATTATATTGTTAAAAAAGTATACAAAAAAAGACATTCACACTTGATATAACAAACGAAATGTCTATGATGAGTATACCATTAAATGCAAGTTCAGCCAATACCTATTCCAATATAAAAACTTTGGAGGAATATAGAATAAGAATTGGTGAAGATGCAAAAGATAATATTGTAGAAATTAAGAAGGGTTAGGGGTATCCCCAAGTTACTTTTGTTTATTCTTGTGTGGAATATCACCAAATTTTTAAAGAAGTTATGCAATATAATAGTGTAATTTGTTGATTTGTTATTTACAAAGATGATTGTAAGTTGACAGAATATTTTTATTTTATAAGTCGACAAAATGAAAAATAATGGTGTTTTATTAGCTAAATTTTGAGGGAAAAAACTTTTATATGAGTAAAAATTTAACAAATTTAAAATACCTTGTAAAAGAAAAAATTATTGCTTGATAATTTGGAAAATTATGGTATACTAATAAGGAGTTAATTTACAAAAGATGGGGGGAAAAAATCATGAGTAAAGAAACTTTAACAGTAAAAGAAGCATCAAACTACTTAAATATGCACTCATATGTATTACGTTACTACGAGAAAGAATTAAACTTAAATATCCTACGAAATAGTCAGGGTCACAGAGTATATACTGTTGAAAATTTGGAAATGATTAAATTTATACAGCAGTTAAGAGATAGTGGCATCGAACTTAGGGCTATAAAAAATACTCTCCAAGATTTGGCTTGTAGTGATATGAAAATGCTAGAAGAGGCAGGGGTTACAGCTCTAGTGCCGGATAACATTATACCGTTAAACAACCTAATTAAAAATTTAGAAAATCAAGAAAAATCATCTGTTGATGTACAATCTGAAGAGAAAAAGGAAGCGTTTATGGATATAATTCAAACTACAATTCACGAAACTTTAAAAGACGAAACATTAGATTTGGCAGGGTTTATAAAAAATCAAGTACGTATTGAAATAGAAAATGTTGTGCATACTGACATCATACCAGCTATGGATAAAATTATAACTAGAGAAATGAGCGAAGTTAAAACTATGATTAATGATAGTACCGAAAAAACAAACGATTATTACCGACAATTAGACGTGCGAATTCGTGAGATGCAACGCAATCAAATTAAATCAATTGAGCAAGAAGAACAAGTAAGGAAAGATAAGGCTAATAAGTCGATATTTAAACGTCTATTTAAGGACAAGCCTGTAAAGGTAAAAAATCAATCGTTAAAAGCTCAAATAAATTAAAATTATTAAAGACTAATGTAGGTGTTAAACTTATTTTAGTCTTTTTTCTTGATTGATTAAATAATCGTGTGATATAGTTATTTAGTAATAAAATATAAGATGAGGTAACGTATATGGAAAAAGAAGTTTTGACTATTAAAGAAGCATCACTGCATTTAGGTATGGAACCGTACATTTTGCGTCATTATGAGAGAGAACTTGGGCTTAATATTTTGAGAAATGAACAGGGGTATCGTATGTATACCATGGAAAACTTAGAAATGTTAAAGTTTATACAAGAGTTGAGAGATGGCGGTCTGGAGCTAAAAGCTATCAAAAATACAATCAAAGATATTGTAAAGTCAAAGCCCGAAAAGGAAATTCCTATTGTAGAGAATTTTTCTACAGCTGATGGAACAACAAATATTATCCCACTTACTAATTATTCAAATTCCACTCAACTTCAGGAGGGAGAACCATTAATCGAAGTTATCCAAAACATAATTGCACAAACTGTACGTGATGAATTTGCCAATATTCAGGAGAAAATAAGCGTTGAAGTTACGGAAATTGTGGCGAAAGAAGTATTACATGAGCTAACTCCACAATTAGAAGGCATGGTGATGGAGCAAGTTACTGACATAAGACAAGATGTAATTGAGCAAAATAAGAAAAATGAGGAGTATTTTGAAAAACTAGATTATACTATGATGGAAATTCAGCGTACTCAACAAGAGGCTTTGGCATACCAACAAAAAGTGGCTGAGGAAAGTAAGGCTTCTATTTTGCAACGTATATTAAAAGGAAAGAAGTCCAACAATTAACATGAACAAAATTAAATTTTCTTAAGATTAAGGTAGGCAATTGCTTATTTTAATCTTTTTTTGTGTGTTATTTTGTGGTATAGTTAAATTAAATTTGATATGAAGGAGCTAGATGTGATGGAACGAAAAATTTTGGAATTATTAGAAGAAAATAGCCGTTACTCTGTTGAAGACCTTGCAATAATTACAGAGTTATCTAAAAATGAAGTTGAGGAAATAATTGCAGATTTAGAAAAACGTCAGGTAATTTGTGGATATAAAACGTTAATTAACTGGGATAAAGTTGATGATAAGGAGCTAGTTCGTGCCTTAATTGAAGTAAAAGTTACACCACAAAGAGGAGAAGGCTTTGATAAAATTGCACGCAGAATTTATCATTTTAACGAAGTTAAAGCAGTGTATTTGATGTCTGGAGGGTTTGATTTAACAGTAATTGTTGAAGGTAGCTCTATGAAAGAAGTGGCCATGTTTGTATCTCAAAAGTTAGCTACACTTGACTCAGTTTTGAGTACTGCTACACATTTTGTTCTTAATAAATATAAAGATTATGGTGTAATATTTGAGAAACAGAAAAAAGATGAAAGGGTTATGATTACACTATGAGTCTTGAAAATAAAATTGCAAAAAAGGTACGAGATATTCCACCATCAGGTATTAGAAAGTTTTTTGATGTTGTTTCTGAGATGGAAGGAGCAATCTCTCTAGGCGTTGGTGAGCCTGACTTTGATACACCATGGCATATACGAGAAGAAGGAATTTATTCGCTAGAGCAAGGTAAAACTATTTATTCTGCAAACGCAGGAATGCCAAATTTACGAAAAGAAGTTTCTAATTATATGAACCGTAAATTTAATTTAGACTACGAACCATTAACTCAAACTTTGGTAACTGTTGGAGGAAGCGAAGGAATAGACATAGCTTTAAGAACGCTTCTTGAATATGGAGAAGAAGTTTTAATTCCAGAGCCTTCATTTGTAGCTTATATGCCATGCACAATTTTTGCTGGAGGAGTCCCAATAGCTATAGATACAAACGAAGAGCATAACTTTAAATTACAACCTGAACAACTTGAAGCAGCAATTACCCCAAAATCTAAAATTCTAATTTTGCCATATCCAAACAATCCAACAGGAGCAATTATGACAAAAGAGGACTTAGAAAAATTAATTCCTATTATCAAAAAGCACGATTTAATTGTATTATCAGATGAGATTTACGCAGAATTAACTTATGGCAAAACTCATATTTCAATTGCCAACCTAGAAGATATGTATGAAAGAACAGTTATTTTGAGTGGATTTTCAAAAGCATACGCAATGACTGGGTGGCGTTTGGGATATGCCGTTGGACCAGAAGTTATAATTTCTGCAATGACAAAGATGCATCAATATGTATTAATGTGTGCGCCTACAACTAGCCAATATGCAGGAATTGAGGCCCTAAAAAATGGTGACAATGATGTTTTGGAGATGAGAAACGCCTATGATGCCAGAAGAAAAATTATGGTAAATGGCTTTAGAAAAATGGGTCTATCATGTTTTGAGCCAGAAGGGGCATTTTATGTTTTTCCATCAATCCAAAAAACAGGGCTTAGCAGTGTTGAGTTTTGCGAAAAATTGTTGATGGAAGAAAAAGTGGCAGTAGTTCCAGGCAATGCATTTGGAGAAAGTGGAGAAGGGTTTATACGTTGCTCCTATGCATATTCTATAGAAGAAATCAAAGAAGCACTTGTACGTATAGAAAAGTTTGTAAAAAAATATATTTAAGTTTTTGAGGCTGTAAACAAAAGTTTGCAGTCTTTTTTTGTGCAACCCAAAAAAGCAAAATCCAGAAATCGTGATAATGTTACTTTTCTGTCCACTTAATTGAAAAAAACGTCTTACAAAGTTAAAGTCCCAGTTTTTTATTACTAATTCAAAAAAGCAAAATCCAGAAATCGTGATAATCTAACTTTTCTGTCCGCTTAATTGAAAAAAAATGCCTTACAAAGTTAAAGTCCCAATAAAATTTCATATGTTATACAAACTTTATTAATTAGTGTTGGATTATTAGAGTTGTTATAAATTTAACTTGTAAATAATTTTCAATATGTAACATATAAATGATTGTACAATTTTTAAAGTTGCACATAAAATATTGATATATAAGTTTAAGTTTAGATATATTTTGAGAAAATACTTTAGCGTATTAATAAAGAAAATTAATATCAATTGACACTACATTTATTACATGGTACTATAATTTTAATAATAATTATCAATGAGAGGAAAAACAAATGACTTTATTAGATGCACACGTTAACTCAACTTATATTATTGAAAAAATTGAGGGGGGTGAAAAAATAAAAGATTTTCTATTTACATTAGGTTGTTTTGAAGATGAAGAAATTACAGTAATATCTAATCTTGGGAGCAATATTATAGTAAATATAAAAGATGGACGATACGCCATAGATTTACAAGTTGCACAAAGTATATTTTTATATGACTAATTTTTAGGAGGAAATTTTATGAAAATCGCACTAGCAGGTAACCCTAATAGTGGAAAAACGACTCTTTATAACGCCTTAACTGGTGAACTTGCACAAGTAGGGAACTGGGCAGGGGTTACCGTTGAAAAAAGAGTGGCAAATTTAAAGGATACATATTCTCATAATAATGAAGATGTTCAAATTGTGGATTTACCAGGAGCATATTCAATTTCGGCCTACACAAATGAAGAGGCTATTACGAATGAATTTGTAAAAAATGAAAATCCTGATGTAATTATTAATATTATTGATAGTACAAATTTGAGCAGGAGCTTATTTTTTACAACTCAACTTTTGGAATTAAATATTCCGATTGTTGTGGCTCTTAATAAAAATGATTTGCTCGAAAAAAAGGAAATTTCTATTAATAATGTAAAGCTTGCAGAAAGTTTGGGGGCTAAAGTTGTTCAGATTTCGGCACTTGAGGAGAAGGGGCTAAAAGCTTTAACAAAAACTGCCATTAAACTTGTGTCTGAGGGAGCTGTTCAAAAGCCTGTTTCCAACGACCTGTTGCAAGAAGTTTCTTCAAAGGAGCAAGAAACCGAGTTAAATAAAAAACGTTTTGAGATTATTTCAGAAATTGTTAAAAATTGCGAAGTTAAACAAGTTTTATCTAAGGAAAAAACGACATCTGATAAAATTGATGAAATTGTAGCTCACAAAGTTTGGGGTCTACCTATTTTCTTTGTTATCATGTGGGGTGTATATTGGTTTTCTCAATCTGGTCTTGGAGGATTTTTATCGGAGTATGTAAATGAAGAATTATTTGGAGAAATTATCCCAGATATGGCAGAAGGATTTTTTGAAAGCTTAAACACTAATCCATTTTTGCAAGATTTATTAATTGAAGGTATGATTGGTGGGGTAGGAGCAATTTTAGGGTTTCTTCCTCTAATAATGGTGCTATTTTTCTGCCTTTCACTACTTGAGGACTGTGGATATATGGCAAGAGTTGCAGTCGTTATGGATAGATATTTCAAAAAAATTGGGCTTTCTGGAAAGTCGATTATTCCTATGGTAGTTGGGTCTGGGTGCGCAATCCCAGGAATTATGGCTACTCGTACAATTGAAAATGAACACGAAAGACGTATGGCAAGTATATTAACTCCGTTTGTACCTTGTGGTGCTAAATTGCCGATTATCGCTTTATTTGCGACAGTATTTTTCCCAAATTCTAGTTGGGTTGCTCCTAGTATTTATATAATTTCGATAGGAGTTATCGTTTGTGTAGGATTAATATTAAAGAAAATTTATGGAATTGAAAATAATAATTCACTATTTATTATTGAACTAGCAGAATATAAAGTACCTAGCATTAAAAATGCAGTAAAAAATATGCTTCACAAATCTAAACACTTCATCGTAAAAGCTGGAACAATTATTTTACTTTGTAATACGTTAGTTTGGTTACTACAAAGCTATGATTTTTCGTTTAATGTAGTAGATGATGCTGATTTGAGTATGCTTGCAACAATTGGAGGGTTATTTGCTCCGTTATTTATTCCTCTAGGCATGGCAGGTTGGCAACTTACAGCGTCAACGGTTACAGGGTTTATTGCAAAAGAAAATGTTGTGGCAAGTTTGGCTGTTATGTTTGCTACATCAGAAGATTTTTTACATTCGGTAAATAGTCCATTGTTTGGAGTTTTTACACCAGTATCAGCATTTGCATTTATGTTGTTTAATTTGTTTACACCACCTTGTTTTGCAGCAATAGGAGCAATGAACGCAGAGATGGAAAGTAAAAGATGGTTAAGAATTGGTCTTGGATTTCAGTTTGTAACGGGATATACTTTGGCAATGATTGTCAATCAAGTTGGAACTCTAATAACAACAGGAAAATTTGCCGATGGATTTATTATAGCAATAATAATTTTAGCACTAGAAGCGTTGGTATTTGTAAAACTGACTAGAAGAAGTGAAAAACCAGAAGGAACTTTGCCAGTAGCTTCATAATATTGAAAGGGGCAAATTATGGGAAACTTAATTATAATTTTGATAATTGTAGGAGCAGTAGGGTTTGTAGCTTATTCAGCTCATAAAAAGAAAAAATTAGAAGAAGAACGACAAAAACAAAGCCAAAACCAAAGTGGGGGCTGTGGTGGAGGGTGTTTTGCCTGCCCATCAAAGCAAGATAGTGGTTGTAATTAATAAACTAAAACTTGATTTTCTGTAGTATGCAGAGGTCAAGTTTTTTTGTTTTTGTATGATTATTAGTTGCTTTTATTGGATATATTTAATAATAAGTTATAATATGAAAAACATTTGATTGGAAGGAAAAAATAATATAGATAAGGAAGATATTTTACAAGATATTATTTTTGAAGTGGAGCTTATAGAGCAAATTGAATATAATAATATAGCCTTTTTATGGACTTTTACTAATTAATTTGCTAAAATAATATATAAATTTATTTAAAAAGGAGAGATTTCATGTTAGATGGAGTTGTGCTTTCGCATATTATTTTAGAATTAAAAAAGGAACTTATTGGTGGTAGAATTGATAAAATTTATCAACCAGAAAAAGAGGAGCTATTAATTTCAGTCCGAAACAATAGAAAGGCCTATAAATTACTTTTGAATGCAAATAGTTCTTATCCTAGGGTGCATATTTCAACTCTTACCAAAAATACAAATGCCACACCTCCTATGTTTTGTATGCTCCTGCGTAAACATTTGAGTAGTGGTAAAATTTTGGATATTACTCAACCAAATTTTGAACGTATTGTAGAAATTCATATTGAAGCTACAAATGATTTGGGTGATAAGGAAAATAAAAAGTTAATTTTGGAAATTATGGGTCGCCATAGTAATCTAATTTTTACACATTTTAATAAAGATGGAAAAGAAATTATTTTAGATAGTATCAAACATATATCTAGGGATAAAAGTAGTATTCGTACAGTTTTGCCAAGTCATCAATACAATTATCCACCTAATCAACTAAAATTAAATCCAACAACCACTGATTTTGCAGAGTTTTCAGGTCAGATTGCAAAACATGATGCACCAGTATATAAAAGTTTATATTTGTCTTATAATGGACTCAGTCCTATGATTGCACATGAAATTTGTATAAAGTCTGAACTAGACGGTGAATTTATTGCATCTAAATTGACAAATGAGCAATTAAATACTTTGTTCAAAAGTTTTACCGAAGTAATGAATGCTCCACACCAACCTGTATTATACGTAAATGAAAGTGAAATTCCAGTTGAATGTTACGCCTACCCACTGGATACTTACAAGGCATATACCCCTCAATTTTCGGAGTCGATGAGTGAAATTATAGAGCAGTTTACGCATAAGAAAAATCAAAGATTTAACATTGGTCAAAAAACATCGGATATTAAAAAATTAGTACAAACTTATATAGAGCGAGCTTTACGTAAAAAAGTGCTACAAGAAAAGGCGATTGAGGATAGTAGTTCTAGCGAATTGTACAAAATTTATGGAGAATTATTAACTTCATATTCGCATAGTGTACCCCCTAGAGCAGAAAGTTTTACTACGATGAATTATTACACTGAACCTTATGAAGATATTACAATTCCTCTTGACCCAGACAAAACGGCTATCGAAAATGCCCAAAAATACTTCAAAGTTTATAATAAATCAAAGAGAACTTTTGTAGCAGCCACTGAACAACTTGAAATTATTGAAGAAGACGTTAAATATTTGCAATCGGTATTAATTTCATTGGATATGTTACAATCAGAAGGGGATATTTTGGAGCTTCGTCAAGAATTGATTGAGATGGGATATATGAAACGTCGTGCAAAACACCCAAAAAAAGTCCCCAAAAATACCCACCCATATATGCAATTTAAAACTACTTCTGGGCTTGATGTATATGTTGGGAAGAATAATTTTCAAAATGATACGTTAACGATGAAATTTGCTAAGTCTAACGACCTTTGGTTACACATAAAAGATGGTCCTGGTTCACACGTAATTATAAAAGTGCCTCATCAATATGAAATTAGTGACCAAGATATTTTGGAAGGGGCATATCTTGCTAGTTATTTTAGTAGTGGAAAGCAGTCTAGCCATGTGCCGATTGATTATACATTGCGCAAAAATGTTAAGAAAATTCCAAATGCAAAGCCAGGAATGGTTATTTATAACAATTTTAAAACTATTTCTGTTACACCAGAGGAAAAATTTATATCAATGTTAACTCCACAGTAAAAAAAGCACCCATATATATTTGGGTGCTTTTTTTATGAGTATTCAATTTTAACTTTGCTTCCACCTTCTCCAGATTTTGCAGGAGCAATCAATAATTTAACAGGGACACGCTCTTTTATAGCTTCAACGTGGCTAATAATCCCAACTTTTAATTTCTCATGGTGTAATTTTTCGAGAGAACCAATAACAACCTCTAGTAAATTTTCATCTAGCGTTCCAAATCCTTCATCTAAGAAGAATAATTCTAGTGGGGAACTACCTTTTAATTGGATTTCGGCAGATAATGAGAGTGCCAGTGCTAAAGATGTAATAAAAATTTCACCTCCAGATAACGTTGAAACTTCACGCTCAACCCCTCCATTTTTGTAATCACGAATGATAAAATTGCCATTATCTTTAATTTCTAGGGCATATTGACCGTTTGTAATGCTCATGAGTCGGCTTGAAGCTTCGATAGAAATATATTTTAGGCGTTGCACAGCCATGAACTCTACAAATTTTTTACCTTTTAGGAGCTTACTTAAATCTTCAAGCAAACTTTGTTTATCCAAAATTTCTTTGTGTTCGGTAAGTTTAATCTTTAGTTTTTCATAATCAGCCGAAATTCTAGAAAAATTTTGGTTAAGATGTATAAGTTCCTCTTTTGTAGTTTCAAGTAGGCGTTCCTTCTCTAATTTGTGTTCGGTAATAGCGTTCCATTCTGTTTCAGTCAAAGTATTATTTCCAATCTTATTTTGTAAATCAGAAATTATAGCTTGTCTAGCATTATCTTCTTTTACAAATGTTTCACACTCAGATATAAGATTTTCTAATTCCTCAGGAGTAATACAATTTATAGCAATATGATCTAAATCTACTTGTTCGTCAATAATATACTGATGTTCAATAAATAAACGATTTTTAGTTTCTTCCAAAAGTTTTTGTTGTTCCATTAACTGTTGGAGGGTACTAACTGAAACTTTATAATTTTTATCTATGTCGTGGAATTTATTTGTTAGTATATTTTTTTGCTCATCGAACCTTTTAAAATTAGAATTAATTTCATTAATTTGATTTTCTAAATTAATAAGTTGCTCCTGAATTGTATCTGGATTTTCAATTTGACTATGGATTTTTTGATTTTTAATTGCAAGTTGAGCCTCCAAAGTTTGAATTTCAGCAGTAATTTTAATATCATCTTGTGTAGACGAATTATAGTCTTCAGTCAAAGTTTTAGCCAAATTTTCACAAATTTGTAACTTAGATTTTTGTTCAGAAAGTATCGTTTTTAGCTCATGAGATTGTTCCTTTTGATTAGTCAATTCATTTTTTATTTTATTGAAATCTTCAACATTAGTTAAATTTGATAATTCCTGAAGTTTAATTTCTAAATTACTCAGATTAACTTCTTGCTCCCTTCTAAGTTGCTTATAATTTTTCACATTTTCTCGAGTAATTTCCCAGTTAGCATTTGTAGTACTAAGTTCTAATTGTGTTAAATTATGGGCTTCTTTTTCAGCTTCCAAATTGGCAGATAAATTTTGTTGAGTAGAGTTAAAATTTTTCAATTTATCTTGTAAATCTAAAATTGTATTAGTTTCTTCCTTTAAATAGCAGTCAGTAATTTGAGGTGAATTTTTTTGAGAATTAGCTAAATTTTGCTTGATATCTAAATTAACTTTTAGTTGGGCTTCACATTGAGCCAGCTTTTTATTTTCAGTTTCCAAAAGTTTGGTAAGTTCTTCAACTTTATTTTCAGCTTGATTAAGTTGAGTAATATCAAATTTAAAATTATAATCTACATTATGATGCACAGAACCACAAACGCTACATGGCTCACCCTCAATTAAATTTTGGCGTAACTGATTAGATAAACTTTCGATTTCCAAAGCTTTCAGTTGGTTTTTAGCTTCTTGTAGCTCCGAAGAATATTGTTGCACAGATGATAAAAGTTGTTCATGTTCCAAATTTAATTTGCGAATATTATCCTTAAGGTCATTAAGTTGTTTAGTTGTATCAGTTAAAGTTTGGAATTGTTGCTCCAATTTACTAAGCTCGATTTCCTTTTGTTTCAGCTCATCTTCTGTAATAGGCGCAACTCCTTTTTCCAATTGCTCATTAATCAAAGAGATTTTTTGTTTTTGCATAGATTGAGTTTTTTCAAGAGTAATTTTTTGTTCATCAAGTTTTTTAAGCTTTGCATGATTTGCATTAAAATTCTCTATAAGTTCTTCGATGTGAGCTTTAATATTCTTAATATCTTCAGTAAGCTTAGCGCCTTTATCCACTTGGACTTCAAAAGTTGGATTAACTTCAAGAGCTGTAATATTTTCTTCTATTTGCTTAATTTCAAGTTTTTTGTTTTCAATAACAGGAATTGAGTTTTCTAAGCGTGTTTTAAAAGTTTGAAGTTTGGTAGAAATATTTTGTTGTTGCTCATTTTTTGATTTCAAGTTTTCCTTGTCTTTTAAAGTTTCATCATATAATTTTTGAATAGAGTTTAAATTAGTGTGGCTCTCTAATAATTGTGGAATTTTCTCCTCTTTCATAGAAAAATATTTATTCCACTCAAGGCTAATATTATCTAGGCTTTCTTTTATAGACTCACGGTTTTTTTGTATAACCTCAATGCTTTCTTTAGTATCATTAATTTTAGACTGTTGTTTACGAACCTTATCCACTGCTTCTGCAGTTGGTAAAACTTTTTTGGCAAATAAAATTACCTTTTGAGAATATTTAATGTCCTCTCTTTGCTTTGATAAACTTTCAAAAATTTGTAAGCAATTTTGTAGATTTTGTTGCAAATCCCACATAGTCTTTGCGTTTTCAAATTCTAAAATTAACTTGTCATATGATATTTTGAGTTCATCAAACTGTTTTTGTTTTGCCTTTACATTTTGTGAAACTTCTTCCACAGCTTCAGCCGTAACCCCAGCATAAGTTTTTAGTTCTCCGTCTAAAGTTGAGCATAACACTTTTTGTTCATCGGAAATCATTTTTAATTTATCTGTAAGATTATCTCCATATTGTTGTAAATGAAAAAGTCGTTCTAACATTTTGTTTCTGTCATTACCCGTTAAAGTTAAAAATTCGCTAAATTTACCCTGAGGTAAAACTACAGTTCTAGTAAAATCATCACATTCTAACCCCACAAGTTCTTTGCAAATTTTGGTTACAGTCGTTGATTTATCAGCCAAAACTACTTCTTCATCTACAATATATTCAACAATTTTGCACTTGCCAGCCTGAGCATTACCTGATTTATTATATTTGAACTCTCGTTGAACTTTGTACAGTTTAGGGGTTGCTCCTGAAATTTGAAATTCAAATATAATATTTGCAGAGGGACTTTGGGTATTGATAAAATTTTTCGTTCCTCTTGGTGTTTCATTATATAAGGCAAGCGTTATGCCATCTAAAATTGTTGATTTTCCACTACCTGTAGGGCCAAAAATTCCAAATAATCCATTTTGGCTAAGCGTTGTAAAATCAATAGTTTGTTCCTCAATAAAGCTATTTAATCCTTGAATTGTTAATCTAATTGGTTTCATTGTCCATCTCCATTATTTCTAAAAATAAATTTTTGAGTTCGTTAGTTGGCTCTACACTTCGTTGAACTTTGTAAAATTCACAAAAAAGTTCCTCAAAACTAAGTTGATCCTTTTCTTGTTGAGTTAAATTTGAAGTATAAGTTTGATTTTTAATTATAGGAGCAATCTCAACAATATCTTTTTTGATAGATTTTAAATTTTTAATTTGTTGTTCAGAAATATACTCATCAGTTTCAATTTCTAAGTAAACCCAACAATCTTTTTGTGCATTTTCACTACATTTATTGATGGCATCATCTATTCCAACACATCGCCAAATTTCTATTGGCTTGTACACTTTTAGAGGAATTTCTGTAATTTGAGCATCTGTATTTGGAGCAATTTCTACTAAGAAACATTTTTTTTCGTAGCTAATTTCCTTTTTGTTATAATGAAGTGGTGAACCACAATATCTCGCTTTTTTGTTGGTAGAAGGCACAATTTGAGGTTTATGAACGTGTCCTAGAGCAATATATTGTGCATTTTGAGGTAAACATTTGCCATCTACAATGTAGCTTCCTCCTAACTGAATACTTCTTTCTGAACCTCCTTCCTCACTCCCCATTGCAAAAAGATGAGAAACAGCTAAATTTATAGTGTCATCTCTATAATTATCCTCAAGTGTAGAGAATAACTCCTTAATTCTATCTGTATACGATTGTTTTTGGTCATTTTCAGAGGTCATTTCTTCATATAAAATTTCGTTTAATCGTTTTTCGCTTGGATATGGAACAGTTAAAATAATTGCATTTTCATCGTTAATTTTGATTTCAATAAAGCCTTCTCCAGAATTTAATAGTTGATGGTTTCCATAATTTCCAATAGGTACAACGGTTTTTGGAGTTCCGATCATAATTATACCATGTTCCATAGCTAGTGGAGTTGCTGAAGTAAGTCGCTCAGGGCTATCATGATTTCCTGCTATTACTAAAGTCAAAGTTTTACCATTGTTAGAAATTTGTTTCAAAGTATCATAAAACATTTTTTCGGCAAAAGCTGGAGGGGTAGAAGTATCATAAACATCTCCAGCAATAATTACTAAATCAATATCATTTTGTTGTACAATTTTCACAAAATCTTGCAAAAAAAGTTGTTGCTCATCTTGCCTGCTAAATCCATCTAATTTTTTACCTAAGT
This sequence comes from Epulopiscium sp. Nele67-Bin005, assembly GCA_002007365.1. Lineage (GTDB taxonomy): Bacteria > Bacillota > Clostridia > Lachnospirales > Cellulosilyticaceae > Epulopiscium_D. Next base: position 38,596 of record LNZR01000084.1, on the reverse strand, counting down.
GCCAATCACTTGTGTGTAATATTTTCAAAATATCATCTCCTAAAATTTATTCTAAAAAAAGCCCCAAAAATCGAGGCTTTCTTTCTATTTTGCATATTCTGTAGCACGTGTTTCACGTATGATGCTAACTTTAATTTGCCCTGGATATTCAAGGTCTTTTTCAATTTGCTTAGTTACATCTCTTGCTAAAAGTGCCAATCCATTATCATTAATTTGCTCAGGAACTACCATAATTCTAATTTCTCTTCCTGCTTGAATTGCAAATGATTTCTCAACCCCTTCAAAAGACGTTGCAATTTCTTCAAGTTTTTGAAGACGTTTGATGTATGTTTCAATAGTTTCACGTCTAGCTCCTGGTCTAGCTGCTGAAATTGTGTCGGCTGCTTGCACAATAACACTAATGGCATGAGTTGGCTCAACATCTCCGTGGTGCGACTCTACGGAATTTATAACAATTTCATTTTCACCATATTTACGGCATAGTTCAGAACCTATTGTAACGTGAGAACCTTCTTGATCGTGGTCAATTGCTTTTCCGATATCATGAAGTAAACCAGCTCTTTTGGCGAGGCGAATATCAAGACCCAATTCTCCAGCTATAAGCCCTGCTAAATTTGCAACTTCAATTGAGTGTCGAAGAACATTTTGCCCATAACTTGTTCTAAACTTCATTTTTCCTAAAAGTCTAATTATCTCTGGGTGAAGACCGTGAACTCCAGTTTCAAAAGTTGCTGACTCCCCTTCTTCACGGATAATAACTTCAATTTCTTTACGAGCTTTTTCAACCATTTCTTCAATTCTTGCAGGGTGAATACGACCATCTAAAATAAGTTTTTCTAATGCAATACGAGCAATTTCTCTTCTTATTGGGTCAAACCCTGATAAAATAACAGCTTCAGGTGTATCATCAATTATTAAATCAATTCCAGTAAGCGTTTCTAATGTACGTATGTTACGTCCTTCACGCCCAATAATACGCCCTTTCATCTCATCGTTTGGAAGAGAAACAACAGAAACTGTACTATCTACAACATGATCAGCCGCACATTTTTGAATTGCAATTGTCAAAATATCACGAGCTTTTTTATCGGCTTCTAGTTTAGTTTGAGCTTCAACTTCTTTGATAAGAACAGCTGACTCATATTTTAACTCTTCATCAATTGTTGATAATAATATTTCTTTAGCCTGCTCAGCACTAAGCCCAGCTACACGTTCTAATTCTAGTGATTGCTCGGCCTCAATTGCTTCAATGTTAAGTTTAGTTTTTTCGATTTTATCAAGTTTTTGTTGAGCCTGTTCTTCTTTTTGCTCAAGTCCAAAGGCTCTTTTATCAAGCGTCTCTTCTTTTTTTAACAATCGAGTTTCAAGTTGCTGAATTTCACTTCTACGTTGTCTTGCTTCTTGTTCAGTTTCATTTTTAAGTTTAATATTTTCTTCTTTAGCTTCCAATAAAATTTCACGTTTTTTAGCTTCGCCTGTCTTTATAGCATCATCTATTACTCTTTGTGCTTCGGTTTCTGCCGAACCAATTTTAGCTTCAGCAATATTTTTTCTATAAAAGACACCAGCAATAAATGCTAATATTATTCCTATTATGAAAACTAGCATTTCTATTATTCCTATAATCTCCACCTTCTTTGTTAATATTTTAGTCGCCTTTTTACTACAAAAAAATCCCCATAAGGGAACTTATTTTAATTAAGTATATCAGCTTATTTAATTAGATACAAGAGGAAACTAGATAGAGAATACAAAAATAGAGAGGAAAAATCCTCTCTATCTATCAAATCTTATATTAATTTATAATATTTTGGCACGTTGTTTCATAATTTCATATAAACAAATTCCAGTTGCTATTGAGGCGTTTAATGATTCGCCTCCAACCATTGGAATTTTTACTTTAAAGGTTGCTAAATCCCTAGTTTCTTGCGAAATACCGTTTGCTTCATTTCCTATTATAAGGGCTACTTTTTCGGTAAAATCTACATCATAAATTGGATTAGAATTTGTTAAATCGGTAGCATAAGTTGAAATATTATGTTGATTTAGCCAATCAAAAATTTCACTTATCTCTAAATTTGAAATAATTTTAGTATTCCACAAAGCTCCCATAGTAGAGCGTACAACTTTTGGAGAATAAATATCTGCAGAGCCTTTTGTAATAAAAATTGCATCTACTCCAAAACTATACGCTGTTCTAATTACTGTTCCCAAGTTTCCTGGGTCTTGGATATTTTCCAAAACTAAATAAAACGAATTTTGAGCTTGAGTTAAATTTTGTAATGTAAAATTTTTTTGTTGTACAACAGCCAAAATTCCTTGGGGAGTTTTTGTATCACTAATTGTTTTAAAAACTTCGTCTGATACTTCAATCCATTGAGTATTTGTAGTAAAATCAGCTTTGCAAATGTTGTTTGTAGCTATAAAATATCGCACATCATCTTCGCAAACTTCTTTTACAGCACGCAACCCTTCAACTACAAATAGCCCTTTTTCATTACGAGTTGATTTTTTCTTTTGAAGTGCGATAACCTCAGCAATTATAGGATTTTTAGCACTATTAATAATTTTATCTTGCATATCTTCTTCCTTCTAATAATTGTAACTTTTTATTTGACCCAATAACGATTAAAATATCGCCACTCTTCATCACATAATCAGGCGTTGGAGAAATATTTATTTGACCTTTGCGCTGAACAGCTATAATATTTATACCATATTTTTTACGTGTGTCAACATCTTTAATTGTTCTATCTCTCCAATCTTCCAAAATTGGGACTTCTACAATTGAAAAGTCTGATGAAAGTTGAATGTAGTCTAAAATATTACCAGCGATTAAGTTTGTTGCAATACGAATTCCCATATCTTGTTCTGGTAAAATAATTCTATCTGCACCAATTTTTTGCAAAACTCGTTCATGTAAATTGCTTGTAGCTTTTGCCACAACGTGTGGAATACCAAGCTCTTTTAGTAATAATGTTGTCATAATGCTAGATTGAATATCTTTTCCAATAGCAACAATTCCAACATCAAAATTTCGCATACCTAATGAACGCATAATTTCCATGTCAGTAGAATCAGCTTGTACAGCATGGGTTACAATCGTTGAAATATCTTGAATTTTATCTTCAGAACGATCGATAACCATAACTTCATACCCAGCATCAGCAAGTGTTAGAGCAATGCTTGTTCCAAATCTTCCAAGCCCACATACTACAAATTGTTTTGTTCTCATTTTTAAGCCTCCCTTATTTAACCCACTAAAATTTTCTCTTCAGGATAACGAATTCCTAAAGTGTTTTTTCCTTGCTTAATCATAAGGGCTACACCAATTGTAATAAGGCCTACTCGTCCTATAAACATTAAGCAAATTATAATTATTTTACCAACAGCTGATAGGCTAGATGTAATCCCAAGTGTTAGCCCAGCTGTTCCAAATGCAGATACGGTTTCAAAAAGTATTTCCATAAAAGTGCCACTTTCTGTTAATGTTAAAATCATAAGCGAACTACTCACAATAACCATAGCGATAATTATTACTGTTAAAGCTCTTAAAATACTATCAATTGCGATAGTTTTTCTAAATACTACAGTTTCAGTATTTCCTTGGATTACAGAAATTCCACACAATAATAATATGCCGATTGTAACTGTTTTAACCCCACCTGCTGTACCTGCTGGCGAACCTCCGATGAACATAAGTCCAATTATTAACGCTTGTGAAGCTTCTTTTAGTTCGTCAAGAGGAATTGTATTAAATCCTGCTGTACGAGGCGATATTGATTGAAACATTGCTGCATAAATTTTCCCTGAAAAAGAAAGATTTCCAAGCGTATGTGGATTATTGTGTTCAACTAAATATAAAAATAAAAAACCACCAAATATTAATAACCCTGTTAAAATCCATACAAGTTTTGTATGTAGAGCTAGCTTGTAAAATGCTTGTTTCCAAGTAAAATGATCTGGAGATTTTAATTTTAGTTTTAAAACCTCATAGCTATCAATCCATACAGTATAACCAAGTCCACCTGCTACAATTAAAATCATTATAGTAATATTTACTATAGGATTATCAACATAATCTGTTAGACTGCTTGGCCCAATTATATCAAAACCTGCGTTACAAAATGCTGAAACTGAGTGAAAAATAGCTACTCCAATTCCATCTAATAGACCAAATTGTGGCACAAAAACTAAGCTTAGTAATAATGCTCCAATTGCTTCTATTAACAAAGTTAATTTTAAAATTGTTTTAGTAAAACGAATTACTCCTGCTGGAGTTTTGAAATTTAGTGCCTCTTGCATAACTAGACGGTTCTTTAAAGTTATTCTTCTGCCTAACAATATAAATGTCATACTAACTAATGTCATAAATCCAAGACCACCGATTTGAATACAGATTAATATTATTATTTTTCCAAATATAGTCCAGTGTTCAAGGGTGTTAACTACAACGAGTCCTGTCACACAAACTGCTGAAGTTGCTGTAAATAAAGCATCAATAAACGATGTTCCATAGGGGGAATGAGTGCTAATTGGTAGCATAAGGAGGCCTGTCCCTATTAAAATAACAGCAATAAAACCTACAACTAAAACTTGAGCTGGTCCAAGCTTTCCTTTGCCAAATCCATCTCGACTTTCCCCGACTAAACCATTACCTTCTGGGTTAACCATTTTTTTCTCCTACTCTACTAATGTTATTTTTTGTTCAACTTTGTATGATGGTTATTATACCACATTTGCAATAAAAATAAATCAAAATATACAACATATTTAGACTTAACAAATTTATATTATTGTTAACTATCATTTTAGAACTATAATATAAAATTATTAAGTCTATAACAAAATTATATTATCCTCTTTAGAAAAATCTATGTTATAATAGGAAACTATGCAGGATTAATTACATTAGAGAAAGGAAATTAAGATGGAAATTCAATTTATTCAAGATGATGATATTGAACAAGTGTTAAAAATTTATAGTTATTATGTGTTAAATACAGCAATTACTTTTGAAACAGAAATTCCGACTTTGGAAGATTTTAGAGGTAGAGTGTTAAAAGTTAAGTCAACGGGTCACCCCTATATAGTATGTAAAGTTGATGGAAAAGTAGTTGGGTATGCTTATGCTGTGCAATTTGGAGAGCGTCAGGCCTATAGTTGGTCGGTAATTTCTTCAATTTATATGGATATTGATTATAAGGGAAAAGGAGCAGGGACAGCACTGTATAAGGAGCTTTTGGAGCAGTTGAAGAAGCAAAATATTTATAGTGTGTTTGCATTAATTAGCTCAACTAATCAAGAAAGTATTAGTTTTCATGAAAAATTAAATTTTAAAAAAAATGCAACTCTTGAAAATATTGGATATAAGTTGGGTGAGTGGCATAGTACAGTTTACTATCAGTGTATCTTAAAAATTCCAGAAGGAAAACCACTTCCAAGAGTTCCAAAATTTAATTAAAATATTTTTTAAAAAATTTTTTTGAAAGTGTATAAGACGATTAAAACATGGCAATCATTCAATAAGGAGAGTGTGCAAATGTACAATATTGGTGATGTAGTACAGATGAAAAAGCCACACCCATGTGGTTCAAATGAATGGGAAGTAATACGTATTGGTGCAGATTTTAAAATAAGATGTAACAACTGCCAACATATTATTATGTTAGGGCGTGCAAAATTTGAAAAAAACGTAAAAATGAAAGTACATAAAGTGCTTTGATAAACTTTTTTGTAAATAAAAGGGTTGCATTTTGTGTCAGTTTATGTTATTATTCTATCTTGTAAATATCCTTGCTCTATTTCTAATAATAGGGCCAAAGTCCAGAAGGAGGTGTCAGAATGAAAAATTATGAATTAGCATTAGTATTAGTTGCTTCATTAGGTGAAGAAGAAAAATTAGCACAACTTGAAAAGGTGAAAGAACTTATCGTTCGTTTCGGTGGTGAAATTACAAACGTTGATGATTGGGGTAAAAGAAAACTTGCTTATGAAATCAAAAAAATTGATAAGCATAGAGAAGGTTTTTATTACTTTATCCACTTCAATGCAGAGCCATCAACGCCAGCTGAAGTTGAGAGCAGATTAAGAATTACAGAAAGTGTACTTCGTTATTTAATCGTGCGTTTAGATGAAAAGTAAAACCTCTATATAGTTAGTAGGGGTAAGGAGGAAAAGTTTTTATGAATAAAATTATTTTAATGGGACGTTTAACAAGAGACCCAGAAATTAGATACTCACAATCGGCAGAGCCTGTTGCAGTTACAAGATATGCTCTTGCTGTTAGAAGACAGTTTGCAAAACAAGGTGAGCCAGATGTAGATTTTATTGAATGTGTAGCGTTTGGTAAAGCTGGTGAGTTTGCTAGTAAATATTTCAGAAAAGGTCAAATGGTTTCTGTTGTTGGAAAACTGCAAATGGAAAATTGGACAGACCAACAAAACGTTAAACGTACAACACCAAAAGTTGTTATTGAAGAGCAACATTTTGCAGAGAGTAAGGCATCAGCACAGGCAAATGGAGTCGCTAATAATGATAGTGCTTCATTCCAACCATACCAACAAGAAACGTCACCAATAAATGCACCCCTCCCTACAAAAACTAATAGTACAACAGGTTTTACTCCACAAACACCATTAGAAGATGATGACGATTTACCGTTTTAATTTTCAAAACTCACTATAATGAAGGAGGAGCAAACTATGGCGATGCAAAGAAGACGTAACCGTAGAAGACGTAAAATTAATCAATTTGCTGGAGATAACATCAAAAAAATTAATTATAAAGATATCAATACGCTTAAAAAATTTATGTCTGAAAGAGGTAAAATTCTTCCAAGAAGAATTACTGGAAATTCAGCTAAAGCACAACGTAAGCTTACAGTAGCGATTAAACGTGCTAGACACATTGCAATTTTACCATATACTCAAGATTAATTTGTATAAGGATTATAGTAAAATAAGCATACAGAAAAAGCGCTATCTCCTTGCGAGGTAGCACTTTTTTTTTAACAATAATTGATAGATTGTGTAACATATTGCCTAATTGTGGTATAATAAGTAGGTATAAAAATTGAGGAGATAACAGATGAATGGGCAAACAAAATATTTAGTAAATACTTTTTGTATGGCATTGTTTTATATAATTTTAGGAACGTTAAATGTTTACTCAGTAACTTTTCTTTTTATGATACCTATTTTAATCATTCCTTTTGTTATTTATGCTTTACAAAATGAAAATGATTTAAAAACACATATATTGACACAAAGTTGTATAGTGTTATTTATACTGCTGTCTTCTAGGTCTATTGTAGAAACAGGAATATACTTCTTTACAGTATTTGTACCTGCATATACTATTGTGTATTGCTTTGAAAATGAATTGGCGTTTCCTTATTGGTGTTGTTTATCTTCGCTGAGTGTATGGGGAGGAATGTTTGGATATTTTTCTCTCATAAGAATGTGGGGGATAGACCTTGTGGAAATATATTTAATTTTGATGGAAACTTACACAGCTCAACTAGTTCAATCTATTGAAACATCAACACTTGTAACCAATCAAGAAAGCGTAAATATATTGTTAGATACAATTAAGACACAGCAATTATTAATACAATATGCCTACCCAACTTTGCTTTTTGTAGCTAGTAGTTGGATTACGATTTTTATTTTATTTAATATGAAATTAGTTGGTAAGGCATATAAATGGAAGTTACCAAAAATGAATGAGCTTCTAAATTTTAAATTATCTCCAATAAGTTTATATATAGCTTTTTTAGGGTTTATTTTATCTCAAGGGAGTGGAATAACTTCAATGTTAGGTCTTAATATATTTTTTCTAATAAATATTTTATATCAATTCGTTGGATTATGTGCTTTAATTCATGTATTAAAAACTAAGAATATTAATAGTGTAGTTTATTTTTTTGGTGTATCAACAGGGGTAATGCTTTTTATGCTATACCCAACAATATTAATAATTTTAGGGGTAGTAGATACTATGTTTAATTATCGTAAAGTGGATATAGTAATTTAGCTTATATTTTTTGTAAAGATAAATTTAAGAAAGGTAAAATATATGAAAAAGAATGCCACAACTTTCGTATACTCAAGAAGAATTTTAAGAGGTGTACAGATTTGTGTCTTATTAGGTATGATGCAATCTTTTATATTAGTATATTTTGACGCAATTATAGGCTGGCAACTATGTTTAGTGATGTTTGTATTATTGGTTTACCTTACAAAATTATGTAATACTATAGAAAAAAAGATGCAAGATGAACTATTGATGCAAGTAGGAGCAATATCAGAAATCAGAAAAAATTTATTTATTTATTTTAAATTACCAATTTTAGCTATTGATAAAAATGGAGTAATTTGGTGGTTAAATGATGCATTTATTAATGAAATTTGTGAAGAAGATTTAATTGGAACAAATATTGATATGCTAATTCCACAGCTACCAGAAGATTTTCCAAAAAGGGGAGATATTTTGGAGTATAGTGTAAATATTGGTGATAAATATTATGATGTTGTAATAGAAAGTTATCATGATAAAGTTACATTGGCTGAACCAAGATATGTATTTTATTTTTTGGATACAACACAGGAAGTTTTGCTCAAAAAGCAAGTTAAAGCTCAACAACCAATTGTAGGGTATTTGAGTGTGGATAATATCGATGAGGTTATGCAATCGGTGGAAGAATTTAAACAACCAATGTTAGAGGCAGTTATTCACCGAAAATTAAGTACTTGGTTTTTGCAACACAACACAGCAATTACCAAATATGATAGAGATAAGTACATTTTTTTCTTTACAGCAACGGATTTAATTGCTATGAATGAAAAAAAATTTGAGATTTTAGATGAAATTCGGGCAATTCAAATGAAAAATGATTTGCCAATTACGATTAGTATTGGTATTGGTACGCATAAAAGTACTTTAGTTCAATCTCAAGAAGATGCAAAAATTGCACTAGACTTGGCTCTGGCACGTGGAGGAGACCAAGCAATTATAAAAGATAACGATAAATACACATTTGATGGTGGAAAAACTAAAGAAGTTGAAAAAAGTACTCGAGTTAAGGCAAGACTTAAAGCATATGCATTTAAAGAGTTGCTTCAAAATTCAGAAGATGTGTATATTATGGGGCATCGAAATATGGATATGGATTGCTTAGGGGCTGCTATTGGAGTGTATCGTGCGGCAACATTTATAGGGAAAAAAGCCCATATTATTTTAAATTCTCCTAGCTATGCTATTGAGTCACTTTATGATAGAATAATGGAGCAAGAAGAGTATAAAGGAATTTTCATATCAGGAACGGTGGCTTTACAAAAAATTCAAGCCGAGTCTTTGTTGGTTGTTGTTGATGCTCATAGAAAAAGTTATTTAGAAGTACCTGAAGTTGTTGATTATGCAAAGAAAATAGTGATTTTTGATCATCACAGAAGAAATACAGATTATATTGATAATGCTGTTCTTAGTTATATAGAGCCGTTTATTTCTTCAACTTGTGAAATGATTGCTGAGATTTTAAATTATATTTCTGAAAAAATTAAGCTTACCCCACTAGAAGCTGATGCTCTACTTGCTGGAATAACAATGGATACAAAAAATTTTGTGTTCAAAACTGGAGTGAGAACTTTTGAAGCTGCCGCATTTTTAAGAAGGGCAGGAGCAAATAGTAATCGTGTTCAGTTACTATTTCAAAATGATATGGAACTTTGCAAAATTAAGGCCAAATCAATTTCAGAGGTGCAAATTTATCAAACAAATCTTGCAATTGCAACGGTAGAGGCAGATAGTTATTATGCAAATCTTGTTGCAGCTCAAGTTGCAGACGAACTTTTAAATATCAAAAATATTGAGGGTAGCTTTGTTTTAACTCTACAAAAAGATACTATTTTAATTAGTGCAAGGGCTAGAGAATGTATGAATGTCCAGCTAATTATGGAAATGTTGGGTGGAGGTGGCCACAAAAATATTGCAGGCGCTCAACTAAAAGATACCACAATGGACGATGCTATTGTAAAGCTTAAAGAAACTATTGATAAACATATTAAGGAAGGTGAATAAGATGAAAGTTATATTAACACAAGATGTAAAAAAAGTAGGTAAAAAAGGCGATATTTTGGAAGTAAAAGATGGATACGCAAATAACGCTCTAATTCCAAAAGGTTTAGCGGTTGAGGCAAACGCTGTAAATCTTAACCAAAGAAAACTTGGCAAGCAGGCTGAAGATAAAAAAGCTCAAGAGGAGTACGAATTTGCACTAAGTGTTAAAGATACTATCCATGAGAAAAAAGTTACTATTCCAATTAAGACTGGAGAAGGTGGAAAAGTTTTTGGTTCTGTAACTACAAAAGAAATTGCAGATAGTATTAAAGAAACTTTTGATGTTAAGGTTGATAAGAAAAAAATTCATTTAGATAACCCAATTAAAGCAGTGGGGGCGATAACTGTAGGGATTAAGTTACACCCAAAAGTTACTGCTGATGTGACTGTTCAAACAGTTGGCGCTTAAATTAAATTTGGCATAGGCCAAAAGGAGAGTAGCTATGGAACAACAGTCAATGAGAGTACCACCCCATAATATAGAGGCGGAACAGTCTGTATTAGGTGCTATTATCATGGATTATGATGCTGTTGTTATAGCTAGTGAAATCCTTAGGCCTAACGACTTTTACAGACCAGACCATCAAGAAATTTTTAGAGCAATTTTATCTTTATATACGACAAATCAGCCTATAGATTTAGTTACAATAAAGGATAAATTAGAAGAAAATGGAGTAATTGAGCAGGTAGGGGGTATCTCCTATCTTGCCCAATTAGGAGCAAACGTTCCAACTTCAGCACATATTAGACAGTATGCTAAGATTGTAGAAGATAAAGCCAACTTGCGTAGATTAATTCAGGCAAGCCAAAATATTACAGCTAAAAGTTTTGAAGCAAACGAACCAGTTCCAGATATAATGGGATTTGCTGAAAAAGAAATTTTTGATGTTATTCAAAATAGGCATACTGAAGATTTTGCACATATAAATGAAATTATCGTAACGTCTATAAATAAAATGGAACAAGCCCATATAAATAAGGGAGGAGTTACTGGAGTGCCTACAGGATTTACCGATTTAGATTACAAAACAGCAGGTATGCAACCAAGTGACCTTATACTTATTGCCGCAAGACCATCTATGGGAAAAACAGCTTTTGCACTTAATATTATTCAGACTGCTGCCATGACGCACAACAAAAAGGTAGCAGTTTTTAGCCTAGAGATGTCAAAAGACCAACTAGTAAACCGTATGTTGTGCGCCCATGCTATGGTTGATGCACAAAAGGTGCGAACTGGAAATTTAGAAACGCAAGACTGGGATAAAATAGCAAGAGCTATTCCGGATTTGACAGCAGCAGATATTTTTATTGACGACACACCAAGTATTTCAATAATGGAAATGCGCGCAAAATGTAGACGATTAAAAATGGAAAAAGGATTAGATTTAATTATGATAGATTACCTTCAATTAATGAGTGGAAGTGGGCGTTCTGACTCAAGACAACAAGAAATATCAGAAATATCTCGTTCACTAAAAGCTCTAGCAAGAGAAGTTGATGCCCCAGTTGTTGCACTCTCACAACTTTCAAGGGCCTGTGAAGCTCGTTCAGACCATAGACCAATGTTATCAGATTTACGAGAAAGTGGAGCTATTGAACAAGATGCTGACGTTGTAATGTTTTTATACCGTGATGAATACTATCACGCTGATACAGAAAAGAAAAATATTGGAGAAGTAATTATTGCAAAACAAAGAAATGGTCCAACAGGAACGATAGAACTTGTCTGGCTTGGACAATATACCAAATTTGCAAATATGGAACAAGGAAGTTAGATATAAAACTAATTTTTTGTTCTATTTTTTTGCGTAAAAATAAGCTAATTCCAAAAGGTGAAATCTAAAAATCATGAAGATGTTACAAATTTGTCCTCTTTATTTGCGTAAAAATAAGCTAATTCCAAAAGGTGAAATCTAAAAATCGTGATGATGTTACAAATCTGTCCTAATTTTAGTTAAGAATTCAAAAAATTAAATAAAAAAATACACTCTTTTACAGAATGTATTTTGGGAATATTTCTAATTTGGTATATAATATAAAATTAAATAAGGGTATTTGTCATACGTTCTGGGCGAATTCCCGTTCTACTGCTCGCTGTAATTTTAACCTGACGAGTAGGATTTTCAATGTATTGAATGGCCCAACCATTTTGACGAACAGCCTCTAGTTGTATAGTTTCAGAAGGATTTTTGATATATTGAATTACAAAACCATCTCGGCTTACAGCTTCTAATTGAAGTCTCTCAGAAGGATTTTTAATGTGAATAATAGCTAAGCCGTTTTGACGAATGGCCTCTAGTTGCACAATTTCAGCTGCATTTTTAATATGTTCAATAGCTAAACCATTTTGCTTTACTGCTGCAAGCTGAACATTTTGCGATGGATTTTTGATATACCCAATGGCCATACCGTTTTGCTTAACGGCAGTAAGTTGAACAACTTCAGAAGGATTTTTCATAGATTTAATTGCGTGACCTGTTTGGTTAATCGCCATAAGTTGGAGCTTTTTTGATGGATTAATAATATGCTCAATGGCCATACCGTTTTGTTTTACGGCTAAAAGTTCCAATTCCTCAGAAGGATTTGCAATAAATTGTAGGGCGTTACCCTCTTGTTTTAGGGCCATTAACTCAAGTTGTGGCGAAGGATTTTTAATCTGACCAAGAGAGAGGGCATTATTTTTGATAGCATTAATTTTAACTTTTTCAGAAGGATTTTGAATAACTCCAATGACCATACTATTTTTTGAAATTGCACTAAGTTGAAGTTCCTCAGACGGATTATCAATAAATTCAATGGCATACCCATTTTGATTGATTGCCTTAAATTGGAGTTCTTCGGAAGGATTTTCGATGTATCCAATGGCCATACCGTCTTGTTCAACCGAAGCTATTTTAATTTTTTCACAAGGATTGTTTAAAAATCGGATAGATTGACCATACTGTTTAACAGCGTTTAATTGTACCTCTTCAGAAGGATTTTGGATAAATTCAATTGCACAGCTATATGCTGAAGTTGCCATAAGTTGAAGCTCCTCAGAGGGATTATTTACATATTGAATGGCAAGTCCAAACTTAGAAATAGCACACATTTGGATTTTTCCAGAAGGATTTTTGATGAGTGATAGTGCTTTACAATTTTTTGCAATTGCAGTAAGTTGGAGTTCTTCAGAAGGGTTGTCTATGTAGCCAATTGCTTGCCAATCTTTTCTTACAGCTTCTAATTGAGCTTGGTATGAAACGTTATTTAAATTTTGCATAAATTTCTCCTTTATTTATTGTATATTTTATATATCGACCAATATATATTATATCGCAAAGGACGTATAAAGTTAATATCTAAACTAAAAATTTAATAGGTTTTAGTAATATTTATAACTTCCTCACAAGGATTTTGAATATATCTGATTGCCCATGCGTTTTTAGTCACGGCTAGTAATTGTAATTCTTTATTTGGATTCTGGATATATCCTATAGTACGAGGAGCAAGAGAAATAGCTAGTTTTTGAACTTTGTAGGTTGGATTTACAATATGTTGAATATGTCTAGCCCTATGATTTATGATATAAAGTTGAACTTTTTCACTAGCATTTGTTATATAAGGAATGACCTTGTAATTTTGCCTAATTAATTTGCATAGTAATTCGTCATTAAGAGTAGGAATTGCCTGCTTCAAAACTTTTTTAGTAGGATTTTGTATAGATAAAATTGAAGTGGCTAATTGGTTTATAGCTTTAAATTGCACAGTTTCAGTAGCGTTATTTAAAGATTTAATATGGTGAGGGTGAAAGCTAATTACTTTTAATTGAATACTTTCGGGAACATTTTTAACGTGCATAAAAAAACGCACAAAAGGCTCTTTTTCAGTTAGGACTAATTGAATTTTTTCTGATGGATTACGCAGAAATTTTATCGCTAGAATATATTGTCTAACACCAATAATTTTTTCATCTTCGCTAACATTGTTAATATATTTAATTATATCAGGGTGAATATTTTTAATATAGTTGAGCGCTGTCCAGTTAATTTTTACGCTCTCCAACTGAACTTTTTTGGTTGGATTTTTAATAAAAGCTAAATTAAAAATAGTTGTATTTATAGCTAAAAGTTGTAATTCCTCGGTTGGATTTTGGATAAAACGAATATTACTTCCGTCATTTTTTATAGCTTCTAATTGAATTTCATACGGTGCATTTTTTAAATAATTCATAAAATTTTCCTTTCCAAATTTTTCTTCATTATACTATTTTGTAACATCAATGTCTATAAAAGAAATTTGAAACTGTCGATTAAAAAGACATTGCGCATTTTTGCTGAAAATGGTATAATATTAAGATGAAAATAATCGGTTTGAAATACTCTTTATTGGCGTTTGTCACAAAGGGTATTTTTGTTTTAGGAGAATATAAAATGAAAATAGATATTATTTGTGTGGGGAAACTTAAGGAAAAATATTTGGTACAGGCAGTTGATGAGTATAGCAAGCGCCTTAGCCGTTATATCAAATTAAATATTATTGAGCTGGCTGATGAAAAAACTCCAGATAATGCCTCTAATAAGGAAGAAACTCAAATTCGTGATAAGGAAGGCAACAAAATATTAAACAAAATTAGCGACCAATCGTTTGTTATTGCGCTAGATTTGCAAGGAAAAATGATAAGTTCCGAAGATTTTGCATATTTTTTAGAAGAACGGGCAATAACTGGAAGTAGTCATTTAGTTTTTGTGATTGGTGGTTCGCTTGGACTTAGTGAGAGTGTTATAAAGCGTGCAAATTACAAACTTTGTTTTTCTAAAATGACTTTTCCACATCAACTTTTTAGGGTCATGTTGCTGGAACAAATTTATAGGGGGTATCGCATTCAAAATAATGAACCATATCATAAATAAAAAGTTGAAAAATCCATTGTATATTTTGTTAAAACCCATTATAATATGTTAGGATTATAAAGATAAGGAGATGGATCATGACAAACGATATGACACAAGGGAAGCCGTTACAGCTTTTTCTAAGTTTCTCGATACCCCTTTTAATCGGAAATATGTTTCAGCAATTATATAGTATGGTTGATACGATAATTGTTGGAAAATTTCTTGGTGAAAAGGCATTGGCAGGAGTTGGTTCGGCAGGCTCTATGGTGTTTTTGATTGGTGGATTTTTGATTGGATTAACAAGTGGTTTTGCTGTTTTGGTAGCCCAGAGGTTTGGGGCAAAAGATGATGCTGGAGTAAAGAAGGCTATAGCTAGTAATATTATATTATCAGGGATTTTTACGGTGCTTACAACACTTGTAATGATGCAACTAGTTCAACCTTTACTACATATGATGAAAACACCTGATGATGTTTTTGTATATGCAAGTGACTATATTACGGTTATTTATGCAGGGATTTTTACACAAGTTGGATATAATATGTTTGCTGGAATTTTGAGGGCTTTGGGAGATAGTAAAACTCCTCTATACTTCTTAATTATTTCATGTATATTGAATATAATATTAGACATAGTCTTTATTCTTCAGCTTGATATGGGAGTTGCTGGGGTTGCTTATGCGACTAATGTATCTCAAGGGATTTCTGCAATTTTATGCTTAATTTATAGTTACAAAAAATTTGATGCATTTAAGCTTAAAAAAGAAGATTTCAACGTTCCAAAAGATTATTATAAGATGCATATTTGTACAGGATTTCCGATGGCACTTCAATTTTCAATAACTGCAATTGGAATTATGACTGTGCAAGGAGCAATTAATAGCTTTGGTTCTACAGTGGTTGCGGCTTATACTGCGGCTTCAAAAGTAGTTCAACTTGTAATGCAACCTGTAATTACTTATGGAGTGGCTGTTGCTACTTATGTTGGGCAAAACCTAGGAGCTGGAAGGATTGACCGAATTAAAGAAGGGGTAAAAGTTATTACAAAAGTTAGCGTTGTAACTAGTGTTATTGCTGCTACCATTTTAATTTTATTTGGTAAACCTTTGGTTGGAATGTTCCTAGAAAATCCTAGAGATGAAATTTTTGTATATTCGCAAGAAGTGTTGTTGTATGCAGCAATCTTTTATGTGCCACTTGGTCAAATTTTTGTATATAGAAATGCTTTGCAAGCGATGGGGCAATCTTTTATGCCTATGATGGCTGGATTTTTTGAGCTTGTGGCACGTGCATTAGCAGCTAATACATTGCCTGCATTCATTGGATTTACAGGGATTTGTTTATCTGACCCAATAGCGTGGCTTTCGGCATCAATTCCACTATTTTTATATTACCAAAGATATATGAAACGCCTTGAAATTCCTCAAGATGTGGAGGCAACTTTAAGCGAAGAAACAACAAATACTATGGCCGAAACTGGTCAGGCAATTTAATTAGAGAGAGGAACAATTTTAATGGATAATCAAGCATTAGATATATTAAAACTTTTTTACAATGGTGCGCCTAGCGTTCGTGATATTTCAAATAAAACAAAGTTAGCACCAGAAGAGGTACGTGAAATTTTAAAAGGGGCTAGAACTTGTGGGCTAATTAGCTTTAATACTCAAGACCAAGCAGAAACTTTTCATAATATCAAAAAGAAGAAATTAGAACTTTATCTTCGTTCAAAAGGCGCACTTAAATAATGTGAGTTAGGTTATAAACTATAGTTTATAGCCTTTTTTTATGCAAAAAATAATACTTTGATATTTAAAATATATTGTCAAAAATTAGAAACTAGTTTATAATAGAGCTACTAAATTAGAGAGGAGTTTAATTATGAAATTATCAACAAAAGATTTAATATTTGTGGCAATGGGTGCATCTATAATGGCTGTCCTAACCCAAATTTCTATACCTTTTCCTGTTGTACCCCTTACATTGCAGTGCTTTGGAGCGATTTTATTAGGCACAATTTTTGGTGCAAAGTTAAGTACGATGAGTATTTTAGTTTATATTTTGTTAGGAGCAGTTGGAATACCAGTATTTTCAGGGGGTAGAAGTGGTTTTGGGGCATTATTTGGAGCTACTGGAGGTTTTATTTTTGGATTTATATTATTGGCTTTTGGTTCAGGAATTGCATCTAATTTTTCTAATAAAAAAATCAAAATTGGAATTGTGTATATCTCTTTGATATCTCAATATTTGGTGGGAATTGTGCAACTTGCATTTATCACAAAAAGTTCATTTGCAGAAGCTGTAATTATGGGCATTGGAGTAGGTGGAGTTTATTTAATTAAAGATATAGTTTTGGGTGCAGTAGCTATTTTTGTTGGTCAAAAAGTTAAGTATCAACTAAAAAGGACTTTAGCGAATTAGAAGGCTAAAGTCCTTTTTTTATTGAAATTTGGCATTAAACTTTTCAAAATTATCATCACGGTTCATATTTTTGCCTCCGTATTATATTTTAGTTATTATATAATAAAAGCAATTATATGTCAATGAATTAGAGATTTGTATAAATTTGAATACTTCCAACTCCTGCCTCAATTTTGATATTATAAATGGCATCATCAAAATGTTTACTAAAATCTTTGGGGGTAGTTATTCCATTAATATTGATACATTTTACACCTGCTGTAATGTTATAATTAAAATCTTCAAACCGTTGGCGTGTATCAATTTCAACCTTTCCAACTCCAGCGTTAACTTCAATATCTCCGTTAAATTGTCCATCAAGGAATACGTTTCCAACTCCAGCATCAACCTTAAGTTGGGAGCAAGAAATTTTGGCTGTACGAAGGTCACCAACCCCTAAATTTAGGTTCATATGTTTAATATATACGTTTGAAATGCTGACACTACCCATACCTGTTGAAATGTTTAGATTATCCAAAAAAGTATACTCAGGTAAATATATTATAACTTTATAAGGAGCTTGATTTATTTTACTTGCTAAAAATTTATACCAGTCTTGATTTTGCTTGATGATTAAAGTTCCATTTTGTACTTGTGAAAAAAATAATCTAGGATTATCAATAGGTGAGGAAACGTTAACTTTAAACTCAGTTCCCTTTAAAATTTCGATATCCATAGCTTGAACTTCAATATTAATATTGATAAATGGTGGGCTAATTGAGATACTCATAATTTCACCTCTTAAAATTTTATTTATATTATATTTATGTTCAAAAAAATACCTTAATCCATAAAGTTAAAGTCTTTTAGCTATTTTGTAGAAATTTCAATGCTTCCTTTTTCAACATTTATATTTAAAGTTGCGATTGCTTCAGCATCAAAAGTGTTATATGATGTTCCAACAGAAGTTTCATTTAAATATATTGCTGGAATTAAGCTACTTAAATGATAATCTAAATCATATCTATTTTGAGGAGTATCAATTAGTATAGCTCCAAATTCAGTATTAATATTCATATCACCAGATAATTTCCCTGTAATTTCAACAGCTCCTAAAATGTTATTAATATCAGTTTGTCCATCAATAGAACCATTGATTAATATAGTTCCTTTGTTACTATTAAGAGTAGTTTCACCATTTACCTCTCCTGTGATTTCAATAGTGGCCATCTCTGTATCAATATTCGTTGTTCCGTTTAATGTTCCTTCTATTACAACAGCCCCAATATTAGTAGTAATGTTAGTATCTGAAATAACTTCACCTTTAAATTCGATAGCTCCAATGTGTGTTGTAATATTTAATTGGTTAGTCAAAACGTCGTCAATCTCAATAGTAGCAACGTTTCTAGCAATTATATTAATATCTCCTAAATCTGTTTCTTCAGGAATAAAAATTTCGATATTGTATACATAAGTTTCGGCATCACTTCCAAACCATGAAAAGAATTTTTTGGAAGCAACTTCATGGTCAATGTATAAAGTATCATCTAATACTTCATATGATAAAATATTATCATCTTTATCCCTTTCGATATCTAGGTGAAATTTATCTCCACGACTGATTTTTAGTGCAATCGCATCAGCTTCAATTTCTATATTACGAAACGGTGAGATAGGTTCAACTTTGCCTGAAAAAACAAAATATTTAAATAGCCCAAAAATCAACAACACTCCAAGTGTTACTAATGCTAATTGTTGAATAAAATTCATCGCTTCATTAACTTTTCTGCCTACAAATCCTTTGGTTGAAGTCACCCCTTTATCTACAAGGCCTTTGGTTGAGGTTACCCCTTTATCTACTAAGTTTTTGGTAGCTTCAATTTGTTTATTTTTAAACTCTTCCATAAATTTTTCTCCTTTGTTATTTGTTCTAATATATCACCCACTAAAATTTTATCATAAAGATTAAAATTGTCAATAAAATTCTTTATAAAAAATTTATATTTTTAAATTATAATTAAAATTTAGCTTACATAAATGGAAACTCATTATAAATAATGGATAAAATTAGGGTTATTTTATTTTTTCTATAGTATTTTTAAGATGATTACCAAAAATTAATATTATTATACAAAGCTATTTAAAAAAACTCTAACTAATAATCAGCTAGAGTTTTTTTGTTATTTTGTATAAATTTCAATTGAGCCTAAAGTTACAGAAATATTTAAGTTTGAACTCAAATTAGTATCCTTAGTTTGGTAAGATGTTCCTAAAGACTGGTTATTGAGTAAAATTGCTGGAGTTGAACTTTTTAAAGTGTAATTAAATTCATGTTCACTTTGAGGAGTTTCAATTATAATAGCCCCCATATTTGCATCAATATTTGTATCACCATTCAAATTTCCTGCAATTGAAATAGCCCCCATCGTTGTATCTATATCAGTGCTTCCATTTAAATTTCCTACAATATCAACAGCACCCATATTTGTATCAATATTTGTATATCCATATAAATTTCCTGAAATTGAAATAGCACCCATCGTTGTATCAATATTCGTTGTACCATTTAGAGTTCCAACAATTTTAACAGCACCCATTGTTGTATCTATATCAATATTTTTTAATACATTTTCTTCTAGTTCGACAGCACTCATAGTAGAATTAATTTTTAATGTATCTATTGAAAGGTCATAAATTCCAACAGCACCAATATTTGCTTCAATATCAATTTCATTTAAATCTACGTCCTCTGGAATAAAAATTTCTACATTATAAATGTAATTATCGCTAGACCCAGCAAACCAAGAGAAATATTTTTTGTTAAAAGGAAACTCATGTTCAATGTATAAAGTATCATTTTTTACTTCATATGAAAATTTTCCTTCTTTTTTAGGAACTTCGATATCAATATAAAATTCTTCCCCACGGCTAATTTTAAGCTCTATTGCATCACTTTCCACTTTAATATTATTAAATGAACTTAAATATTCCGAACTGTCTGCAAATAATGAATTTTGACTAATTGCTAACATTCCTAATCCTAATAAACTTACCCCTAATAATTTTTTCATTTGTTAAACCCCTTCCTTTTAATTAAAAGTTATATCCGAAAATCCACCAACAGCTTTGGCCGTAAAACCTGCTGAACTAGTTGGTGCTAATATATTGCATGAACCAAAATCCATATCTGTATCAACATTAAATAATGTTCCTTCGTGAACTTTAACTATTGCATCAGAAAATTCAAGCATAATTTCTAGTTGAGTTGTATTTTGGTCAATTTCAAAATTTATACTACCAAAATCAATTTCAATTTCGATTTCATTAAACGGTGCTTCAATATTGATATCTGAAAAACTGCTTGTTAAAATTAGTTCATTTCCTGCTGATGTTGCGTAATTTAATTCTCCAAAATTTAAATCAATATCTAAGTCAAAATTTGAACCTTTAGGAACTTGAATTAGGAGTTCCCCCTGACCTTTTTGAACGTTAGAATTAGTTGCACTTTCAAAGTATAAAATTCCATCTGTAGAATAAAGTTGATTTCTATCCAATGTTTCTAAACTTGAATAAACTGAACTAGTATCAAAAACTGTAACTTTATTTACGTCTGCCTCTTCAATATTGATTGATATATATGATGAGTTGCTAACGATTTTTGTAATATTTTCAAAGGTTTGCACCCCGTTTGGTGTACTAGAAATATCTATGAAATTGTAGTGAATATCAAATTGGAATTCATTAAAAAAAGAATTCATCACATCTGAAATATTTACATTGCCAATAGTTTCTTCAACTCCATTTACAAAAACTCTGTCATTAACAACAAATAACGCTCCTACAGCTAGAACAATTCCTAAAAATATTTTTGACATAATTATTCTCCTTTCTACGATAATTCCAAATATTTATTCAAAACATAATTTGTTGCTTCAAACATAATTATACAGAATATAAATGTAAAAATTGTGTGGACATTTATAAATGAATTTAGACCTAATAGAAATGTTTGATTATTCGTGTCCATAACCTGTTTTAATAAATCCCATGAAATTCTAAATTGAATTAATGTTTTAATAAAGTTTAATACTGAAAATACAGTAATTGCTACAAAATATTTTATGCGTTTAAACTTATTCATATTGCCGATTGATAATGCAAAATACACCATTAAAATTATTGTAGTCATTGCTAATAATGAGCATACTGCTAGTTGTCCTAATTTAATAAATGCTGAATATATAGTTGTTTTTGAAACTCCTGCTCCTATTAATACATTTATAAAACTTACTTCTGGTGTATATTTAAACATTTCTTTGAGGATTTTTCCTATAATTCCTGTGCGAATTGAAAATAGTGAAAGAGCAATCCCACTTACTACATAGCTAGAAATAATCCAAAACCAAGCTACTATTAGTTTTGATAAAATAATATCTCTTAGCGAAACTGGCAATGTAAACATTAAATATCCTTCATCACCTAGTAAATTTTTATTAAATCTCTGAATTACAACGATAATTGTTGTGACAAATAGTGCAATATATAACGCTCCAAACGCAAAAACTAGTAACTGTTTTACTAATGTAAATTGAAAAATTGCTGTTATATCAAATCCAATTAACCCTTGTACAAATGCAATCGACAGTATAAGTGCATATATAGGTAAAAAGTTTCTGGCTGTTGCTTTTATTTCGTATTTTAATAATTTACCTAACATTTAAACATCTCCCTAAATAAGTTATCAATTGATTTTCCGTTTTCTTCTCGTAAGTCATCAACATTGCCATGAAGTTTAATAATCCCATTGTGGATAAAAATAATATCATCACAAATATTTTCAACTTCTTGAATAAGATGAGTTGCAATAATTAGAGTGCTTTCTGGGTCATAATTTCTAATAATTGTCCCCAAAATATAATCTCTTCCAGCAGGGTCAACCCCTCCAATTGGCTCATCTAATATATAAAGTTTGGCATCTCTGGCCATAACCAAAATAAGTTGAACTTTTTCTTTAGTTCCTTTTGACATAGTAGAAAGTTTGTCTTCTAGGTTAATATTAAGCTCTTTTAACATAGACACAGCTCTTTCTTTATTAAAATTACTATAAAAATCACCAAAAAAATCTATTAATTGTATAGCGTTCATATGATTATTTAAATAAGTTCTTTCTGGTAAATATGCAATTAAGTTATGGGTTGATTGTGAAATTTTTTTGCCATCAATCAAAATTTTCCCATGGTTTGGTTGAATAAGTCCGTTCATAAGTTTAATCATTGTACTTTTGCCACTTCCGTTAGGGCCTAACAATCCAACTACTCTACCCTCTGGAATTTCAATGTTTACATTATTAAGAGCTACTTTTTTTCTATAAGTTTTACTAATATTTTTAAACTGTACAATCATTTTTAGTGACCTCACTTTCGATATTTTTTTGTAATAATGACAGTAATTCTTCTTTGCTATATCCCAAATCTAAAAGTTGTTTAGTAATTTTTTCAATACAATTTTGTGCATATTCTTCTCTAAATCTATTAATCAAATCCCTATCCTCCGTTACAAATCTTCCATTTGTCCTTTCGCTAAATACCAAATTTTCTCGTTCTAATTCTGTAAATGCTCTTTGCATTGTATTTGGGTTAACGCCTGCTTCTTGTGCAAATTCTCTAACAGAACTTAGTTTTTCACCATTTTTATACTTGCCGATAATAATTTCAAACTTAATAATATCTACTATTTGCCAGTAAATTGGTTTGTCAGAATTAAACTCCCAAGCCATACCTCACCTCCTTATTGTATTAATGTAACTTTGTATTAAGTGATTAATACAATAGTAGTATATGGAAACAAATTTGTCAATAAGATTTTTGGATTTTATTTAAAAATAATAGATAATCATTGAAAAATCAAGGTTTATAGTGATGATATTTTTTGAAATAAAATAAATTTATTAAGTTATCACTGTATTAAGAAGGTAGTAGTAGTTGTATTAAGGAGCAAAATAACAGATAGAATATAGTTTTAAGGTCAACTTAAAAGCTGACAAAAATGTACGATCATCACGATTTTTGAAATTAGCTTTAGAAAGTTATTAGGAAAAGTGGTATGAGATTTTTGTTATTTTAAGATTTGGATATTGATGTGTATTTTTGAAGTAGTAAATATATATTGTTTTATTTGTAAGGATAGTTATATATAAATTTGATTTGCTATATAATTTGCTATATAATAGGAAAGAACTCAAAAAAAGCTATAAACTTTTTAGGTCTATAGCTTTTTTTTTACATAGTATGAACGTCTACAAATACTTTTCCATCAGTTTTAATAGTCATGTCCATAGATTTAATTTTTTGTGTTGGCATTGAAAAACTTTCTTTTGTGTAACAATCTAATAGATTTAGCGTTGAAAGGTTTAATTCAAAAGTATTAATTACAAAAGTTTTGTTGTATTTATCGTTTAAAATATTTACTTGAACTGTATTTTCTAAGTTCATTTTAACAGTATAATACATTCCTAACATTGATGGATATGTAGTACGGTCTAAAATTTCATCTGTAACAGTATATTTAATTTGACACGGGGTGTATGCAAGATTAAGTTTAAGTTCCGAGCCATCAAGATGCATACTTTCAATATCATCAATCATAAAACAACTATACCTCTCATATGCTGATAAACTTTGTAAATTTACTACAGTATTTTCGCCACATATGTTAATATTGTATCCAAAAATTGGAAATAAATTTTCCGTTCCATCTTTGAATGTTACTCCACAGTTTAAAACTTGAGTGCTAGCCATAAGCTCTTTGAATTGTTCTAATTTCATTGTATATACTCACTTTCTTCATATAAAATTTATTTACTAACAAAAAATAATATATCATATGTTTACCAATAAAATATAAACAAAAAGTAAATAAATTTATAATTGGGTTAAGTTTGGGTTAAAAAAACTTATTAACTATTACGTATTTGTAAATATTTGTAAATATTTTTTTCTTAATTTTAAAAAAATATTTTTATTGGGATTAGTCTTAAATTAATTTAAATTTCATATAATATTAATAATAGATACTTGGAGGCGATAAAATGAAAAGAATACTTACTTATCTTGGTGGTATTTTGTTGTGTTTGGTGTGTATACCTGCAACGATAGTTTTGTTTGGTGGGCATCATAAAAAAGAAGTCGTACAGGCTATGAGTACCCAAACTGTGGCGCAAGATGAGGAGAAATTGCTCCTAGAACAAGAGATGATAGGTATTTTGGCAAAGGAAGTTCCTGTTTATTATCATTATGAAGCTGTTCGTGCTAATGCTGTAATTTTGCGTACTTATATGAAAAATCAAGCTGATGGCAAGGGTGAGAGTCAGTTTGAGGCACTCACTATAAATCAGATGAGAGATTTGTGGAAAGAAGATTATGAAGAAGTTTATGAATTATATAGACTGGCTCTATATGATACAACTAATGAGATTTTGCAGTATGATGGAGAGATAATTGAACCTGTTTATCACCGTGAAAGTGGTGGTTATACTCGTGATGCCGTTGATGTGTATGGGGTTGATGTCCCTTATTTGAAGGCTGTTGAGAGTCCTTGTGATGTTCAAGTTCAAGTTGTTTCCTATTCTAAGGAGCAAATTGTGCAAATGTTAGAGAGTATTTATCCTAATAGTATTTTAGATGTTAATTATATTGCTCAGCAAATTCAAATCGTTCAAAAGGATAAAAGTGGTCACATTCAACAAATCCAATTTGGGAGTATTATTTTAAATGAAGAAGAATTTATGGAAATTTTTGGATTGAATTCTAGTAATATTACGTTAGATATTCAAGATAAAAAAATAAATTTTTTGGTGAATGGAAGTGGTCATGGTTTGGGGCTTAGTCAGAACGGCGCTAATGAAATGGCAATGGCTGGAGCTACTTATCGAGATATTTTAAAACACTATTTTTCGGGTGTTGATATCGTAT
This sequence comes from Epulopiscium sp. Nele67-Bin005, assembly GCA_002007365.1. Lineage (GTDB taxonomy): Bacteria > Bacillota > Clostridia > Lachnospirales > Cellulosilyticaceae > Epulopiscium_D. Next base: position 13,239 of record LNZR01000084.1, on the reverse strand, counting down.
TTTTTATGGAATAAATAAAAAAATTTTTTTTAGTTGTATAAAAGCAAAAATCTCTGGCGATAATCTAATCGTTGGAGGTGTTAAAGAATGAACAAAGACAAATTACAAGAATTCTTTAAAAATTATGGGTTTTATTTAGCAGTAGGAACAATCAGTTTAGGAGCAATCGCAACGGTATTTTTAATGCCAGACTCAAGTGGTAGTATGCAACCTGAACCGTATGAGGTGAGTGAGCCAGTAAGTAGTGAGGCTATTTTTACAGAGCCTAGCTTTTCTTACGATTATTCATATGATTATTACCTGAATGATTTTTCTGATATTGACCCAGATGATTTCTTTAGTGAAATTTACGAAAATGAGTTTGAGGACTCTATGGAAGCTATAGTTTCTGAAGATGCTGGAGTTGAAGATGTATTTATTTCAACTGACGATGATGAAGAGGAACTAGTTGCTGCTATGTCTGAGCAAATTTCAAGCTCAAATGATGTAGAAGAAACTGAAATTGATGAAATTGAAACAGAAGATGCAACTAATGAAGTGGCAGATGATACAACTGTTGCTAATGATGAGGCAAGTTCTGATGATGAAGCTTATGTTGATGCTACAGCAGAAGTTGAGGGAGAAAATTTCTCATCGACTTCATCTCAAGATATATCACCATTTTTTGATGATGAGGATATGTTTAGTTGGCCAATTGACGGAAATATAATTGTGCCATATAGGGATAACAACACTGCTCACTGGTTTAGTGAAGGACTTAGCCAAACTATGCGTACTTTTGGAATATGTATTGATGGAGAAGTTGGAGAGGCAGTTACTGCTCCTGCAGATGGTGTAGTAGTAGACATTACCAAAGACTTTACTTCAATTTCTACGTTAATTAATGTTGGGAATATTGGTGAGGTTATGGTGATTGACCACGGAAACGGATACGAGAGTATTTATGGTTTCCAAAATGGAGTAATTAATTCGGATTTATTAGGTCAGGTAGTTCAAACTGGAGATACCCTTGGGACTATCGGAACAGGAACTGGACCTTTTGTATCTGAAGGAAGTAACATTTATTTACAAGTTAGACACAATGGCGAGGTTGTAAACCCAGAAGAGTTTTTAATTAGTAAATAGTAATTTTTCATAAATAGGAGGGGCTTTTCCTTCCTATTTATATTAAAATTTGAAAAAAATTTAAAAATTTTTCATATATTGGTAATTTAGTAGGAATAAATCGTCATCTTCTGGCATATCATTTAAATAAGAGTCAGTTTAAAAGGGGGCCTTTTCTTGAAACCATATATTGAAGAAAGAGCCATAGAAGCAGCTAAATTTATTATTAATTCAAACGCTACAGTAAGAGAAACAGCAAAGAAATTTGGTATCAGTAAAAGTACGGTACATAAAGATGTTACTGAGAGACTAGAGAAAATCAATCCAAAGTTAGCAATGGAAGCAAGACAAATCTTAGAATTAAATAAAGCCGAAAGACATCTAAGAGGTGGTTTAGCAACTAAGGAGAAGTATTCAGGAATAGTTAAATAAATAAACAGATGCTAGTTGGGTTTCCAGCTAGCATTTTGTATGTAAAGGGAGCGTGTCCACAATGGGTTTAAAACAACAGTTCATCAAAAACTATATTAATTTAAAAATCATTTATCAAGAAGATGGCTTAATGCAACTACATACTGCAAGGCTTCAACAATTATCTACTGATTGGCAATTTTATGAAGATGAAATCGTGCCACTTTTCCATATTTTACAAGGTGTTAACCATGTAAAAGTTGACTACTTACAAGGAACAATTACTATTAAATATAATTCTGCACAACTTTCTACTAGTCAAGTTGCAAAATGGGTTGAATTATTTTTAAATACTTTAATCGAAAATATGGAAGATATTAAGGAGTATTGGGAGAGCGACCCAGACAAACTTAGAAATTTGATTACTGCAAAGTTAAAAACTCAATGTGCAAAAGTAAAATAATGTGATACAATGTTAGAGAAATTTAAATTCAAGGAGAGATACTAATGCAAAAAATTGGAATTATAGGAGCAATGGACGAAGAAGTTATTGCACTAAAAAGAAAGATGGAAATTGAAGAGACTGTTGAGAAAGCAAGCATGACTTTTTGTTCTGGCACATTAAAAAACAAACAAGTTGTTGTGGTAAAATGTGGAATTGGAAAAGTGAATTCAGCTGTTTGTACGCAAGTTTTGATTGACCATTTTAATGTCGATTGTATTATAAATACTGGTGTTGCTGGTGGATTACACCCAGATATCAATATTGGAGATATTGTAATTTCTAGCGACACAGTGCAACATGATATGGATACTACGGCATTTGGTGACCCAAAAGGGACTATTCCTCGTATGGATAAATCATTTTTTGAGGCAGATGGTCAACTAATTGAGCTTGCAAAAGAGGCAGCAAATACACTTTCTGGAGAGCATGAGGTTTATGTTGGGAGAGTTGCAAGTGGCGACCAGTTTGTGTGTAGTATTGAAGTTAAAGAGGATATTTATTCAACTTTTACAGCATATTGTGCCGAAATGGAAGGGGCTGCAATTGCTCATGTTTGTTATCTAAACCAAATTCCATTTGTAATTATTCGAGCAATTTCTGATAAGGCTGATTATAGCGCAGAAGTTAATTTTGAAGATTTTACAGAGCTTGCTGCTAGAAATGCTACAGCTATGATAAACAGCATTATAGAAAAAATTTAACATTGTAAATTTAGGAAAAAATGGTATAATCAAAATGACTGACTTTATTTAAGGAGGAATTATTTTGGTTATACTTTTTTTATATTTAAATGTGGCTCTAATATTAGTCCAGCTTCTAACTACCTATATGATGCGAAATTATTTTACAAAAATCCATACGAGTGTACTTATTTTAAATGATAACAAAGTTTATAAATCAGAGCTTGAAACTGAATTTTTACGTAATTTATTGGAAGACTATAATGGGATACAACGTTCTAATGATGGACAAGCTGATGTGGATTTGTTTGTAAGACGTAGAATTACCAGAGATTATATTGGGATATTCAAATTTAGCCTTATAGAATATATCTCTGTTTATCTAAAGTTTGTTATTTTAGGTATATGGATTTTGCAAATGGGAATTTATTTATTAGAGTTAAATAATATTTTTTATGTAGGATTAAATATCGTAATATGTTTATTTTCTATAAGTCTAGGTTTTGTTGGTCGCATTAAATTTACCAAAGAAGAATTAATTTTGATTGTAAAAGATTTTTTGATTAATCAACATCAATTTGAACGTCAACAAAACGAAGAAAATAAAGAAATTCAACGTTTGACTAATGAATTAAATAGTGTAATTTTGTTGCTTGAGATGCAAGAACAAGTAAATATGGAAGAAAGTGCTATTAGTAAGGAAGAAACTGCTACTTTATCTGAAAATATTTCCTTAAAATTGCAACAAATTCAAGACGATGATACATTAAAGAACGTTTATAAACCTAAGAGCCGTCCCAAAGTGAATATTAGTGACACGGATATTTTTGAAATTATTGAAGATATGGGAATTTAATTAAATATACACTTGCAAACATAAAGACAATATGTTAAAGTTAAAGGGAGATGTAGTCCAAATTTAAGTAAAAATTACTAGGGAGGTTGTTTTATAATGAGTAAAATCACAGTAGATTATTCTAAAGCAGGTATCACACAACATGAATTCGAGTGTTTAAAACCACTTGCAAACACTGCACACAATATGTTACACGACAAGTCAGGAATTGGAGCAGACTTTTTAGGTTGGTTAAACTTACCAAACGATTATGATAAAGAAGAGTTTGCACGCATTCAAGAAGCTAGTAAAAAAATTCAAGCTGATAGCGATGTTTTAATTGTTATTGGAATTGGTGGATCGTATTTAGGAGCTAGAGCTTGTATCGAAGCACTTAACCACCAGTTTTACAATGTTTTACCAAAAGACAAGCGTAAAACTCCAGAAGTTTATTTCGTAGGAAACAACATTTCAGGAAAATATATCAGAAACTTACTTGATGTTTGTGAAGGTAAAGAAGTTAGTGTGAACGTTATCTCAAAATCTGGGACAACTACTGAGCCAGCTATCGCATTCAGAGTTTTCAAAGAGTTTATGGAAAATAAATACGGAAAAGATGGGGCAAAAGATCGTATTTATGCAACAACTGATAAAGCAAGAGGAGCGTTATTAACACTTGCAAAAGATGAAGGTTACCAAACTTTCACTATTCCTGATGATGTTGGAGGGCGTTTTTCTGTATTAACTCCAGTTGGATTACTTCCAATTGCTGTTGCAGGAATTGATATTGCTGAGCTTATGGCTGGAGCAGCTGAGGGAGCTTCTGAGTATGCAAATGAAGATTATACTCAAAATCCTGCTTACCAATATGCTATGGCAAGAAACATTTTACTTGCTCGTCAAAAACCAGTAGAAATTATTGCAAACTATGAGCCATCTTTACAATATTTTGGTGAGTGGTGGAAACAACTTTATGGAGAAAGTGAAGGAAAAGATAAAAAAGGTATCTATCCTTCTTCTGCAAACTTCTCAACTGACCTACACTCAATTGGTCAATACATTCAAGATGGTGGGCGTTTCTTATTTGAAACTATCATCAATATTGAAAATCCAGAGCTTGATGTTGATATGAAAACTGCTGAGAATGATTTAGATGGATTAAATTATTTATCAGGACAAACTATGGAATTTGTAAACCAAAAAGCATTCCAAGGAACACTTATTGCACACGTTGATGGTGGAGTTCCAAACATTATTATTAATGTTGAGCAAATGAACGCTTTCAACTTTGGAAAACTTGTGTATTTCTTTGAAAAAGCTTGTGGTTTAAGTGGATATTTACTAGGAATTAACCCATTTGACCAACCAGGAGTTGAAGAATATAAGAAAAATATGTTCGCACTTCTTGGAAAAAGTGGATATGAAGACTTAAAAGAACAACTAATTGGACGTATTAACGGATAATTTTTAACAGGCTAGCCTTTAGGGGTTGGCCTTTTTTTGAGGGGAGAACAATATGAATTTATTTAATGAGGTAATTATTGGAAAAATTAAATCTAAAAATCACTTTATTAGAAGTGCTACGTGGGAAAATTTGGCAACAGAAACTGGGCATCTAACACCACCCCTTAGTCAAGTTTATGAAAATCTTGCAAAAGGAGCAGTTGGAATTATAATTACAGGTTATGCAAATATTTTGGCTGATGAAAAGCCGAACGCTGGAATGATGGGAATTTATGAAGATAGTTTTATAGATGAATATAAAGTTTTGACAGATAATATTCATAAACATGGTTCAAAAGTTGTATTACAGGTGGCTTATGGAGGAACAAAAACTACTTATAATATTGGAGAAAGAATTATTTTTGCACCAAGCTCTATAAAAGAACCATCTACGGGGACACTTGGCAAAGAGATGACTAAAGAAGAAATTAAATTAGTGGTAGAAGCTTTTGGTGAGAGTGCTAGACGTGCCAAGGCTTCTGGGTTTGATGGAATTGAAATTCACTCGGCTCATACTTATTTGATTAATCAATTTTTGAGTCCAAATTTGAATAAAAGAACTGATGAATACGGTGGAAATTTGGAGAATAGAAGTAGATTTTTGATTGAAATATATGAGGCTATGAGAGAAAAAGTTGGTTTGGAGTTTCCTATTTGGGTTAAAATTACTGCAACAGACTTTATGGACGATGGATTAAAATTTAATGATGTTATAGAAGTATGTAAAAAGCTAGAGGAAATTGGGGTTGATGCTATTGAGCTTTCTGGGAATATTCATGGAAAAGCCAAAGGCATGACTGGTGAAGTTTTTGATAATTTTGCAATTCAAAAGGAAGGTTATTTTATTGAATATGCCAAAGAGCTTGCAAAATATGTACAACTACCAATAATTACGGTAGGAGGATTTAGTAATTTAGAAACTATTAATCATGTTGCAAATAGTACATCTATCAAGTTTTTTGCGATATCAAGACCACTTTTAGCAGAGCCAAATTTAATTAGTAGATGGCAAAATGGCAATGTGGAAAAAGCAAAATGTGTAAGATGCTCTAAGTGTAGAACTCCAAACGGCAATTATTGTGTTGTGTTTAAATAAAAATTGTGCTATCAAATATAAAAATTTATTTGGTAGCTTTTTTGTGATTAAAATAAAAAATATATATTATTTCAATTCAAAATTTCTTTATATTGTTCAAATAGTACCCATAAATCTTATCTGAAAAATACCAATATAAAAATTAAAACTTTTTATCTATTCTGAAGTTTATTTTTGTGAGAATATACCCAACTACAGTGACGAACTCCAGATGCTATTAGGTCTGCCATTTTCATTACGACTGATAGCCTTGTATTTTGTAAAACTGACATATTCATTGCACTGCTTAGATTTACAATGCCTATTATGTGCAAATCTCCAACGGCTGGTAATTCTTTTTGAACTCCAGCTCCTGGTCTTATTGAGCCTTCGCCGATTGATACACAACCAATATTTTGTACACTTCCTAGACACGCATCAATTGAGATGACTAGTGCATGAGGGTGAGTTTTTTGGACATGGATAATTGTATCATGTAAATTTTTTGCATGAACAGGTTCATCAAGAGTTCCATAAATTTTAATATTTGTATATTTTAAATCTTTTAATTTATATCCAATAAGAGGACCTAAACTATCCCCAGTTGCTCGGTCTGTTCCAATACAAATTAAAACTAATTCATGACGATGTTGCGGTAAATAGGTGTCAAAGTATTGGTTTAGTAATCGACAAAAGTCATGGAAATTGTTTGGATCATTCGTATTTATATATTTGGGTACAGTTTTTGTTATTTTATTATTTTCAAGCATGAGTTGCCACCACCTTCAATATATAGTATTTACCATTTTTTCAAAAAGTAAACTTGTTAATTTATGGAAATTAATTTTTTTCTTACTTTAATTGTAAAATAATGTAAAAATAAAAAGATAAAAAAATGGGTGTTGCCGACAAAAAAAGTTAAATTTTTCCTTTTAAGTAGTGTATAATAAAATCATGGAAGAAAATGGAAGGAGAATACAAATGGGAACAACAAATTATGAACCAAAAAATACAAAAAATGGTATAAATCAAGAAGACTCACAAGAAACTGAGCAAGGTACTAGCGAGCAAGTGCAAAATTCTAGCAAAGATTTACTGGATAATTTAATAAATAACATCGATTCGGCAAGACCTATAGGTGATACTGACGATTGCGAGTACCTTGTGTACATAGAGGACTACGCATATACTTATTTGTATCAATATGCCAAACTGGAAACGTCTAAGGAGCAAGCAGCTGTAATTGTTGGTCAGTTTTATGAAGATTCTCGTGAACACGTTGTTTGTGGGATAATTCCTATTGACCCTGCACTTTTGCAACCAGGAGAAGAATGGGTTGGAGAAGGTGCAATTCAAGCGATTTTGAGTGCTAAAGAAGAGTATTTTCCAGGTGGCGATATTTTGGGTTGGGTACATACTCAGCCTGGGTATGGAACTATGCTCACTAATAAAGAAATAAAAACTCACAAAACTTTGTTTAATGAAAATTATACACTTTTACTTTTAGTTGACCCAGTAAATAAAATTGAAACATTTTATGCGTATGATAACGGTGAATTAAAAGAGCAAACAGGGTACTATTTGTATTATGATAAAAACCCTTGTATGCAACGTTATATGCTTGATAATCCATTTGTTGTTGGTGAAAAAGAGGAAGTTGAGGATACTGTTGTGAAGCAATTTAGAGAAATTGGAAATCGCCGTAAACATGAGTATGAAACACGTCAAAAGACTAATTTTACAGTAGTTGCAGGTTGTTTAATTTTGCTTGCAGCAGGAGCAATTTTAACAAGAATGTCTGATGGAGGAGAATTTAGTCAGCCATCATTGCCAGCATTTCAGGCAGCTAGTGCAAATGAAGTAGAGGATAATATTACTCAACAATATTCATTTGAACCTACAAGTGGAAGTCTTTCTGATAATTCAGCAATTGCTGCTATTTCTGATGAGATGGAAGTGGAAGATGATGCTGTTGATGAAGTTGATAACGTAGAAGATGACAATATAAAGGAAGAAACTGCTACAACTTCTGCTGAAACAGCTGATGATACTGACGATACAGAAAAAGTGGACGAGCCTAATGAAACGGCTAAAGAAGATATAAAAGAAGACGAGAAAGAAGAAGTGAAAGAGGAAGAAACAGCTAAGGAAGATGATAAAAAAGAAGAAACAGCTAAATCTGATGAAAAAGAGGAGGCTGAGGAAGCTTTATCTGATGCAGTTGAGGACGAAGGAAATTATGTAATTTATACAGTAGAGCCTGGTGATACTCTTCGTAGTATAAGTGTTGAGTACTTTAAAACAGAGCTACGTGCAAGAGATATCAGTACTTGGAATAACATTGAAAATGGTGACCATATTAGTGTTGGACAAAAATTAAAAATATTGATTGAAGACTAAAGTTAAATAATACTTAAATTAGACAAAAAATAAGAAATTGTAGGTAATTTCCTTATTTTTTGTCTTGATATTTTTGGTAAAATAAAGTACAATAAAGTTAAAAGACGTGAAAATATAATTTTTAGTGCAATATTGCTAAAAAATCTGTTGAAAAATATAATTAAGTTATAAAAACAGAAGTTGTATCGTAATGTCCAAAGTTATTTTCAGATATATTCTATAAAAAAATTGTCTAAGTTTAAATTCATTGTGAAAAATCACTAACTAAAAATGGAGGAGAGATAAAATATGGAGAAGTTAAAATGTTTATTTGTATCTAGTGAAGTTGCACCATATGCAAAAACTGGTGGACTTGCTGATGTTGTTGGAGCTTTACCAAAAGAATTAATTAAACAAGGGGTAGATGTAAGAGTTGCTATGCCTTATTATCAAGGGGTTAGAGGTAAATTTGAAGCAAATGAACCTGTTGCTAACTTCCCGATGCAATTAGATTGGCGTGACCAGTATGTAGAAGTTTTTGAAGATAAAAAAGAGGTGACTACATACTTCTTTAAAGATAATTTTGACAATTATTTCAACAGAGAAGGTTTATATGGATATGATGATGATTTTGAGAGATTTGCATTTTTCTGTAAAGCAGTTCTTGAGTCATTCCATTGGTTAGATTTTTATCCAGACGTTATTCACTGTAATGACTGGCAAACAGGGCCAATTTGTTTATTGTTAAAAGATAAGTATTCTTGGAGACAGGAATATAAGAATATTAAAACTTTATTCACAATTCATAACATGAAATTCCAAGGGATTTTCCCTCCTTATGCTCTTGATACACTTGAGCTTACAAGAAGCTATTTATCACCTGATAAACTTGAGTTTAACGGTGGGGCAAGCTATATGAAAGCTGGACTTTTATACGCTGACCACATTACAACAGTTAGTCCAAGTTATGTTGATGAAATTAAAACTCCAGATTTTGGTTGTGGACTTGATGGACTTTTACGTAATCAATTATATTGGAGATTAACAGGAATTTTAAATGGAATTGATTTAGAGGAATTTAACCCAGAAACTGATGCTAAAATCTGGCAAAATTATGGAGCAAAACAAATTAATAAAAAAGTTGTTAATAAACGTGAGTTCCAAAAAGCATACGGTTTAAATCAAGATGATAACACTATGATGATTGCTATGATTACAAGACTTAGCGATCAAAAAGGGTTAGACCTTATGAAGCAAGTTGTTGAAGATAGATGGGTAATGGATAAAATTATGGAGCTTAATGTACAGTTTGTAGTGCTTGGAACTGGTGAAGAAGAGTACGAAAATATGTTCAAACATTTTGCTCATGAATATGCAGGAAGAGCTGTATATTTCCCAGACTTTAATGTTGAGTTATCTCACAAAATTTATGCAGCATCAGATGCGTTCTTAATGCCATCAGCATTTGAGCCATGTGGACTGGGACAACTTATCGCAATGCGTTATGGGTCTGTTCCAATTGTTAGAAAAACTGGTGGGCTTAAAGATACAGTTTCTCACTATAATTATGAGACTCGTGAAGGTCGTGGTTTTGAGTTTGAAGAATATAACGGATATTGGTTATATCAAAAAGTTAAAGAAGCTTCTAAATGCTTTGATAACAATAGTAATCAACCAAATGGACACTATACTCAAGTTCAGTATAATTGTATGATTTCTCATTTTGGTTGGGCTGACTCTGCTACTAAATATTTAGATTTATATAACCATATTTTGGGAAGAGATGGAGATTTGACAGAAGAAGTTGCTGAACAAGATGTAACTCAAGAAGTTAATTCTACACAAAATGTTGTAGAAGAAAATGTTTCTACTCAAGAAGTAACTGGTGCTTCTGAAACTGATACAACAAATTTATTTTATCCAGCATAAAAAATTAAACCTGCTTATAAAAAGCAGGTTTTTTTGTGTTATCTAGGTTGAATTGGTGTGCTTAAAATTGTTATAGATGTAGCATTTGCTTGTGGTGGATTTGATTTTGAAACGGCTGGCGAATGTAAAGCTCTAACAACCATTCCAGGAGCTAAATCTACAAAATTAGCATTTGAACTATTTGTACCATACGTAATTCTTGTACTTGGTGTAACATTTAATCTAATTAAATTATTTGGGCTATTTTCGGGATAAACCGTAATTTGGTTAGATGAAAAATCAATTGCTGAAATTATTGCACGATTTATTAAAATATCTGTTGCTTGGCCACTTGGAGGCACTGGTAATGAAGGCGTTCCTGGACTTGTAAGAGTTGCTCCATCACCTTGTACTGCAGTGTTGTAACCAAGGGTTCTGGCTAAATCGTTAAGTGGAACATAAACTACGTTATCATAGATAATTGCAGGTTTTCCAGCCAAAATAATTTTGCCATCTAGCCAATATTTGTAATCGTATTTTATGTTGGCACGAATAGAACTCATCATCGCTCCTGCCATAGTTTGATTAAACCCTGCCCCAAAAATTAATACCAGTGTAACAATTGAAAATATCCGTCTTTTTTGCATATTCTTTCTCTCCTTTAGCAACTTTAATTTACTAAGTTAGTATAAGATTAAAGAGGAGCAAATATACAAATATGTTGGCGTTAAAAATTGGGGATATTACCAAAATTTAAATTTATTTTTTTACTGGATTTTTGAGAATGATACGCCCTAATTTAGAAATAACTTTTGCATCAACATTTTCAAATTTAGCCGTAACTTTTTTTAAATCTTCTTGAACAGGTAAAAATTGTGGACAAGCTCTTTCACATTTTCCACAGTGAAGACAGCTACTTGCCCAATGAGCCTTCCCATCTTTTGTCTGAATTCCAGCTTGTAACATATAATCAACGTTTGAGCGATAGCCTCCAAACATATTTTTATCGTTGAGAGCTTTAAATGCATTTGGAATATTAATTTGTGCAGGGCATGGCATACAATATCCACAACCTGTACATTTTACAGTTAACATTTTGTTGTAAATGTGACGAACTTTTTTTATAATTATGCGTTCTTCTTTGGTTAATCCTCCAGCAAATGAAGTGCTAGCAGTTTGAATATTATTTTTTATGTGGGTAATATCGTTCATTCCTGACATCAACATTGTAACTTCTTTATGATTTAAAATCCAGCGTAATGCCCAGTCTGCGGCATCGTGTTGGACAGGAGCAGAGGCATATAAACGTTCAACTGGCTTTGGCAATTTTCCAACTAAAGTCCCTCCCCTCAATGGTTCCATAACAAAAACAGAAATATCTTTGGAATATGCATACCTAATTCCATTTATTCCAGCTTGAAAAGTTTCATCTATAATATTAAATTGTACTTGTGCAAAATCCCAGTCATAACTATCAATAATGCGAATAAAATCTTCAGCGTTTCCATGATATGAAAATCCGATATAACGAACCTTTTTCTCTTTTTTGAGCTTCTCTAAAAAATTAAAAATACCCATATTTACCATTTTATCAAAAATTAATCCATCTAGTGCATGAAGCAAATAAAAATCAATTACTTCAACTTGTAATTTTGCGCGTTGTTTTGAAAAATATTCATCAAATTGTGAAGGTTTATTTATTAGAGGACAAGGTAATTTTGTGGCGATATTTACTTTTTCACGATAACCATTTTTGAGTATGTGTTCACCCAAAAAACTTTCACTAGTCCCTTTATGATATAGCCAAGCTGTATCCAAATAATTTACGCCATGGTCGATTGCATAGAGCATTTGAGCTTTTGTTAAATTGACATCAATTTTCCCGTTTTTTTGTGGAAATCGCATTCCTCCATACCCTAAAACGGAAATTTTTTCACCAGTTTTTTTAAGTTCTCGATATTGCATTGTAAAAATTCCTCCTAAATATAAAATATAAATAGATTATACTACTAATTTTTGTAGATATCAACTAATTTTTATTTGTATAGGATTAAAAATTTAGTAGATTGGCTATATTATAAGGTAAGTAAAATTAAATTTTCGGGATTATGCAATATATTTAAACTTAGACAATTGTATATAAATGCTGAATTTGTTGCCAAGCTTAACAAAAAATATTTTTGGAGAATAATTTAAATAAAATAAGTTAAACTAACATTAAAAGTATGATATAATAAACATTAGAACTTTAACCACAATAGTTAGGAGATGAAAATATGAGTAAAAAAGAAATGGATAGAGTTGTTCAAGAAGTAAAAGAAAAATTAGGGGTAGCTACTGTTGTAGAAAAACAAAAACCTTGTGTTTGTAAATGGGTTGCTGTTGCAGTTAGTAGTGTTGCAGTTTTGGCAGCAATTATTATCTGGTTAAAATCTAAAGAAGATGAAGATATTGAAGAATATTATGAGTACTTTGATGATGATGATTTAGATGATGACGATGATTTATTTGATGATATTTTTGAAGAGGAAGATGAGGAAATTGAATATGTTGAGCTTCCTACTGTAGAAGATGTTGCGACTCCTGCAGAAATCAAAGAAGAAATCAAAGAAGAAATTAAGTCTGACGAAACTAAAAAAGAAGAAACTAAATCTGAAGATAAAAAAGGTTCTGACGAGAAAAAATCTAAATAAGTTTCACAAATATCCCAAAAGGCGTTCTTAGGAGCGTCTTTTTTGATGCAAAAAAATAACACCCTACTTAAGAAGCAAGATGTTATTTTTGTATATAATTAAGCTTGGTTTACAGATCCGAAAAGTTCCATTTTTTCTTTAACTGT
>LNZR01000083.1 GCA_002007365.1 Epulopiscium sp. Nele67-Bin005 | reverse complement strand
ACAGTGCTAACCACTGATCCACCAAGCTTTTTTTGATTCAATTTTTGAAGTAAGCAAGAAAACACAGCATATTGGACAGCAGCACGTGAGTTTTAAATCCATGCAGTGGCATATAAATACAAATCCATGATGCAAAATACAGAAGAGAAAAGACAGTGGCATAACACATTCCTTGAGCATCAGGTTTTATTCATTTTCATTTTTCATTTGACTTAAATTCTGAAAAGTTTTGATCACATTAAAAAGTATTGTATGTCTTTTCTATCATTTTTTGGGGAATTCACACATTGTTACACTGCATTTCGGAATGAAACATTGATACAAGAAACAATTTATGGGAAGAAAAAATGAAAACATGCAAAAATTTGCAATAAAAGATGAGTTAATGTTAAAAACTGCACTGCTGATGAACCTTGAAGCTACCATGCAAAACAGGCAGAAGTGGTGTCATAATCTTCATTCTATGGAGGAGATAAGATTTGATTGAAAAACAGGTAATTGGAAAAGGTGAATTTCACTCTTTACGTAAGTGGGAGGTCAGAAAACAGTATACAGAGGAGTCTTTATTAATGCATTTTAATTGGTTGATAAGGTGAAACATGCTGTCTTAAGTGCTATCTTCAGCCTGAGACCAGTTGCCAGGAAACCAGAGGATTCTAGATACATTTTTGGAATTTCAGGAATGAGGCACATCAAAAAATGGCCTTGCAATAGCAGATTTTTAACCAGTAGATGGCAGACACTATAAACATTTCTAACGGAATGTGGAAAAGTCAGATAATTTGCGCTAAAATGTCAAGATAAAGACCTGAATCAATCAAAAACACTACTAAATACTTCTTTGCCTCGATTTTCAGCTGAAAAAAGTGGTTTAGGGGTTAAGTTGCTCTTTAAATAAAAGTAAGTAAATAAAGTTAAAAAAGGTCTACATTAAAGGACTACCTCACAACATTAAAGGGGAAAATAGAGATTCAAATTTAACGACGGAAAGCCGCAGCCTGATTTTCAGACAAAACTTTGATTTCAATATGATTAGAGACAGGATTTACACAAAATATGTCAAAGTGCTCCTGTACTGTTAAATAATGGTGGAAAACATGAAAAAGAAAAGAATCTTCCTACTTAATAAAATCATTCAGACAGTGACAGAGGCCCAGAACATTTCATTGTATCAGATCAAAAGCTCTTGTGAAGTTATAAAGTACCTGATTTAGATTTGCATTATAATCACACTGCAGAAATAATCTTTTAAGAAAATTCAGATTCATTTACAGCTGTAAGAAATTAAATACAGAGCAGTGACAAATTATCAACAGAAATAATGCAATAAAGCTGAAATAAATCTATCTTCATTCTCTGTGTGTTAAGTCCTTATCAATAACTGTCTTTATCCACATTTTACAACTCTTTACGGAAATGTTCCACCAGTAACCAGCTCAAAGTACTTAAAGACAACTCTGGGAAAATTGTCTTCTGGGCTTTCCTTCTTTGACATTTAATTTACTTTTTTTTTTTTCCAGGAACCTCCACAGAGCAACATTTCAATCATTTTACCAAATCTATGGAGCCTCCATCCCGTTTAATTCCAAAGGCATATCAACAATGACAATGAACAATCTGCTGAGAAGCTGGCACCTTTGGGATCGACCCTTCAAACAAGGGTGTTCACAGAATGTTCATATTCATCAGCCTGTGCTATGTGATGATTAGTTATATGAAAGCCCATCTCACCGGATGGTGAATTTCCAACCAAGCTGGATTTACGCAATTGTCAGAAATAAAACAAACAAACGAACAAATACAAGAACAAATATGCCACAAAAACAAAACAACACAAACAACCATTGGCCAACTACCAATATACGATATTCTTTGCCAGTAATAAATTCTTCTATTAGCACAGTCTTATCATGTTCAAACGCAATTTCTATAGCTTTTAATAAATTTGCTTCGTTGGTTCCTTTAGAAAAAATATTTATTCCTAGACCAAAATTAGTTGATTTAGGTTTAATAACAACTGGTATATGAATAAATTCTTTTATCCCTAATTTAGCTTCAGATAAAGAGTTAAAATGTGTTCCTTTTGGAGTATTAATTTTATTGTCTTCTAAAACCTTTTTTGTAGCAATTTTATTTTCCATTATTAACATACTGATATAGCTATCTTTTGAGGTTTTTGTAGCCTGCTTAACATATTCAATATGATTATCACGCTCGAGCTTAACAAAGTTTTCAATACGATCTATTATATCTACTTTAACACCTCGTTTGATACTTCTTTTTATTAACTGTTGAGTGGATAACTCCATATCTGCATAACCTTTTAAAAGATATCGTGTGTCATAAGCTTGTTGTTTATACTGTTTGGCTAATTCTATATGGCTTTGAATATAACCTTTTTCTTTAGATTGTTCAATAATTTTATGAGCATATGTTTTTGTATAGTCATTTACTCTTTCTATCATCTCATTAATAATATTCTCTTTTCCAAGTTCTAAATAATCATTAAGTTGTTTTATTTCATCAAGAATTTGATTTGCCCAATCAGCTTTTTTAATTGTCGTACCATCTTTAATAAGGTCAATGTTTTGCTGGCCATTTAAAGAAATATTATATTGATTTTGTTGGGCTTCTTCTTGCCATTTTGTATTTATTGTTTCTTCTTTTAGGATTAGGTATAAATTAAATATATGCATAAAATAAAAATCATTTTTAGAAATTCCCGTTTTGTCAAAAGGGTTAATGTCTAAACTGCGATATTCAAGATAGTTGATGCCGTCTTGTTTTAAAGATGCCAATAAATTATTATTGTCATGTGCTTTTAATCTAATTTGAGTATATAATTCCTTAGGACTTTCTATCAAACTTTCACGGACAAATCCAATTATGCTAGAGATATAATTATCTAATGTACTATAATCAGGGTATAAATCTACATCATTAACATAGCCCCAATGACTATTTCTATATGAATGTATTTCATTATTACTATAGGCATGATCATTTATCTCAGTAAATAAGTTGGTATGATTTTTAATGAAACTTTTGTGCAAAACACTAGTGCTACCAAATAAGTATATGATAAGCCATCTATAACGTAAATAATTTCTTGTTACACGCAAATAAATTTGGTTTTTAAAATCTTTGTAATCATTTTGAGCTTTAGAGTGCTTATACAAAAATTTTAGTAATTTTTCATCAAAGGAAAAATTATAGTGCATTCCAGAAAGTAATTGTTTTTCTCCACCATATTTTTCAAATAAATGCTTACGATAGTGGTATGCTTGTTTGCCTTGAGCATTGTTACAAAATGTAGCAATTGGAATATCTTTTGCATTTGACAAATCGCATGGCATAGATTGTGGCCAAATGTATTCATCATCAATTTCTAAAACTGTAATATCATATAATATCTCTAAAAAATTATGAGTATCTTCGATGTTATCAAATGCAGGTGTAATAAATTCGAGTTGACTTTCAGCAAAATCCGTTGTGATATAAGGGTTAACTAGTTTGCCACCAAATACTTCAGGGTGTGGAGTATCCATTAATAGACCTTCAATGTTACATCTTAACCCTTCTCTTTCAATCCCAAAATGACCTTTAAATAAATCTTCTGTTGTAAAATGTTCTTTTAATAATTTAAGTATTTTCACATTATCACCTTCCTATTAAAAAAATACTATAATAACTGATTATTTTTGAGCTTAGGAAAAATCTTTAATCTGTAATAAATTGCAACGGCTATTCCTTTTAAAGCACTAGAGATGGCAATGCTAAGCCATACACCTGATGAGTCAAAAAATTGCGTTAGCCAAAGTGCTAGTGGAATACGTAGTAATGTAAATGAGATACTAATCTTAGCAGATACTCGAGGAATACCCAAGCCTGTAAAAAATCCATTAGTTATCATTTCAATGGTGGCAAAAGCTAGACTGAGGGATATAATTTTCAAATAATTAACAGAAATAGCAATAGTAAGGGCGTCTGTTACAAATAATGATGCCAATTTTGTGGGAAATATCAAAAACATTAACATCATAAAGATAGAATAAGAAATACCCATAGAAATTGCGATATTATAGCCTCTAGACATTCGGTCAAATTTTCTTGCCCCATAATTTTGCCCAGTAAAGCTTGCCATAGCACCATTTAGTCCTCCTACAATCATAAGCATTACAGACTCTATTTGCAAACCAATTTTTTGAGCAGCAATAGCTTCGGCACCATATATAGCAATAATTTTGCCTAACATAATATTTACACCTGTAAATAATATTCGTTGAAATGACATTGGAAATCCCAGCTTTAAGATTTGAATGAGATATTCCTTCTTAAGGGAAATATTTTTAGTATAGCAAATTATATTTTTTCCCCATGTTAAATATATACAAAACATAATAATATTAGATATAAGAGTAGCTAGGGCAGCTCCCAAAATCCCTAGTTTTAAGGTGTAAATAAAAATAGGATCTAAAATCATATTGGTAATTGCTCCGATGGCACTAATTTTAAATGCTGCTTTATTATTACCATAGCTTCCAAGTATCCTAGTAAATAATATATTATAAAATGCAAAAAATAATACAGGGACATTGCACATTAAATATAAATATGCATAATGGACAACATTTTCATTATTAATATTTAAAAAATTTATTAGAGACTTTCCAGCTATTGCTAAAAATAAACTATATAAAATAGCTAATACTGTGTTTAATATTAAACTCATATTTATATAGGCTTTAGCCATTTCTTCATCTCCAGAACCAACATTATGCGAAATTTTTATGCCACCACCTACAACAACTAATGCGTTTATGGCATATCCAAGACCTATATAAAATGTAGATGAACCAATACTTGCAACTGCATCTGTACCAAGTCTTCCAACCCATAAAGTATCAACTAGACTATAACAAAATTGCAACAACGACCCACCCATAACAGGCAATGCTAATGATATTAGCACAGAAGTAACATTACCTGTTGTTAAATCTACTTTTTTCATCTAAATTACCATAACTTTCTTTCATTATAATTAATAATAAATAGAGTATCATTATTAATTAAATTTTTCAAGCCTATTCAAGCCTATTAAAGATAAGTATAAAAATTTAATATTTTACTAAATGTGTAACAGCCAATTATTTTATATTTTGCCAAAACATGCATAATTTTATTGTTAATACCAAATAATAAAAATATTTAGTAGATTGGAGTGAAGGTATTGGCAACTTTGAAAGAAATATTCTCTATATATTTTATTATTGGTGTGTTGGGGATAGGGGTATACATGTCCTGTCTTGAGAGTATAACTCTAAAGAATGTGGATCATTTGAATAGAGAAGCAAGCTTTACTAAAGTTTTTGGAATTATGTATATTGTAGTAGCAATTGTTGGTGTAATTGTAAATATATGCTTATAAAAAATATTATACTAAGGAGGCTGATGTGATGTCACAAGAAATATATACACCTAGTAACGAAAGCAAACATCATGATAGAAGTAATAAAATTACTTTGAGTATATCTGAAAGTTTGGAAACAAATATAAAAAATCTAAATGATTTATTTACAAATTGTACTGACGTTGTAAAACGTGAAGTTGATATAGGCACAAAATTTCCAGTTAAAATTTATGGCACATATGTGGATGGTTTAGTTAATCGTGAAATTATTGAAAGCTTTTTTTTAGGCAGAATTATTGATTATAAAAACTTAAGTGAATCCACTACACCAATTGAAGGCTCTATTACTGAATTAATTATTGACCATTTTTCAGCAACTTTTGACATTCGAGAAGTAAGAAGCATGGATGATATGGTGCGTGGAATACTTTCAGGAGATGCCGCAATCTTTGTTGAAAATACAAATGTAGGATTGATGATTGCATGTAGAGGATGGCCAGCCAGAGGAGTAGGGCCACCAGAAACAGAGTCAGTTATTAGAGGGCCAAGAGAAGGATTTGTAGAAACAATTAGGTTTAACACCGCATTAATTAGACGACGAATTCGTGATACAAAATTAAAAGTAGAAATGACTTCTATGGGTATAATATAGTCTCAGAGGTGCCTCAACAGTAAGCACACCAAATTTTGTAAGAATCCATCAAACCATTGTTGAGATATAACATATTGGAGCTTATAGCGCCCCCTAGAAGCCAATCTTCACCAAATTTGATCCAGAGCCTCTGGGGCTCATGCTGAACATGATTCTTAAGTTTCATGTTGATAGCATGTAATTTGGTTGAGATATGCCTAAGTTCGTATTTAGATCGCTAATTGTAAAACTTTGTTCGTAAATAACGTGGCCATTTTAGAAGGTAGCAAAATTCTTTTGATAACTTTAGATCAGGTCGAGCTGAAGACTCTACGTGCCAAGTTTCACGCTGATCGGACGAAAACCCAAGGAGGAGTTCGAAAAAGTAGGTTTTCCAGTTTTCGCGATTTTGCGAAAAAAAAATCTAGGCGGAAATGGGCGTGGCCTAGCCCACGTGATTCAGCTCCTTTCAGGGAATGTGGGGATATAAGGTTTTTGAATGTGCGACATACGGTGTGGGAGTTATAGCCCAAAACGC
>LNZR01000082.1 GCA_002007365.1 Epulopiscium sp. Nele67-Bin005 | reverse complement strand
ACATCATGTAAACGTACTGAATGTATAGTATCTGTGTGCTTTTTCAAAGTCCATCGTGCAAGGCCAGGAAACTGAAACACTATAAATTATTCATTCTCAATTAAATGACTGGGAAGCACGTTAATTTTTTTCTTTTCTGCATAAATTTTATCATTTGACTTTACTTGAAAGTCTTGTTATTTGAACATACAACTTTCACTAAAATTCTTAACAATATCCCTGTCAACACAATCATACTGCCAACTAGCTTGTAAATGGAAGTGCTGTACTGTCAGGTGTACTAACTTAAGCATAAAGCTGGGCATACACTCTGCGATTTTAGCCCGTTTTGTTTTGATTTTTAAGCCGCATGACGGATTTTAGAATCTGGCTGAATTTCTGCTTCATCGAGCGTTGCTTGCCGTGCTGTGTAAAGGGGGGAGTGAGGGCCAATCATCTGCTCCTGAATGGTCGTTGGACGATCGGACGAATTTCTAACATGTCAAAAATTTTGCCTGGCTGACTCAGGCTTTCACACAGTTGAAGTAGAGCCACAATTCAAAATCAGTGCCTTTTTCCTCATTGTGCCTGCCCAAAGCTGCAAACAGAGTGTCTGAATGTCATGGCAGCACGCGTGCAACAAGGAAAAATAATAAAGAAGCTGTACAGTAATCAGGGCGTAGAAAATGTTAGCTAACATGTTATAAACAGTAAAAGCAGCTAACTTACCAACGAATTTCTCCGCAAAATAGACAAGCCAAAACATTACTGTCCACGAATTTCAAACTATCTGTGAGTCAATGTGTAAAGGCAATTTTTTTTTCTTCCTTTTTTTTTAAGAGGTTTCGGCACACAGGATCGCACAAATGCAGCATCAATGCAGCACGCTTCTGCCATGTCAGTATTGTTGCTAGTAAACATCTGCTTCTCCAAAACAGAAATTTCCTCTTCAACTCCACTATGACTATTAAAAGCTATAGTTCCGATATCACTTCCACCCAAAAATTTCCAACCTCTACTAATTTGATACGCCGCTTCACCTTCACCCCACAAATCGCTATATGTAATAGTAAGCAAAGACTTCCCTACAATAGCATCTGGGTATACACTTAAATAATCAAAAAAAGTTTGCATTGCACTATGCATACCAATTAAATGAATATTACATAGCGCAATCACTCCCTTACTTTCCGAAATATCTCTCAAAATATTATCCATCTCCAAACTTGTCCTACCATTAAAATAAGGTAAAGTTTCCAAATGAACTGGCTTAATCTCTAGCTCAAGTTCCGTTAAAACATTAATTATAGTTTCTTGCATTTGATATAATACATTATGACTACAATTTGCAAGCAAAAGTACGATTTTCATATAATATATCCTCTCTATATTTTTTCCTCACAGACATAAGCCTATTATACCTAAAGGAGTTACAATATAAAAGACTTAATCTTATAAAATTTAATTTATACTCAACATTAAACCAAAATATAACTTTTTTTGTGCATTTAAGTTAAATAATTTAGCACCTTCTGAGGATAATACCCCCTAATAGTATCAACTTCCCAATATATAAAAAATATCTTCTTTTTCAAAGTGATATGTAAAACATCACCTACTTTGAAATGGTGCAAAACTGTAACTCTAAATGGTACTTTATATTGCTTTTCATCATAAAGCTTTTTAAGAACGATGTACCCTTCACGATTTACTTCTTCAATCATAAAGTGACCCTTCTCATACATACTCATAGTATCTTTGCGATTACGCTTTCTTTTATATTCTCGGTAATTTTCAAGACTTATTACCAACGGTTCATACCTCATAATTGGTGACCCCGAAACTTGAACTACAGTTTGCTTTGCTTGATATAAGCGAATATATTCCTCACTATAAGTTTGCACCAAACTAAAACTATGTGGCATTTCATTATCCTCACTTACAAACTGCAAAATACTATCCAGAGTACACACCAAATAATGACTTTGTAATTTAGTTAAGTGAGATTTATATTTAGGCACCCAAAATATCAAAAAATAATCCACAACCTCTTTTGTAAGCCCCTGTCTATTTTTAAATCTCTTATCTTGTTTCAAAAATCTCAAGAACAATTCTATTGTATCTTTTTGAACTTTATACTCATTAGGCTTATCTTTCAAACAGCCTACATACCTTTCAACTTGATTTATTGCGTCCATTTTACCCTCCACTTTCCTATTTTTTATAGTGTTAACAAATTCGCTGTCTTTTATACATTTTTTGCCACAAAAAATACCCCTCCCTAGTTAGGTTTTAAATTGTACCAAAATTACTGTTAATTAGGGGCATAAGAATACAAATCCCACCCCTAAATTCTATCTATAATACAGTTCTTTCAATCTTTTTAGCAAATAATCGTGCTTAATCTCATAAGCTTTATAATAATAAGTGTAATACTCTAATAGTTCAGGTTCTGTAGTATTTTCAAATTGCGCCATAGCCACGGCTAATTCCTCTTGAGCATGCCCTATCTCATCTGATAATAATTTTGCCTCCAATTGCTTTGGCGTATATTTTTCTTTTTTCCAAAATTTAAGTTTTTCTAATAACATAATTTGCCTCCTTTAATGGGAGTATAGCCTTCAAAAAAAGTTTTCATACACATTTTATAAAAATTTTTTTATTTTATTTTCCCAAATTTTAGGCATAAAAAAATGAGCCACCTTTTTAGATGACCCATCAATTATTTTCCATACTTTCTTCCTTATTATATAGCAAAAAAATAAGCCCTCAAAAGAGAGCCTACTTTATTATTATCCTAATAAACTTAAAATTTGTTGTGGAATTTGATTTGCTTGACCTAACATCGAAATCGCACTTTGAGTTAATACGTTTGTTCTTGTAAATTCAATCATCAGTTCAGCCATATCAGCATCTTGAATAGTTGATAATGCATTTGTAGCATTTTCTTCACTAGAACTT
>LNZR01000081.1 GCA_002007365.1 Epulopiscium sp. Nele67-Bin005 | reverse complement strand
TAATATCATATTAGACATTATAACTATAAATTTCAAAATATAGCTTTATTTTTTATAAATTTTATTGATGTTGCTGTATCCATCTGGATAATTCAAAACGACTATTTACTTCACATTTTGTATAAATATTTTGCACATGACGCTTTACAGTATGGTAACTTATAACAAGTTCATCAGCTATATCTTTATAAGTTAGACCTTTATATATTAATCTAGCTACTTTTTGTTCCATCGGCGTTAAAATCTGATTATCAAATACAATTTTGGGTTTTGTCCCCGAATTTTCGTTCATTTTTGTAATAGTAATCCAGTAATATTTATCCACAATTCCGTTAGAATAAGTCTGATTATAAACGTTAATAGTAAAAAGGTATTCCCCTACTACTTTAATTTTTGTATTATCCCCACCTACTAAACAATTTTCAAAAAGTAGGGGTATCCATTCGCAATAAAGGGTTTTATCAATTTCTTCGGGGATAAATTCTCCAAAAATATCTTTTAAATAATTATACGCCACTTGATTATAACCCAATACATGCTTAAATTCATCAATAATAAAATAGGCCTTATTTCCTAAAGTAATAATTTCACTTTGCAACTTAGATACAATATTTGCCTGCTCATATTTTTTGTAGTTTTTATAAAAGTTAGCTATGTATGTATAAATCATGCCAAGCTCTTCCATTTCTATTTGAGTAAAATCACCTTGCTCCTTGGTTTTTAAAGTTGAAATTTGAATATAACCATTAATTCCAAAAACCATAGTGGCACTATATTTACTATCAAAATTTTGTTCCAAAAATCTTACATATGAACTATGGTTGTAATCTATCTTATTTATTATTTTAGTTGATTTGTAAAGTTTGTTGTCTGTATCAAAATAAGTTAATTTATTATGTATTGCTTCCTTATAAATAACATGGCGAATTATATCATTTTCCATAAATTCATAGTAGGGGTGAGAGGTTGAATTTAATAAAATTGTGTCTTTACTTTTCCAAGACAGGAAATTTCCTTGGGTATCGAAATAAAATATAATTGAATTGGTGAGGTTAAACGCCCTTTCTAATATGTTTAATAGCTCACACGAAAAAAATTCTTTCACTGAAATTTGGTATTGGGCCATTTCTTCAAAAAACTTAGTTATATTTTGTTGCTCCATAGCTCACCTTGCCTTTCAATAAGTCTTTATTTTAATTATAGGTTATAATTGAACTTTTTTTCAATGTTAATATTATATTAAAAATTTTTAAAATTTCTATTAGTTTTGCTAGTTATCATACAAAACTACCCAACTTTTTATAGGTGCTTTGGTTAAAAAGTAAATCATATTTTTATATGACAGTACAATTATTAGCTTCTAGTGTCTAATCACAAGCAATTTTTGCCAATAATCTGAAAAAAGAGGACAGAAAAGTACGATGATCACGATTTTTAGATTTTGGTTTTTGAAATTAGCCAAAAAAAAGCGACTAGTTTTCACTAGTCACTTCTATAATCTATTATTATTTTGGAGTATCTTTTTTTGGTTTTGGTAAAAGTACTTTTCTTGATAAGTTTACTCTACCTTGTTTATCAATTTCTACGATTTTTACTTCAATTTCATCACCAATATTTACAGCATCTTCAACCTTTTCTAGTCGTTCATGCGTAATTTGAGAGATGTGAACTAATCCTTCTTTTCCTGGAGCTAGCTCTACAAATGCACCAAAATTCATAATACGCATAACTTTTCCAGTAAAGATTTCTCCAACTTCAAGTTCTTTTGTAATTCCTTCAATGATTTCTATTGCACGTTTTACTTTTTGGTTGTCAGTTCCACAAACAAAAATTCGTCCATCATCTTCGATATCAATTTTAACACCAGTTTCTTCAATAATTTTATTGATAGTTTTTCCTTTAGTTCCAATAACTTCGCTGATTTTTTCTGGGTTAATCATCATTTGAGAAATAGTTGGTGCATACTCTGATAATTCTGTTCTTGGCGTTGCAATTGCCTCTTTCATTACTCCGTTTAAGATGAACAAACGTCCTTGCTTAGTTTGCTCTAAAGTACGTTTTATAACTTCTTCTGTAAGACCTTCAATTTTCATATCCATCTGGATTGCTGTAATTCCTTTTTCTGTTCCACCAACTTTGAAATCCATATCTCCAAAGAAATCTTCTAATCCTTGGATATCTGTTAATAAAACAAAGTCATCATCAGTTTCTCCAGTTACAATTCCTACTGAAATCCCTGCTACTGGAGCTTTAATTGGAACACCTGCTGCCATAAGTGATAATGTTGAACCACAAATACTTGCTTGAGACGTTGAACCGTTTGAGCTTACAACTTCTGATACTAAACGGATTGCATATGGGAATTCTGTTTCTGTTGGAAGCACTGGAATTAAAGCTCTTTCTGCCAATGCCCCATGACCTACTTCACGTCTTCCTGGCGCTCTTGGTGGACGTGCTTCCCCTACTGAATATGGAGGGAAATTATAGTGGTGCATATATCTCTTTGAAACTTCAAGTTCATCTAACCCATCTAAAATTTGAATTTCTGCTAATGCTCCTAGAGTTGTAATTGTTAAAACTTGAGTTTGACCACGAGTAAACATTCCTGAACCATGTACTCTTGGTAACAAATCAACTTCAGCACGTAAAGTACGAATTTCATCTAGTTTACGACCATCTGGACGCTTATGCTCTTTTAAAATCATACGACGAACTGTTTTTTTCTCAAATTGATAGAAACTTTCTTCTAAATGTTCTAGGTATTCTTCTTGGTTAAGCTCAGTTAATTGAGTAACTACTTCTTCTTTTAGTGCCTTTAGTTGCTTGTCACGAACTTGTTTATCATCAGTAAATACAGCCACTTCCATACGGTCTGAGCCGATAAGTTTTGTAATTGCTTCATATGCATCAGCTGGAATTTCTGATTTTACATAGTTGAAATCTTTTGGAGTTCCACAATCAGCCTGAATTTCTTCAATGAATTTTACGATTTGTTGGTTAACTTTGTGACCTTCCATAATCGCATCAAACATTATTTCTTCTGAAATTTCATTAGCTCCAGCTTCAATCATCATAACTTTGTCTTTTGATGAAGAAACAGTAAGTGCAAGTGTGCTAACTTCTCGTTGAGCTGAAGTTGGGTTTATAATTAGCTCTCCGTCAATATATCCTACTTGTACAGAGCCAACTGGTCCTTTAAACGGAATGTGTGAAATATCAAGTACTATAGACGCTGCAATCATCGCTGTCACTTCTGGTGAGCAATCTTGCTCCACTGACATAACTGTTGTTGTGATAATTACATCATTTCTATAATCTTTTGGGAATAATGGACGAATTGGACGGTCAATTACTCTTGATGTTAAAATTGCACGTTCTGATGGTCTACCTTCTCTTTTAATAAATCCACCTGGAATTTTTCCTACGGCATAAAATTTTTCTTCATAATTTACACTTAGAGGGAAAAAGTCAATGCCATCTCTTGGTTCATCACTTGCTACTACTGCTGCTAATACTGTTGTTTCTCCATAGCTTACTAATGCTGAAGCTGTTGCTAATTCAGCCATTCTTCCAATTTCTACTTTTAATTCTCTCCCTGCAAGAGTCGTTTTATATATTTTTACCATTCTTTCACCTTTTCTATATATTTTTATTTGTAGACAAGGATTTTTTGCGCAATCTTAGAAGTTATACCACAAATATAACCTTTAACATTGCACAATCTTTATCCTTTAATCTACATAAGTTTAAAAAAAGGGGGTGACATACTGCCACCCATCTTTCTTATTATTTTCTAATTCCTAAATCTTTAATGATTGCACGATATCTCTCAATATCATTTTTAATTAAATAATCTAAAAGACCTCTTCTTTTACCAATCATAAGGAAAAGTCCACGTCTTGAGTGGTGATCTTTTTTGTGAGTACGTAAGTGGTCTGTTAAGTGGTTAATTCTCTCTGTAAGTAGAGCAATTTGAACCTCTGGAGAACCAGTATCGTTTGCTGTTCTTGCGTACTTTTGCATAATTTCTGATTTACGTTCTTTTGTCATTGTATTGACCTCCTAATTTTTACATTGCAGCCTTTACTAAGTTTATGGTCGGAGTGTCCAATAACTGAGTATGGGCTAAATACTTGTACAGTATAGCACATGAAATCTAACTTATCAACAATTTATTTTTATTATTTTACAGTAAATTTCAATTAACACCATTTTCTTCTATGTTAAAGAAGTTTTGAATGTAAATTTTATCATGTTTTAGCTGATTAATTAACGCCTCTAAACTTTCAAATTTTTTCTCAGGACGAATGTATTTTAAAAACGTTACTATTATATGTTTTCCATAAATATCAGATTTAAAACCAAAAATATGAGTTTCTATAACTTTTTTTTCTCCATCAACTGTTGGGTTAAATCCTATGTTTGTCATGCCATAAAAAATTTTATTCCCGACTTGAATTTGCGTAGCATACACCCCGTTTGGAGGATAAATTCGATATTTTTCTGGAGTAATATTAGCCGTCCTAAAACCAATAGTTCTCCCAAGCTCCTTACCATGTACCACTTCGCCAGAAATCGAAAAATATTCTCCCAAATATTGTTTGGCCTTTTCAATTTCACCATCTTGAATAAATTGACGAATGGCAGTGCTTGAAATAGTTGTATCTTCTTCTTTAACTTCCTTAATAATACGGATTTCTACACCATATTTTTTGCCAAAATTTTTCAGGTGAGAAATATCTCCTTCTTGATCTTTTCCAAAATAATAATTGCTACCAACTATTACCACTTTTGTGTGAAGTTTTTCCACTAAAATTTGTTTAAAAAATTCTTCTGGGGTAAGTTTTGAAATTTCTGTTGTAAATGGATATTCCACAAATGTAGTTATGCCAAGTTGCTTAATTTTCTGAAATTTTTCCTCTCTTGATGCTATAAGTTGTTTTGGTTGATGCCCCAAAACCCAAGTTGGGTGAGGATAAAACGAAAAAGCAATAACCATCAGTTCATCTTTGTACTGACCTGCAATTTCAAATAATTTTTGATGCCCAAGATGCACCCCATCAAAATTTCCTAAAACTACTGCACTATAAATATCTTTTTCTAAAAGCTCACTACTTAACTTTGTAATATCGTTTACTCGTTGCACGATTATTGCTCCTTGCTATTTACTCGTAGTATCAAAAAATATTTTTTCAACCACCCACAAATTTTCTTTTTGTTTATATATGCCAATAAAATTTTTTTGAGTATCATAAATTCTAGCAAAATTTAAATTTTGGTTATCCTCAACTATATCACTACAATTTAAAGGATTTCCATTATACAAACTTTTACTAGCCTCATTTTTTACTGTCAATTTTGGATATTCAAAAAATACATCTTCAATAGATTGCAAATATGGAAAAATGTTATTTTTTTGTTGTTCAATTTGTGATAATTTTAAACTATTATCCAAGTAGTAATTTCCGACTTGAGTCCTGAGCAAATAACCCATATGCGCACCACAGCCTAATTTTTTACCAATATCTGTACAAAGTGTACGAATATAAGTTCCTTTTGAACATTTAACTCTAATCTTAAATTTATTATTTTCCAACGGTTCAATTATATCACAACTATAAATTTGAACTTCTCTTGATGGTCGTTCAACTTCAATGCCTTTTCTAGCAAGTTCATAGAGACGTACCCCGTTAACCTTAATCGCCGAATACATAGGTGGAATTTGTGTATATTGTCCAACAAATTGTTGTACAACCTCTTCTATTTGTGAACTTGTAACATTAATATCAAACGTTTCCACAATTTCTCCAGTAGCATCTTCAGTTGTAGTTGTTGCCCCCAAAATAACTTCTGCCTCATAACATTTATCGCAATCTGTTAAAAATGGTACAACTTTAGTCGCCTTACCGATACAGACAGGGAGTACCCCTTCTGCTTCTGGATCAAGCGTTCCAGTATGCCCTATTTTTTTTTCACGCAAAATTCCACGCAGTTTTGCAACTACATCATGTGAAGTAAAACCTTTTTCTTTATAAACATTAATTATTCCATGCATAAATTTCTTCCTATTTAATTATAATTTTTCAAGATACGGCAAAAGTTGCTCCAAACATTGCTCCAAAGAACCTGTTAATGTTGCTCCTGAAGCGCAAATATGCCCACCTCCACCAAATGCCTTACAAATTTCACTAACATTATAAGGTGGCTCACTTCTCAAACTAATTTTATACGTATCTTTATTTTTTGGATTTAAAAACGCAGAAACTTTAATTCCTTCAATATTACGAATAATGTTAACTATACCCTCCGTATCATTTTTTGTAATAGATAAATTATTTTTATCTTCCAAAGTTAAATACGTTAGTGCAACTTTATCATTAATTACTCGTAAATTTGATAGTGCAACCTTTTGAACTTCTAGCATTTTTAGAGTTTGCTCATACATAACTTTATGATAAATTTTGCTATATTCAAGAGGACATTGTTCCATAATTTTGGCCACTGCACGTAAAGTTTGTGCTGTAGAACTTGGGTGCATAAATCCAGCTGTATCGTAAATAATACCTGTATATATAGCTTTTGCCATTAGGTCATTAATTGGAATTTGCAAACTTTCTACTATATTAAACATAACTTCTGCTGTTGATGATCCAGTTCTTTCTACATAATTTAGCTGAGCAAAATCAGTATTTGTATGATGATGGTCAATGTTAATGGTATATTTTGCACTATCAAATAAACTTTCATATTTACCAAGTCTATCTTTATCTCCACAATCTAGTGAAATAAAAGTACTAAATTCTCCATCAAACTTTGATACCACATTAAGATTTTCATTTAAATATTCATATTTTGCTGGAAACGCCTCAACAATAATATTATAGGGGATATGCAAAAAATCGCATACCCCCGCCATTGTAACTAACGCCCCAATAGCATCACCATCTGGGTCAGTGTGGGCCCCAAGCAAAATATGAGTTGAGTTTTTTAGTACATTTTTAAGCTCATTCATAGTTTACTCACTATCTTTCATAACTTCGTGGATTACTTGTGACATCTTCATTCCATAAGCAATCGAATTGTCTACTCTAAAATTAAACTCTGGTGTATTTCTTAAATTTACTCGTCTTGCTACTTCCTTGCGAATAAATCCACTAGCACTATTTAATGCATCAATTGCATCATCTTGCTTGTCATCTTGAAGTACGCTTACAAAAACTTTAGCCTGCTTTAAATCGTTAGTAGTTTCAACTGCTGTAACACTAATCATTGCCCCATTTAATCTTGGGTCTTTAATTCCATCTCTTACAAGTTCAGCGATTTCACGTCTAATCTCTTCATTAATTCTAGTTATTCTTTGGTTTGCCATCTTCAAATACCGTCCTTATCTTTTGATTTCTTCTAAAATAAACGCTTCTACAATGTCGCCTTCTCTGATGTCATTATATTTTTCCATCATCACACCACATTCATAACCAGAAGCTACCTCTTTAGCATCATCTTTAAAACGTTTTAGTGATGCAAGATTTCCTTCATAAAGAACAATTCCATCTCTTAAAACACGTACTCCAGCTTGACGAATAATTTTTCCATCTTTAACGTATGCTCCACCAATAGTTCCTACTCCAGAAACTTTAAACGTCTGTCTAATTTCAGCGTGACCGATAACTTTTTCTTCATATTCTGGGTCAAGCATACCTTTCATAGCAGCTTCAATATCTTCAATCGCCTTATAAATTACACGATATAAAGAAATATCAACTTGTTCTTGGTCTGCAATTGCTGCTGTTGCTGTGTCAGGTCGTACATTAAATCCAATAATAATTGCTCCTGAAGCTGCAGCCAAAGCAACATCTGATTCTGTAATTGCCCCTACTCCACCATGTAAAATACGGATACGAACTTCTGCTGTAGAAAGTTTTTCAAGACTTTGTTTTACAGCTTCAACCGACCCTTGTACATCAGCCTTTACAATAATGTTAAGCTCTTTAACTTGACCTTCTTGAATTTGACTGTATAAATCATCAAGAGAAACTTTATTTGGAGTATTAACCAACATTTTTTCACGCCCTTGAGCCTTAACTTTTTCAGCTAATTGGCGAGCTTGCTTATCATTATGAGCTACATAAAACATATCTCCACCTGTTGGAACTTCTGATAATCCAAGAACTTCAACTGGTGTTGATGGAGTTGCTTTTTTAACTGGCTTTCCGAGGTGGTCAACCATCGCACGAATACGCCCATAAGCCGAACCAACTACAATCGGGTCTCCAATTTTAAGTGTCCCATTTTGCACCAAAATAGTAGCTACTGACCCACGACCTTTATCAAGCTGAGCTTCAATAACTGTTCCTCTTGCTTTTCCTTTAGGATTTGCACGATAATCATTTACTTCAGCAACTAATAAAATCATTTCTAGCAGATTATCAATCCCTTCATTTTTAAGGGCTGACACGTGAACACAAATAATATCTCCACCCCAATCCTCAACTAAAAGACCATGTTCAGCAAGCTCCTGTTTAACTCTATGTTAAATCCACTCTCAACCTCACCTACATGCTCTCATTTGCTAGAGAAATCGCACCCTCTCCCCACCCAGAGTCAGTGTCCTGAGTAAACCGAAACATTAAAATATAGGCAGAGGGCTAGCCTTGGCAGACACAGTTACCACCAAACATGTCCAGGAGCCCCTTAATGATAATTGAGCCAGATTAATTTTGTAAAGGCAAATATGTTATTTTTTGGGAAAATGCTACTGCCTATACCCATAAGCTTTATTCCTAAATATATGTTTCTATAGCCATCATTATAGCCAATTCTTTTAAGCTGCAAAATGTTAATCCCCTCAGAAGAAGACAAGAGTTAATTTAGTGTGCTCCTATCTTCTGTCAATCCCTTGCGTGTGATTGCTGTCAGCTGATGGTTATGTACACACAGGGCTAATTGAGCTTTGGTTCGTCTTTCCTGGTTAATGTGAGTGTTTGATCTCCACTGAGCCTTTGACCACTGTCACAGCTCGCTGCCAGAGGAGCTGAAGCCTCTTGGCCTGCAGGACTAGAGAGAGTAGGTGTGCTGTGTTGTACAAATAGACACAAAGGCAAGGTTATTACATAGCACCTTTTAAACACAGAGAAGAGTCTGTGTGGTTTTGATGGTTGACAGACAAGAAATTCGTTGGATAATAAAATCTAAATATTCACAAAATTACACGAGGCACAGTTTCAGTGCAGTCTTGGCAAAATTTTAAAAAAGCGAGTAAAGATTTGCCCTTTCAGATCAGCTCTCTTTTTTTTGTTTGGGGCAAATTTTTTTCATGGATCTTTTTCATAATAGGTCCAAATTTTGAAGCCTGTGAAGACCTTTAGACTTTAATCCCTTATAGTACCATTACATTAAGGGTTCACACCCTTGTTCACTTACTTCTTGGTATTTTTGCTTGGGGTTTGTTTGTTATGGTTTGGTTTATGCCCAGTTGTTCCCTGCTCTTTTCAGCAGAACTTGACTGGCCTGCACAGAGGCCTGACCTGAATACTCTCCAACAGTGAGTGCCAGCAATCTAGACCATTGTTGACCGTTTTTGGAGAGCCACAGCATATTCTGAATTTTAGCTATGGACATATATTATGGCTCGTTCGAAAGGTGAAACTTTATGCTTTTAGTGGGTACAAACCATTTATTTCTACATGCCTCCGTTCCTGGGCAATCGCAAGCTAAACAGTGGCCAGTTTTCATCAAAATCCCTGTTTTTTTTCTAGAAATGAAATATGCGCTGTTTGAGCCTGTCGCTTTTCAGACACTTACATTCCAGGTCAAAGGTCTCGTGTAAGGTAAATATAGTTGTTCTGTTCACAAAACCACCATGGGGGAGCAAAATTGGCTGTTGATTTCGCCCAAAAAGCCATTTTGGCACCAAAATCTTGAGAAAAAGAGGTTTTTGTGTTGGCTATTTTGC
>LNZR01000080.1 GCA_002007365.1 Epulopiscium sp. Nele67-Bin005 | reverse complement strand
TCACGATTTTTCAATTTTGGAATTTTGAGATGAGATTTTAAAACTACTTTTTGAAAATCACTTTGGAATTTAACTTTCAAATTTAAATCCTATATAATAAAGAAGAAACTCGTATAAAAATTGGATTATTTAATTTTATAAATAGAAATGAGCTTATTGGTTCGTTTCTATTTTTTCTTTATCAACTAATTTCCCTTCATCAAAATAAGAAATACACATAAAAAGGAGCAGGTTAATCTCTTGCTCCTTTTTATGTGTATTAAAATTCATTTTCTAAAAATTGCTCTATAATTTGGATAACTTCTCTATTAATAATATTGCTAACCCCTTTATTTTTCAAAATAATTAAGCGACTATTAGGCAAAAGGCGTGCTGTTTCTTCGTAAAGTTGCTTTGAAAACCAAAAATCTTTGTCTGTACCTATAATTAACATCGGAACTGCTATGCTAGGTAGTTGCTGTCTGAAGTTAAACTCTGGTTTATTTTGAGAACAAGGAATTGGATAAGCCGTTGGGGTTGCTGGATTTTGCCCACTAAAAATAAAGCTCACTAGTTGATTAAAAAGTGGATTGTTCAAAATTTTATTTGTCAATTGATTAATGAGTTCTTTGTATTGAAAATTTTTTTCAGAGTTGTATAAGCTATCATTAAATTTATATGCTGATGCAATAATTCCAAATCTATTAGCAATATCTGGTCTATGAAGTGCGATTTCTTGTAATAAAAATCCACCCATTGATGCACCAAAAATCCCATCTACATGACCACAAAAATCACGGTCTATATACTGAACTATATTTTTAGATATATCCAAAAGTTGGTGTTCATAACATAAATCCACTTTGATAGAAATAATATGAATTGTGTAATCTCTCTGCAAAAGACTATGGAAGTTTTCCTTATTTCCCAATGAAAACAGGTTGTCATTACATTCTATAAAAATAATGTGCTTACTGCCTACCCCAAAGCTCAAAACTTGCATACTACTTGGTTTTGGAATGTGAATATCATTTGATGGGTTGGGGTTGGTAGGTGGATAAGGGTTAAAGTTTTTATTTGTATTTAAGGCGTTAGGGTGTTTATTAAAAATGTATATTAAACCACTACTAAAAAGTGCGAATTTGAAAAATTTTTTCATGTAATCAAGTCCTTTATTCAAGTTTGTTTATTATCATTTTATTAATAATACCAAAAAAAAGACACCAACAAAATTTATTAATTAGTGCCTAAAAATTTGGTATTTATTTTTTTAGATGTTTAATAACTTCAACGGGTTCATAAAATAGCATTCTAGGACCTGAAAATTTCATAACTTCTTTAATTTTATCTTTATTTTTGGGATTATAACATTGGGTTGGGCATTTGCTACAAAACGATTTTTCCTCCCCATGTCTACATTTATCTAATCGTTTTTGTGCGTAAATAAGTAGTTGATTGCACTCATCACAAAGTTTATCCTCATTTTTAGAAATATCTTTGTGGTTTTTCTTGCAATACAGTCCAATCATAACTTGAATTATATGTTTTTCTTTTTCAATACGTGTCATCAAAATCACCCCTCACTTTTATATTTTAACTTAACTCCACAAAAAAAGCTATAGAATATAAAACTCTATAGCTGTAATTAATTATTTTTCTAAATTGTGAAAATCCTCTGTATTATCAGTAGGTGCTTCCTCTTTGTTTCCTTTAATTTGTGCAATCATATCTGGTAAATTTGCAACAAGTCCAGGCACCATATCAATAATTTTTGTAAGCCCATCTTGAGCTTTGATGTTTACAAGTTGAGTTGTACCATTTTGAATTACAAGCATTGCGCTAGGTGTAATGTGGGCCCCAATTCCTCCCCCACTTGTTTCGCTAGGTCCATCAACATAGCGTTCTTTATCCTTATTCTTTTCTTTGAGCTTAGAAGAGTTGCTCCCTCCTGCTCCCATTCCAAAACTAACATCAACAAGAGGTACTAAAATTGTATCTCCAATGTGGATTGCTTCTCCTACTACTGTTTTTGTTGTCATAAAGTGTTCTAAATCTTTTAATAAGCTTCCTAAATTTGCGATATTTGATGACATTTTTCTAATCCTTTCTCATAATTACTCTTATAATTTGCATAACATATTTTCTTATTGAACGTCTAAAAATTAGTTTAACACATGGCTTAATAATTTGGAATAGGTTAAATCGACCTTTTGTAACGACAGCCCCCCAAACTCCAGCCTCATTAAAGTTACCCCTAATTTGCCCATAAGGCGAGTAGAGTCCAATAAACATACTGCTCATTCCTATTATTCTTCCCACTTTTTCGGGATTTTTGTTTCCTATCTCTAGGTCAAATTCAAAATATTTTGGGCGAACTGTGCGTACTATTTTTAGTATGGCATTAGCAACTAAACTCCATGCATCTGCACGATATTCGCTAGTTAAGATAACATTAATTAGCTCTTTAGTTGGAAATTTATCTTTATCTTTTCCAAATTCGGCTTCATATTGTTCATCAAAAAGTAACTCTTCTTCTGATTTTTCCTGATTTTTCTTACGTTTTGTTGGTTCAACTTCTTCTGACAAAATTGAATTATATCTTCGTTCATATTTTTTCTCATAAAGAGTCCAATCCACATCTTCTACATTAATATAAAATTCTTCAACCTCAAAAAATGGTATATCTACAAAATTACGTGGTCGACTAACATCAATTATAGCATCTGCAAAGATAGGGTCAAAATCTTCTTCAAAATTAATTTCTATATCATAAACTACTTTATCAGGCAAAGTTAATTGTAAATCGTAAATTATTTCTTCGTCAAAACTTAAATCAAAGTCTTCCTCAAATCCAGTTTCATCTATTAATAATTCTAACCCAAAAATTATCTCTTTATCAATATTTAAATCTATATCATAAATTATATTTTTATCTATTGATAGCTCAATATCAAACGTTACTCCATTAAAAATATCCCAGTCTTCATGAGGAAAAATTTGTTCTGGAGGCGTTGGGCTA
This sequence comes from Epulopiscium sp. Nele67-Bin005, assembly GCA_002007365.1. GTDB lineage: Bacteria > Bacillota > Clostridia > Lachnospirales > Cellulosilyticaceae > Epulopiscium_D. The sequence continues at coordinate 67,024 of LNZR01000080.1, read as the reverse complement.
GCTGGTTGATGAATTTTAATTTCTGGTATTGATATAATCTCAGGTATAATTTCTTCTTCTAATATAATTTCTTCCAAAATTTCTTCTACAAAAATTGTTTCTGTAGGTGCTTGTATCATTTCAAATGTGGGTTCTTCTTTTATAATTTCTGGCTCAATCTTGGTGTCTTGTGTTGGTTGTTGTGGGTTATTTTTAGCGTATTCACTAATACTTTCAATAATTTCTTCAGCATAAAGTTCAACTTTTTCCTTAACCTTTTTCTTAGCTTTATCCTTATGAAAATTCATATAAAAAAGCTTCTTCCCAAAAATAGTTACCTTCAAATATTGATTGTCTGGGTCTTCGTGTAGCCATATTCCATATATTTTTACTAGTGATAAAATTTTTATGTCTATATTTAATTTTAGTTGGCTATATTTTTCAACATCTATCATATAACTATTTGGTAACAAAAGTATGAGGGCTGTAATTACTAAAATTAACCCAAGTATAACTAGAAGGGCCACCCCTATTATTTTTAATATACCTAGTACAATGCTCATTTTTCACCTCGTTGCTCATTTTGTAACATTTCGTAGGTTATTGTTTTTTTATTATACAATAAATCAATAAGTTCTACTAGGTTATTTATTAAAGTTTCTTTATCTTTAGCAATCCCCACCAAATATACGCTCTTGTAATGTTCATGCATATATTTGCCTTGAATAATCTCAAAATTTTTATCATGGTAAGGACTTGTGCAAAGAAAATAAAGTTTTGGTGGGTAGTTTCCTGTAGTTATATCTAATTTTAGCTTGGACTTCCATCTTATCCTTTTGTTAATATAAATGTGTTCTGATATTTTCATGCATAAATTACTCCTCTTTTAAAGCTTTTACTTTTATGCGTTTAAGTATACCACATATTTATAATTTGTGATACTTTTTAGGGTATTTTGGTCCTAATAAGTTACAATAAACTCTTTCTAAGCCTTATAAAATAAGCATTTTGGAATAAGGGGAAAGGGCTTAAATAAAAAATATGTTTATAAACTGTATAATTTGAGAAGGAGTTGGGTATAATTGGAATGGTTTTTAAGTTTTACTGAACTAGAATTTACAATGGAGGTATTTATGCTAAAAGTATTTGAAATTTCATCAGAATATTATTTTTTTATAACACTATCATTAGCAATTTTAACACTAGTCACTTTTATATTATTAAGGAAATTTTTCCACAAAGCCATAATGAGCCTATTTAAAAAACTGGGGGAAAATGCACCAACTTTGCTAGAAGAAATTAATATTGCTCTAAAAACGCCTTTAGAATTTTATTGGTTATGTATAGGATTGTTGTTAACACTATATATTTCTCCTTTTGTAAAATTTGTACGTGTTGATAAACCAAATCTTGTTATTGGTGAAAGTATAAATTTTGCTGTAGATATTATTCCTGTAGACTTTGTAAACGCTTGCTTTCATAGTGCAACAATGCTTTTTTTAGCTTGGTGTTTATATAATTCTATCTCCATCTATGAAAGAATTTTGGTGGAAGCAGGCAGTAAATTTACATTATTAGATAATGCTTTATTAATAAGATTTTGTGCAAAAGTTGCAAGATTAATTATAGTTGTTACTGGTTTAATTTTTATTATTAGTCCATTTATAAGCAATATAGGAGCAATTGTAACAGGTGTAGGGCTTGGTGGAGTCGCCTTTACTTTTATCGCAAAAGATACACTAGAAGATATTTTAAGTGGGATAGTTTTGATGGTGGATAGACCATTTAGCATTAAAGATTGGATTGAATTTGATGAGGTTGAAGGATTTGTGGAAGATGTAAGCTTTAGAAGTACTAGAGTCCGAACTTTTACCCAAGGATTAGTTATCGTTCCTAATAAAATTTTATCAACAAGCAATATTACAAACTGGTCAGCTATGCCAAAGCGTCGTATTAGATTTGAACTATCACTCAATTATAATACTGATGTAAAACTTATAGAAGAGGCGATAATTGAATATAAAAATTTATTGAACAGTTTTAAAGATGTGGAAAATGATACACACTTAGTTTTTCTAAATGAATTTGCAGATTGTGCGTTAGAACTTAGGATTATGTACTATACTCCATTTATAGATTTAAGAGGATATTCTCGTGTTAGGGGTGAGGTTAATCTTGCAATTTTACAGTTAACTAGAGATTTGGGGCTAGATATTGCATTCCCAACACAAACTATTATTTTGGAAAATGAAGCTCGCTATGCTTTGCAAATAGCGAATTCTGGAGAAGTTGACCATTAGAGAAAATTTTTGGTAAGTACAAAATATATGCAAAAGGGTATTTTTAACTTGGCCAATTTATAGTATAATAAGAACTAACAATAATAGGGCAGTTAAGTTATAGGGGTTTCCCCTAGTTAACTTAATGTTCCCCTAGTAAAAAAGAAGGAGCATCTTATGAAAACAATTTATATTTTGCTAACTCGCACAGATACTGTATTCTCAAAGGTTATTACCCGATTTAGCCACGAGCCTTTTGCTCATACATCATTATTATTTGATGAAAATTTTGCATCAGGGTACAGTTTTAGTCGAAAGAAATTAAATAACCCATTTATTGGGGGACTAGTATGTGAGGATTATCCAAAGTGGACAGGAGCATTTCCTAACACATTTTGTCGTGTTTATAAATTACATACAACAGATGAAAAGTTTGAGCATTTGCAACAAATTTTGGAAAAATGGTTTGCTCAACAAGATATTTACGGATACAATTTAAGAGGGGTAGTTGGAAGGCTGTTTAATATTGACCTAGAACCCAAAAATAAATTTTTCTGTACACAATTTATTTCTACAGTTTTAATGGAAGCTGATATTTTGCATTTTGATACTCCTCCAATTCAGGTTATAGTTCGTGATTTCAAAAACCACCCAGACTTAACTTTGATTTATGAGGGGTATTTAACATCTTTATTACAAGAGGGAATACAGGACGTTGTGCCGTTAGCAGCATCATATTAAAAAATAGACCTACTCAAATTTTTGGGTAGGTTTTTTATATTGCTTCATAAATATCATCTAACTTTGTCATATTACTTCAAATATAATATTTGAGTTCTACAAATAACTTTTAAACTTCAAATCCAAAAATCGTGATGATCATACTTTTTTGTCCTTTTGAAAAAATTTTCCAAAAAAATTAGAGATAAGCCAAAGCCTATCCCTAATTTGGAATTTAAAATGTAATTGTCATTCCATTTATTTTAATTGCAGAAATATTTTCAATATTTAAAACATCAACATATTTATAATATTCTTTTGGTCTGAAGTTTACAATAAATTCATTTAATTGTTGCTCTGTATCGTACCCAGCAGAACTACTAATTGATTGCATCATTTTTGAACTCCCATCTTTATCCAGCACTTCAATTGTTAACAGGTTATTAAAAATCATTTCTGGATTACCATTTCCACCTTCCAAAATAATGCCCATCGGTGTAACTTTAATCGTATCAATCCCTAATGTAAATCCATTTTCGCCTTCAACCACTACCCCTTTATCATAAGTTAACGTCGGAACTCCTGTTGATTGTATTGCAAGTTGAATTTCCCCGTTACCTTTTGCAATAATATTCATCGTTCTAATACTAATTTCCGTTTCTAACTCATCAATATTATCTAACCTGATTTCTTGGGTTACAAAATTAGGATAAACATGACTTGCCGTACCTGCATATGCTGAATTCACATTTTTTACGTTTAAATTTGCCCAACTATTTGGATTTTCCGAAGAAGATAATATATTTATAACAGTTTCCCCATCATCATTTACATAATATCTTACCAACTCAATTGTATAATCAAAATTTTCATCAACTTTATAATTTAACGAATACTGATTAAGCTCTTCAAAATTATCCTCCAAATTATCCCAAATATTGTCAGAAACTCCCTCGCATTGTTTAGCTAATGCTTGAAAATCAAGGGAAACTTCTTTTTCATCATAAGAATAATTTAATAAATCTCGAAATGTAACTTGAATTTGTTCCCCATCTAAATTTTTTTCAAAATCAAATTCTGCATTGTAGCGAAAAGTTCCATTATCTAACTTAGTTTGTCCGTATGAACCCCCTCTTGAATAAGAAGTAAAGTCTAAATTATGAATTAATAAATCCAATTCTTCTTCTGTAATAATATCAAAAAGACTCTCCCAACTGTTGTTAACCAACGTCTCTACAATATTTCTTACTCTTGCTTTTTCTTCCTCTTCTGGAGATAAAACCATGTCTATCGAAAAATTATCAAAATGAAAATACTCTAAATCATCAAAAGCTAAGCCATTTGATTTTTCTACAATAGCGCTTAAATATACACTTTTCTCAACAACTAGTAATTCCTCAACTGTAACCTTAATTCCATCAAATTCTACAGATTGATTAACTGGAACAATGTAATCTGAAAGTGTTGGGTATCTCTCACTTAACGGAAGTTTGTTATAATCAAAAGCTAATGTATCATTCGATATTTCCGTTACTGCTACTGCCTCAACTACATTTACTATTTGCATTTCTTGTTGTGCATAAACATTAGGCACTAAAATTGCTAAAGTTGCTACCATTGATAAAAGTTTTTTTGTTAATTTCATACTATTCTCCAATTTTTATATGTGTAAATTATATGGCTAAGAGAATTTTTATCCCTTAGCCCCAATATTAAAAGTTAATTGTTTCAGTGTGCAAAATAATTCCACTAACATTGTTGATATCAATTACTTCATTATAATAACCAGCGTGCAAAGACATATAAAATTGTTCTGCGTCACCTTCATTTTGATATGACCCACTAGCTGAATGCTGGTTTAAAGTTTGAGTTGTTCCATCTTTGTACACAATTTCCATATTTCCAATTTCATTAGTGAAATACTCAACAACACCAGTGTATTGACCCTCTAATTCAACAGCCATTGGCGTAACTTTTATAGAGCTAATCTCTACATTAACCCCTTGTTCATTTACAAAATTCACCCCATTTTGAGCAGATAAAATTGGAGTATTTACAGCTGGAAGTGCAACTTCAATAGTAGCTTCTCCTTGTGCTACCACATTCGTTGTGTGTGATGAAATGTATAGCTCAATATCTTCTATGTTGTCTACTTTAAATTCTAATACATCACAATACGTTTCATCTGATAAATAATTTGAGAAAGTATGAGTTGGAATATAGTTACCATCTGCCGCATTTCTTACGTGTAAATTTGCCCCAGAATTATTTGATTTGTTATAACTAGACACAATTTTTACAGTATTTTGACCCTCTTCATCAATATATTGCCCTGCATAATTAATCAAAAATCCATCAAAGTCTTCAATCACATAATTAATTGAGTCAATATTAGTTATTTCTTCTAATTCAGCATCAATCCCCTCAAATAATTCGATTAAGTGGCTTAAATCTACATCAATTTGTTGTTCATTATGAGACCAATATTGTAAATCTCTAACGTTTACCTTCACCGTTTCTCCAGCTAATTCTGTACCAAAATCAAAATTCATATCCATTCTCATTGTTGAACCATCAATCATTGTAATACCACTATTTGCACCTCTACTATATCCATCAATCCTTAAATTGTTGAATAAAAATTCTAAATCATTCATAGGGATAATTTCCAAAAGTTGATCCATATCATAAGAATTTACTAATTTTTGCACGATTTCATAAACTTTTTCATTTTGTTGCTCTTCAGCTGATAAAACTTTTTCTATATCTATTCTATCAAATCCAAGACCATATTCTACCGTTGGAAATGGTGTACCATCAATGCTTTGTATCAATGCAGTTAAATATATACTTTGGTCTACTAATAATACTTCTTCAACAGTAAATCTAATTCCATCAAATTCTGCTGATTGATTAACGTCTAGTACATACTCAGAAAGTGTTGGATATTTCTCGCTTAATGGTAGTGTATCTTTATGCGTATCATATGCACCTGCATCAACTGTTACTGAGCCATGTCCTGCTGCAAATACGCTTGTTGTTCCTAATACTACTGTTGCCAATGCTGGTAAAATTTTTTTAGATAGTTTCATAATATCTTCTCCTTATATACATTAAATTTTCATGTTAAATGTGTAATTATAATTTTAACTTACCTGTTACTCGCTGTTTGCGTGTACCAATTCATGTGATACACTTAGTATACGATAGGCGCATACCCTTGTCAATACTTTCTTTAAAAAATTTTAATTATTTTAATGTTTCCACAAAAAAATAGGACTATTTACTTATATAATATAGTCCTATGTTTAATTAAATCTTAAAATGCTAAAGACATACCATTTACTAAAATTGCTTCGACATTATCCAAATTTATACTACCTTCTAAAAGTTCATAACCAACTTCAAAATCTACAACTGTATAGTCCTCGTTGTAACTGCCTGTTGAATTGCATTGTTGTAATTCTAACGTAGTTCCATCATTATACTGAACTTCAACTAAATCCACATATCCAAATCTATCTCCCATATCAAAAATACTACCTTCCAACATAACTCTTAATGGGTTGATTTTGATATTTCTAATCTCAACACTAGAGCCATCTTTATTTGCAGTAGCAATGGTTTGAGCTGTTTCTAATGTTGGAACTTCAGTGTTTGGCAACGAAAAGTTTAACTCTAGTCCATCAATATTATATGGAATAAAATCGCTTGTTGATACGACAAGTTTTGCGTTTGAAATATCATCAATAATATACTCCACTATATTAATATACGTATCATCAATACGCATTCCCCACATTCCACTACCATAAATAGGGCTGTCATCAACTTTTAAATCCAAACTTAAATTTCCGTTAGTTTCTGCCTCTGTATAAATAATACTCAAAACCATATCCCCATCATTGTTTTCATAATGTTGGATTAAATCAAGTACATAGCCTCCACCTAGTGCATACTCCATAGAATATTTATTCTTTAACTCCATAGCTGTTTCTTCATCTTCACCAATCAAATTCTTATCCAAAATTTGCCCCATCTCATTGTGATGAACTATAGAATATAGCTCTAAATCTAGCGCCTGTTCTTCGGTATCCCAAAAGCCAAGCTCCTCAACTTTTAGCTTAAAGTCACTCCCCATAGAGTCAGTATCTTCAAAGATTACCGTATATTCATAGTGAATTGATTTTCCATCATCAGACACTACACTGCTTGATGATGAACTCCCAGACCCATTTCCAAAAATTGAGCTTAAAAACAACCAATCATCTGGTGTAATTACCTCAAACACATCTTGCTCCATTGAACTTATCAAACGCATAATTATTTGAAAAATTTCATTATTCAAATCTGTAGCTTGTTGCAAAGATAAACGACTTGAACGGTGAAGTTCAGTTTCAAATTGTGTACCATCAACTTTTTCTAACTTTGCATTAACTTTTATAACTCCATCAATTTTTAATGCATCTTCAATTGTAAACTTAGTTCCCTCAACTTCCACCGACTCATTAATATTTACAATATATGGGGCTAAATCTGGGTATTGGTCAACTAATTTTGTCGAATAACTAGGGTATAGGTCTGCATTAGACTGTGATACAAATCCATCTACCCCTCCTGCAAAAACTGTTGGTGTAAAAATTACCAACGATGCTACTAACGGTAAAACTTTTTTTATTAATTTCATTTTATCTCTCCTACAATTTAAAAACCCTAAAATGTTAGCAAATATGCTACTTACAATATAGTTTAAATTAAAATCAGTGTCAATAATTATTGAGGTGTTCGCATTTTTTATCAAAATTTACACATTAAATATGTATGATAAATCTAATTTTACTATAAAACTTTGAAGACCAAATAAACTTTTTGTAATCTAATGTAATAGTTATAAATAATTAGTAGTTTAAATTTAATAAAAACTTATTTTATGTCGATATTTAATAAAATTTATTTATCGAAAGGAATAAAAAACATGAGTCAATTTTTAAATAAGCATCATCATATCGCATTTAATCCAAATAATTTAAGTTTTGAACAACATTTGCCATATCGTCAATTTTGCACACTAATGAATAATCTCCAAACCCTTGGTACTCAAGACCTCCAAACTATTGTAGAGCTTGGCAATTTTAGTTTAGATTTTTTTGAGGTTATGGAGGACAAACCCGCACTTGGTAAGAGAATTACAGATTTATTTCCGTTAAGTTTACCTCATCTTTCACCACTTTATCGAACTCTTAACCCAAGTGAAATTTTTCATGACCCTACTAGCGATATCTTTGTAACAGTTACAACGTTTAATCAATCCAAACTTCACCCTAGTTTTTTGGTTTTAAATTCAACGCATACAATTTTGGATAAACACTACACTCACAATAACTTGGCGCATATTAAATCTACGCAAAGTTTACCTCCTCAAATTGTAAATCTCATTTTTGAAGTTCCAAACCACCACCGTTATTATGATGAGTTTCACCATAATGAATATTATACAAAAGATATTGAAGCTACTGAGTTTGAAGAGCATCAAGAAATAGAAAAAATTATATCTCCTCTAATTCCAAAACTTGAATATAAAACTATTAGAATGACAAGAGAAGAAACTATTTCTAGCCTATTAGACATTAATTATTATTCACGCAATTTGACTCCTCTAGCTGAACCAAAATTCACTAAATTTGTACAACCAAAACTTCAATTTTATTATTATATTTCAAATGCACCAAACTATCCTGTTTTTGTAAAAGAATTACTAATATTGCTAGAGCATATTAATTCATCTGAACTTAATAAGCGTGTTGCCCATGATTTATTGGTAGCAATACAAACTCCATCATGTAGAATTATTGCTCCTAATATAGAATATTTAGCAAATTATATAACTCAATAAATTATTTTTGTGATATGTTACAAAATCTTGCATATAATATAGTATAACCTAAAGACTTTTATTAGTAAATCTATGAGAGTAAAAGGAGAAGACTATGAACATAACACAAAATCAATTTGAACAATTTATTAAGCAACTATCATATAATATTTTTAATTCTGTAAACATAGTTAGAACTGTAGCTAATTCATATTTACGCTCAATCGGAAGAATTCGAGATAATGCTCGCTTTGAAGAAGTAACTTTGTCTGAGAAATATCCTGATAACCTATATTACGACCAACTTCATAATATATATTTAGCAATTAATTTTTATACAGGCGAAACACCTCCTCATCTAATGACTTCTAATGCAGTTAACCAAATCTTGTACTACCATACAAAACAATATGGAAAATTCTGCTTTCCTAACATAAATGAGTTTAAAATGCCAACTATAGTTCCCCTAGTTTTAAATGTTAACCCTACTGAAAAATTACACGATTATAAAATAAATCCACAGATTAAAAATTCAATTTATATGTCTTATCACACATTTAACATTAATACTTATACAATCAATTCCTCTTTAGGACACACACCCCATGTATTGTTGGCAAGTCTTCTTTTTACAAGAACATATGAAGAATTTTTTGCCATAATCAAAATGAGTTTACCCCTTGCACCCCTTGCAATTCAGACTCAATTTTATAAAGCCTTAGAGGATACTGGACATCAGGCTATAATAAATAAATTACGTTATGACTTAGCCCACAACGTTAAAGAGACAAAATCTAACGTGAATATTCATGAGCTAAAAGCTGCAATTAAACTTACAAATATTGCGCGTAAACTTTTGCACACACCAAATATTTCAGCCGAAGAAATTGCACAAAAAACAGGAATGACTCTCTTTGAGATACATCTTCTAAAAATCGGTGAAGGATTATCCTCCTAAAACTTGTAGGGAGCTGACTTATGTTAGCTCTCTTTTTTTATCTAAAAATTATTTTTTTGCTGATGGACTTATCTGAGAGCTTTTTTGAGTGAATACTATAAAAAGTTTCCTCCTCTGTAATGCTATAAAATTTGAGTAAAAATCATTTATATATAACGTTTGATAATATTATATAGAAAAAAATTTTCTATATTGTATAATAATTATATTATTTGTCGATATTTTTCATAGGTATAATTAATAAAGGGACAAATTGCCTTATTCAATATAGACTTTCATTAATTTTTTAACTATAATTAAAATACAGTCATATGTATATCACACACAGGAGGAAAAACTGATGAGTAAAATTTTGAAAAAACGAATGGAGCTAACTCTAGGGGTTATGGCACTATCGTTTCCAATGCAAGCTAACTCAGCTCAACTTTCGGATATCCAAAGTCATTGGGCAGAACAAACCATTGAAGAATTTGCAAAAAATGGCATTCTATTTGGATATGACGATGGCATATTTAAACCAAGCTCTGGGCTGACACGTGCTGAACTTGCTACTTGCATACAAAATATATTTCACCTACAAGATTTTAAAGACGCAAAAATATATACTGATGTCGCTCAAAATGCTTGGTATAGCGAGGCAATCACTGCAATTTCTTCGGCTGGCATAATGAATGATTATGGTAATACTTTTGCTCCAAATGCGCAAGCTACACGAGAAGAAGTAATTTATGCACTAGTTCAAGCTTATAACCTAATTCATGATAATCAAACAACTTCACTAAATTTTACAGATAGCTCACAAATTTCAAGCTGGGCAAAAGATGCAGTAGAAACGCTCGTAACACATGGATATTTAGAGGGTAGCCCTGATGGTTCTTTGGGAATTCAAGACGAAATAACTAGAGCCGAAGCTATAACTTTATTTAGTAGATTAACGGCAGAATTAATTGCTCAATCTGGAGCATATTCAATAGATACAGATGGTCATGCCATCATAAATACAACAGATGTCGTTTTAAAAGATAGTTTTATCCAAGGAAATTTATACCTAACTCAAGGAATTGGCGAAGGTGAAGTATTTTTAGAAAACGTTACTGTACAAGGGATAGTTTATATCGAAGGTTGTGGAGACAATACAGTTTATTTGAAAGATTGCGATTTAAATTTTATGGTCATAGATAAATATAACGATACAATTCGCATTTCTACAGATAAAAATACTACAATTAATTCGCTAGAAATTATATCTCAAGCTAACATTGGTGGATACGCCAAAATTTCTGAACTTTGGGTTCATAATGATATTACTATAGATACAAATATTGATATTAGTACAAATAAAATTAATATTGAAACTGCTAACACAACTGTTAACTACGGAAATAAAACTTTAACTTTAGATGAAAATTCTAATATGATTGTACAAAATCCTATAAATAATGTGACTTCTAGTCCAACTAATATCACTACCCAAACATACCAACCACCTATAGAAGACGACTATAAGCCTCCAATTTTTGATGATAATCCTGATTGGGAGCTAGATTTTGACAACGGGTTAAATACAGATATAGATACTAACATTGACACAAATATAGATACGTATATTGATACAGAATTAATTATACAAAGTCCGACTACAGATATCGAAGCAGGAGAATTCAACTCCAGCCAAACTATATCTTTGAGTACAATTACAGATGATGCTAAAATATATTATACGCTTGATGGGTCAACCCCAACCAAAAATTCAACTTTGTATACAAAACCTATTTTAATAGAAGAAACTGCTACACTAAAAGCCATGGCTATCAAAGGTGACTTAACTTCAGAAATTTTAACAGAAGTATACCAAATTAATTTTTCTAACATTCAATGCGAAATGCCAACTCTATCAATTATAGACGGATTGACTAATAAATACCAAACCATAACTTTAGATTGCGACACAGATAATGTATCTATTTATTACACTACCGATGGAACAATTCCAACCGAAAACTCAACTTTGTATAATGGAGCATTTAATATTACGAAAAATTGTGAACTAAAAATAATTTCTGTTCATAAAGAATATGAAACTTCAGATGTAACCTCTGTTTTTATTACGATAGAACCCACAACTTATGATGATTATGTTGAAGAAATATTGCGTCTTGTTAATATTGAACGTGAAAAAGAAGGTCTATCGGCTTTATTATTGCACGAAGATTTGACTACAATCGCTCATATTAAATCTTCCGATATGGCTCTAAATGATGTGTTCTCCCACACTAGCCCATATTTTGGTTCTGCTGGAGAATTGTTGGGAGTATTTGATATTAATTGGACTGCACGTGCTGAAAATATTGCAACTGGGCAAACTTCTCCAGAAGCTGTTGTTAATGCATGGCTGGAAAGTAGTGGTCACAGAGCTAACATTTTAAGTAGCTCAACAACGCATATAGGAATTGGCTATAGCTATAATGCTAACGATCATTACAAACATTATTGGACTCAAATTTTCATCAAAGATAATAACCCAAAAATTGATGAGCCTATAGAATTTGAGCCTGAAAATAGTACTTCTAGCACTGATTTGGAGGATTATCTTTTAACTCAACAACCTAATATTTCTATCAAAGGAGCAACTTTTAACAATCCTCAAACTATAGAACTTTCAACAAATATTGATAGTGCAAATATTTATTATACTTTAGATAATCAAATTCCTACAATAAATAGTACGCAATATGTAGCCCCTATTTTAATAGAAGAAACTGCTACATTACAAGCTGTTATTGAGAAAAACGGACTATTTTCAAAAGTGTTAGCCGAACAATTTATAATAAATTTAGAACAAGTTACTACTCCAAATTTAACTATTATTAGTGGCGAAGCTGAAAATTCTAACTATCAAACTGTAATTTTAGACTGCTATACAGATAATAGCACTATTTTTTACACAACTGATGGAACTGACCCAACCGAAAACTCAACTTTGTATACTGGTGAAATTACTATTACCCAAAATACACAGCTTAAAATTTTGGCCACAAAAGAAAACGCTATAGACTCTGAAATTAAAGAAGTTTTCATTACAATAGACCCTCAAATTAATGAGTCATTTGTTTACGAATTACTACAATTAATAAATAATGAAAGAGCAAAATATAACCTTGAACCACTGATTTTACACGATAAATTAACAACAATTGCTCATATTAAATCTACTGATATGGCTCTAAACAATGAGCTTTCTCACACTAGTTCATATTTTGGAGATGCCGAACAATTGCTAGATATTTTTAAAATTGACTGGTGGACCATGGCTGAAAATATCGCATATGGGCAAAAAACTCCCGAAACCGTCCTAGAAACTTGGCTAAATAGTGAGGAGCATAAAGCTAATATTTTGAGTAGCTCGACAACTCATATCGGGATAGGATATTACAACAATTATTGGACTCAAATCTTTATCGAACCAACAAAAACTATTGCTGAACTAGAAAAAGATTTAGAAAATTTAGATGAAACTTCCGAAGTTGATAACGAAATTTTGATAGCACAAACACCAACAGCTAATATTATCTACGGCGTAACTACTGACCAAAACATAATTGAGCTACATTCAGACACTGAAAATGCAGAAATTTTTTATACACTAGATGGTTCTACGCCTACACAAAATAGCCAAAAATATGAGTCTTCATTTGCAATTTCCGAGACAACTTTACTAAAAGCTATTGCAGTTGCTCCTGATATGCAAAATTCTAGTATTTTTGAGCAAACCTACACTATAAATTTGAATTCGGCACAAATACCAATTTCTGATATTTCTGGTGGCGAATATGACGACGCTCAACTAGTAGCACTATATTCATTAACTGATTGGGCAACAATTTATTATACGTTAGATGGATTTGAGCCAAACGAAGATAGCCTAAAATATGTCGAACCTATTTTAATAGAAGAAACTACCATTCTAAAGGCCATTGCTATTGCTAACAATATGGAAAATTCTGACATAATGGAAGAAACTTATATTATACTCCAAACTGTAGCACCTCCAATAGCATCTGTAATAGGTGGAGAATATGACTCTATTCAAACCGTGGAACTTAGTAGCATAACACCAAATGCCACTATTTTTTATACATTAAATGGACTTGACCCAGTTGTTAATGGAGAACAATATTCTGAGCCTATAATAATAGAAAATACTACGATTTTACGAGCTATAGCACACTCTCCACAAACGGAAATTTCCAAAGAACTAGAGGAAGTTTATATTATTTCATTGAATGAATAAAATTACAAAACAAAAAGACTGTATACATAAAAGTTTACAGTCTTTTTTTCTATTTCAAATTTACAATTATAGGCTCACTCCTAAAATCTAATTGACCATCGTTTTTAGGATTAATTGCAATAAGTGTAATCGTTAAACTTTCAGCCTCATCAACGATACCTCCAACAGTTTCTACAAAATTCCCATTTTCATCAAAAATATGCGTCTCCAGCCTAATAACACCACCTTCTGTATGGCTATAACTTGCACTTGGTTGAGACACATAATTTCCCAAATTATCTATTATTTCAAATTCAACAGATTGTGTTAAACCAACGCCTACTTTATCCACTCTATCATAGTACAATTTTGTTGATATAGAATTACGGTTTATATTAAAAACTTCGATAACCATGCCATCATCTATCACTATTTGTTCATTAATATTGTAAGTAACTGTATCCTCAATCATGGTGCTATCATCAGTTTTAAACTCAAAAACCCATTCTGGTACATCAACATTAAGTTGCTCTTGATTATCTATAATTTCAAATTGATTATACACTACTTTAACATTTAAATTATCCGTTATATCCCTTGATAACACTTGAGTTGGAGTATATTCCCTAAGCTCCCTAATTACATTTTCCCCATATCTCTCCCCAGTAACACTTCTCCCATAAGCCAACACACCATCTATATAAACCGTTGGTCTAAAACTAACAAAATCCTCCGATAAAAAGCTATTTAACCCTATATTTTCACTTGTCTGAATTGTAGTTAAAATCATCAAACTATCACCATTTATCAATACTTCATCAAGGGTAATTGTAGTTTCATTATGAGTTACACTTTGCCCAATACTCATAATATAGTCGTCCAAATTTTTACTAACATTTATCATCTCTTGTGTATTATTTGAAAAATAATTTCCAGCTACAGGCATACCTAATGCAATAACTACTGCTCCTGCAACACAACCTCTAATATTCTTTGACATATTTTTTCCATTATTAATCATATGCCTAGCTCCTTTTTTCATGCGTTTTCTATCCAAATCCGTAAAATTTTGCTCCTGCTCACCATCAATTTCCACCGACATCTCATTAAACAAATCAAATTTATTCATAAACTATCGCCTCCCAAATATCACTTTCAACTTCTTTTTTGCCCTAGAAAGTCGGTTATAAATAACACTTTCCTTAATGCCTGTCTCAGTAGAAATATCTTTAATACGCTTCTCATTTTCATAAGCTTCCAAAAACAAATGCCTATCTTGCTCATTCAAATGAACCAACATCTTATCAATTTCACGCCTTAATTCATCTTGCAACAATGAAGCATCAACCATTTCACACCCTTGAACCAAAGTTTGCAAAAGCTCCTGTGAAGTCTGATTTTCTAGGTGTTTAATATATTTTCGCTGATAATCTATAGCTTTAAATTTGGCAATAACCCCAATCCAATTTTTAAAAGTGCTTCTACTTGGGTCAAAATATTTTGCATTATTCCAAATTTCCAAAAGAACATCATTAACACATTCTTCGGTATAACCCTCCAAATTTCCAAGTTGTTTTTTTACAACGGACTGAATAACCCAGCCATAATTATCTATTACAAAATCTAGCGCCTTTTCATTTTTTTGAATTAATAGTGTAATAAAATTTTCCTCTGTTATTCGCATATGCCCCTCCTCTTTTGATGTATACAACTATTAATCCGTAAACTTATCTAAAAATCTATCACTTTTAGCAAAAATTTTTATTATAACCTACATATGTCACCATTTTATGATATAATCACTTATAAATAGATAAACGAAATTATAATTTTTGACAACTCTTCAACTCTCAAACGAGTTTTACAACTAATACGAAAATTAGATTTCAAAATTTAAAAATTGAAAAATCGTGATGATATTACTTTTTTGTCCTATCCTCAAAATTAATATCTCAGACAATAACTAAGGAGAATTAAAATGTTCACTGAATTAAAAAAACAACTTACCAATTGTATTTTGGGAGGTAAAGATAGCCTTATAAATAATGTTAGCATTCAAAAAATCACTAATCAACTTGCAACTTCAAATCAAAAAGTTATCCAAAAACTTGTACTACACTTAAACGAGTTAACTTCTGGACAATCAACAAATATTTTATTTGTTATAGGTTTGGTTGATGCTCTAAATTTAGTTTCTTGCAATAATTTAGGTAGCAATCTGCCTATTGAAAATAAAGTAAAAGATATTCCTGTTCTCTATACTAATATTTCAAAAATCACCATAAATTCACTCCAAAAAAAACATGGCACTCCTTTGCATAATAGTAGTAATTTGTATATAGATGATAACTTTACAAACCTAAAATTAATTAATAGTGAAGCTATTTATGATTTTAGAGCATTTAACAGGTCTAGTATATTTATAACAAAATTTTTGAACAAACAACAGCTTGCAAATTGGTCTACATTCTATAAAAATATAGCTCCTATGCTAGAGCCTTTAAAACCAATACACCCTGAACTTATTGAAAACTCTAAAGAAAAAGTACTCACAATTAATAATAAACTTCCCTCACTAATCATTTTATTATTAATTGGCACTATAGATGATATAGTTTATGTACTTGATAATTTATTCAACCCAGTAGATAATAATTTTAATTATACTGGATTAGTTTATCAACTAGCCTACACTTTACCAGACAACAAGGAAATTTTTATCCACTTGCTTAACAAAACTCCTAGTCTATTATTAGAACATGACGAATATGGAGATGAAAAGATGTATAAACTTGGGAACGTAGCTATAAATAGTATTTTAATGAAAGTTATCAACTCAGAACCTAGTGATAGGGATAGTGTTATGGATATTTTTAACGAGCTAACTTTTATGTTTTTAACACTAGTAGGATATCAATGCCAGTTTGAACGTCTATTATATAGAAATAATAGTGCTGAAATGATTGATTTTATTGCGAACGAGCTAAAATTAATTGATGATACCCAAAAAGGGGTTTTACTTGGTTTGAGTCCAAATAAAACTTCGGAAATTTGGTTTGAGGAAATGGAGTATTGTCTAAAAACTTATCCTGCTACAAAAATCAATGGATTAATTAATATCATAACGGAATATATGTTATATGAAATTGATGGTTGGAATGAAAATTTTTTGCAAAACGTTTGTATGTTATGCCCAGATTATGCTGTAGTAATAGATTTTATCCGTGATTTATACACCGAAACTGCCGAAACTTTGTTTAATAAATATTCACCCTATTTGAGTTCATATAGCAAAGTTGGGGACTCACTTTTTTATGTGCTATATCGTATAAAAGATAGACGTTTTACTATTGCTTTTGTTTCTAGTTATAAATATTATGAAAATTTATTTATTTATAATAAGCGAAATTTATTTGAACCATTACACAATGATTGGTTTGCAACAATTATTAGTTTTGCTGAAAATTATTTTATCAACAAGTCTAACCTAGTTGATAAAAAATATATAGTGAGCGAAAATATAGCAAATGATTTATCTCAACTTATATTTAGTTCATTTTTAGAATTTTACACAACTCCAATTCAATTATCAAATATGGATACCCCTAAAACAATAAGTTTTGTTCATATCTATAGCTTTGATAATACTCTAGAAAGTTGGCTACCTCATATGGTTGATAGTGTAGAAAATTTACAAAAAGTTAAGCCAGTAATGAAACTTCTAAAACCTTACCTTTGTTGTAAATCTTGTACTCCATACTTATTTAAATTATCTGATAAATTGAAGTAATAGTTCATAGCTCTTTTTGCCATACTAAGCAAGAGGAGCTTTTTTATGAGAAAATTTTTATTTTTAAGTTTAATATTAGGATTATGTTTGTATTTATTAGCTGGGTATAAAGTTAGACAAGATATGTTTTATTTTCCAAACTCACAAAGAATTAGTTTAGTTAATATGTTACAAAAAGAGGTTTTAGCCGATGAAGATTATAATACAATTTATGAACAAACTGGAATAAATAAAATTTTAATTCGTCAACTCGAACAACAACCAGATTTTGAAACGCAAATTTTACGCTTACAAAATAATTATTATAAACACTATTATGTACAAAAAACAGCTATGAGCATTTTTACATCTTGGGATAAAGTCTTGGATAGAAAAGGAAATTGGACTCCAGTTTTTGAGCTTGCTCCTTATGAAAATGGTGATATTTTTGTAACCAAATCTACCTACACAGCTAATTGGCGACATGGACACGCAGGGATTGTAGTTGATGAAGTTCATGGAAAAGTATTGGAGTCGTTAGAGCCAAATACAAAATCTATATTACAAAATGCCAGCAAGTGGGAGTACTACCCTACTTTTGAGATGCTTCGTGCAACAAAATTACCAAAAGAAACAAGAAACGAAATTGCAAACTATGCCCTTACCAACTTACAAGGAGTCCCCTACAATATTCTAGCTCATAAATGGCAAGGTAAATCACCAACTAGCACCCATTGTTCATTAATTGTATGGCAAGCTTTTATGGCTTTTGGTATAAACTTAGACGGAAACGGAGGAATTTGGGTATCACCACAAGATTTTGCAAAAAGTCCTCACCTTGAGGTCATGCAAATTTTTGGAATTAACCCTAAAAAATTATGATTAAAAAAATTATAAACTTAATTTTAGTGGCAATAGTAATAATTTTGGGTGGATTTATGCTTTTTTCATCTTCTAAACCAAAAACTACTACTATTTTGAATACACTACCCTCAAATTTTAACCAATCAGTAAACTTATACTTTGGGGCTGACCCTACCAAATATACCCTTAACCCCCAAAAATCTAATCCTCTTGTTGGGCAAAGCGAAAATATTACGGCTTATACAGAAGGTTTTTTAAATAGCTTTGAGTACAAAAAAATTGAGGACCTTATTAATACAAAATACCCCTTACACTATATTTACGAAGATGAAACTTGGAAAATTTATGCATTTGCTGGAGGCCTTGAGGAAATTTATATACAAAAAAAAGATACGAACCATATTTACCAGTTAAATTTTGATAAATCTCAAAATTTTGGAACGATGTACGTATCTCATATTATAATTGATGAGGACAAACTTTTTATTCTAGGTCTTGAAGCATTTGCAAATAATGCATTATATTTTGAAGCGCAATTAACTGATTTTACAATTATTAATGCTGAAAAATTACCAACTCTAACCAATAGTAAATATCAATTTGGTTTAACAGCCAATGGAACATTAATTTTACCAGAACATTTTGAGTATGATTTTGTAATTACACAAGGTGATTTTACTCTAATTCTTGTTGAAAACGAAGATTTTTTGGAAGCCAATTTATTAAACAAAAACCTAAATTTAGTACAAACCACAAAACTTCCTTTGCCTGCTGAAAATATAGCAGTATTGGATATTTTGTATGAAGAAGAATTTTTGTATTTAGTGATGGCTGATACAAATTATACCAAATTTCCACTATATTTATCAATTTATAATCTGCAAACTGGCACTCTAAATTATGTTTTGGGAATGCAATCTACATCATCATTTGCTGGTCTAGGTCGTTAACATCTAAAAACGAACTTATTATACCTATGACCAAAATTGCTAAATCAGGAGCTACAATATCCCTCATATAATAATCCATAAGAGCCATACAACCCCCTAAATTTATAGTACAAGCTATAACATAAAATGCTTTTACCATATTCATAGTTGCACCTTTGCTTAATAGTGATTGTGCAACTATTTTTATTAAAAGTTCTATAGGAATTGAAATAATATCAGCTACTACAAAAAATATAATTACACTTTGTATAGACTTGTATTCAAATCCAAACCAAGTCATGATAGTTGCTCCTGCTAGAACAGTAAATAAATAAAATCCTACAACAAAAACCATTATTACACTGGCACTCATCATTAACTCGAATAACTTTTTTATGTTATCCTTCATAATTCACCCCTCGTCTAATTCCCCATATCTGTAATTAACATTGCATCTCCAAAACTAAAAAATCTGTATTTTTCAGCAACTGCCGTATTATAAGCCTTCAAAATAATCTCTTTTGAAGTTAATGCACTAACTAACATGATTAAGGTAGACTCTGGTAAATGAAAATTAGTTATTAAATTATCTACACATTTAAATTTATAACTAGGGTATATAAAGATGTTTGTCCAACCACTTCCTGCAATAACTTTTCCCTCAGCATCACAGTTGGCTTCTATAGTTCTTGTGCTAGTTGTCCCTACACAAATTATTTTTCCCCCTTGAGATTTGGTATTATTAATTATATTTGCGTTTTCTTCATCTATTTGAAAAAACTCGGAATGCATTTCATGTTCCAAAACGTTATCCACTTTTACAGGTCTAAAAGTACCTAAACCAACATGAAGAGTTACAAACGCAATATTAACCCCTTTTTCTCGAGCTTTATTTAATAAATTATCTGTAAAATGAAGTCCTGCCGTTGGAGCTGCTGCACTCCCATTGTGTTTTGAGTATATAGTTTGATATCTCTCTTTATCTTCTAATTTTTCAACAATATACGGTGGTAGCGGCATTTCTCCTAGTTTGTCCAACACCTCTTCCCAAATCCCTTCATAACTAAAGGTTACAAGGCGCTTTCCATCTTCAATAATATCATCAACTACAGCAGTCAAAATACCGTTTCCAAAAATTATTTTTGCTCCTATTTTTGCTTTCTTTCCAGGTTTAACCAAAACTTCCCAAGTATTTTCAGTTGTTCTAGTTAATAATAAAAACTCAACTTTTCCTCCAGAGCTTTCTTTTTCGCCAAATAATCTAGCTGGAATAACCCTTGTATTATTTAGCACAAGGCAATCCCCTTTATTTAAATAGTCTACAATATCGCTAAAGTTCCTATGCTCCAAGCTTCCTGTATTTTTATCAACAATTAATAATCTTGATGCTTCCCTATTTTCAAGAGGCACTTGCGCTATTAAATTTTCTGGTAAATCAAAATAAAAATCTGATGTTTTCATAATTTGCTCCTAAACTTTATTAAAAAAGGAGCAAAAATCACTCCTCTTTATTATCTACAAATTATACTTTACAATTTTGATAGCGTCAACTATTTCTCAATCTTAATATCTGTGAAGTAAAAATGTAAAATTTCATCATAAGTATAACCTAAGTCTGCCATATCTTTAGCACCACTTTGGCTCATTCCAACACCATGCCCCCAGCCCTTTCCATAAATCGTAAAGTCACTGTTTACACTCTCGTATTGAGGTTTTTCGTTATTAGGAGCAAATTCATTTTCAGAACTACTACTTGAACTATCACTATTATCACTATCATTTTCTAAAATTATTCGTGATAATTCACCTTCTACAAAAATCAAATCCTCATCTAAACTTTGTGCTTTGTTAGAAGATGCACCAATGGCATATAATTCAAACGGGTTAGCTTCTTCTTTTCCCGAAGCACTAAGTACAAAAATTTCCTCATTGTCATCTTCTATATTAATTAGGCTTCTTTGAAAATTATGCTCCAAATAAGGTGTAAAACTATACATTTGACTTTGTAGAGAGCCTCCCGAAGTTGAACTAAAAAATGTACGTGTTGCCTCATTATTAAGAGTGTAAATTCCATCTTCCCCTACAATTTCTAACTCATAAACTCTACCAGCTTCCGAACGTGCATTAATATTCACTCGTAAAATATCACCAATATTTTCTCCTCGACTAGCTAAAGCCTGCTTAATTTCAGCAAAAGTAATCTCCCTAGTCCAAGGTGCTGCATATGGATTTAATTCATAAATATCTTCTACTGGTTGCAAATACCCAACCTGATTACCCCAAACATATTCTGGGCTATCAGTATAGCCTCCACTCGTTGAAAAATATAGCGCTTCAGCAATTTGACCATTATAAGTTACAACTTCGCCATTTGTTGCATCGACTGCCATATTTGAGTTGGCACTTTCTCGCTCAATCCCTTTATAAACTTGACTATACGTTGTATCTACCAAATTATATCCTCGGCTTAAATATCTGTTGGCCTGAAAATTTGCGATTGAACGTGCTGTTACTGCTTGAGCTTTTAGGGCCTCAATATTCCAAGATGGACTCATTTCATACGGAACAACTCCATATAAATAATCTTGCATATCTACAACACTAACAGCTGTTAAACCTCGAGTTTGTCCATTGACAACTTCAATTACTCCTCGATAGTTATTACTACCCACTGAAGTTACTGGAAAATCATGACTTTTGCTTGAACCCTGAAAAACAATCGCATCATCTTCATAGTTGGCAACCCCTATAACTTGCGAATTTTCATTAAGTAATTCAATGTACATATCAGAAGCATTAACAGGCACTGTATAACCAGTTTCTTCCTTATAATATACGTAATATTCATTAGGTGCAATATAAGCCACAACTCCATCTTCTTCTTTGGCCACTTCCTCAGCTCTATCAAACCTAGTGTAAACCTCATATTCATTATAATAATAGCTATTTGCTGTTTCACGAAGCATCAAACTTTTTGTAGGGAGTTCCCCAATTTTAACAAAATCATTATTTTTTATATACCCAAAATCAAAGTTCGCATCACTTTCTAAACGAACAATGCTAACATCTTTATATACACTCTCAAGACCAATTCTAATACTATCTAATCCTCTTGCGTACATCGTTTGTGAGGATAACAGTAATGTGCCTACCATTATTCCCACACTTATCTTTTTAATCATGATTTAAAATCCCCCTGTAATTCAAAAATATAGAAACATCTTAAACATTATATACCGTATTTAGACTATGGACAAGAAATAAAAATTTTATTCACCCAAAAAAAGTTTTTTTAATTTTCTTCATTTAGTTTAGAGGATATACATAAAGTTAGTATGTAAAGCCTTGTATTTCCAATATTTGCACAAAAAAACCTCTACCATTTTAGTAGAGGGAAAATTTTTATTTAAATGTCATCTTCTCAACAAAAGCTTTAATTCGAGGCTCATCATTTTCAAATAAATTTTCAATTGGACCATGAGATAAAATATCTCCATTTTCAATAAAAATGTAGTAATCTGCAAATCTACGTGCAAAATTTAATTCGTGTGTAACAATTATCATATCTGCTTCATTTTTCATGCCGATAAGAGTCATCATAACTTCATAGGCAAGCTCTGGATCTAGTGCTGATGTTGGTTCATCTAACATCAAAAGTTTTGCCCCAGTTACCAAAGCACGCACAATAGCTACACGTTGTGCCTGACCCCCACTTAATTGATGAAGTTTCTTATTTTCATGTTCAATGATACCCACTTTTTTGAGCCAATTTCTTGCTGTAGAATAGGCTTCATCTTTTGGGATTTTGTATGTGTGCAGAAGATGAATTGTGACATTTTCTATCACTGTTAAATTTGGAAATAAATTATCATGCTGAAACACATATCCTATCTCTTTTAAATAATTTTTATAGTCGCTAAGTCCCACAATTTCTTGATTATTCAACATTAAAGAACCTGAGGTTGCGATTTCTATTGTGCCTAATAATTTTAATAGAGTACTTTTGCCTCCTCCACTTGGGCCTACAATAGCAAGTGTGCGAATATTAGTAAGTTCTAATTCTTTAATATTTAACACTTGTTCATTTTCATACGTTTTATTTAAGTTTTTAATAGTTAAATCCATTTATTTAGTCACCTTTTTATTTAACCACATTGTAAAAATACTTAGTGGTATTGTAATTGTTAAATATCCTACTGCAAGAACTATATATCCTGTTACAAATTGTAGCGTTCTTGAATTAAAAATATTTATATAGTTTGTAAACTCTGGTACAGAAATCAATGATAATAACGCTGTACTTTTTACTAATAATGAAAAATGACTCGTTAAAGTTGGTAATGTGCCTTTGATTATTTGTGGCAAAATTATTTTAGTCATACATACACTTTTGGGAAGTTGTAATATATGCATCATTTTAAATTGTTGAGTTCCCAAATCTTTATATGCTCCTTCAAAAGTTTTGGCGAAATAACACCCCATATACAACGACAAAATAAGAGTTCCCCCAATTAGTGGATCTCTTATTCCAATTGCCGATGTAAAAAAGAAGTATAGCACGATAACATGAACCATCAGTGGCACACCTAATGCGATTTGGGTAAAAGCTATATATAAATATCGCAAAACTTGTATTTTTGATATGCACATAAAAAATAATATTCCACCAAAAAATAAACTCCCAATCAATGAAACTATACTTATCCATATAGTTTGCCAGTAGCCTTTTAATAACAATTCTCGATAGTTATGTAAAGAGTCCAAGTTTATTTTAAAGTCTGGATTTTGATTTACTACAAACATACAAAGTCCTACAAATATCAAAACGACAATAAATATATCTCTAAGTTTACCTAAAGTATCTTTTTTCATATAATATTCCTTTTAGAAAAAGTAATCTAAACCATAAGACTCATACTTTTCTACATCTTCTTTTAAATATTTTTCTCTCATATCATCAAAAAACCCGTCATCTTTAACTTCCTGAAGTGCTTTATTTACTCTAGTTAGAAGCTCCGTTTCACCTTTTCGCATTCCAATTCCCCAACCTTGAGTTCCAGGAAGTGGGTCAAGCAATAATTTAACATTACTCAAATTTTGACTAGCCTCAATCAAACTTAGTGGGTCATAAATAAATGCAGTACTTAACCCTTGATTTACATCTAAAAACCCTGCTCCTGTTTCTGAAAAGTATTTGATATCAGCATTTTGCAGGTTGGCACTAGCCCACAAATCTCCAATAGTTCCTTGTTTTACAGCAACAGTAAATCCTTCTTGGTCAAGCTCCGAATAATGCGAAATATCGACATTATTATTTACCATTAGTGCAATATCTGATTTTGCGTATTCATCACTAAAATCAATTGCTTGAAGTCTTTCTTCATTTATACTCATAGATGAAATTATTAAATCTATATTTTTAGATTGTAGTGACGGAATTAAGGCAGCCCAGTCTAACCCTTGAATTTCAATATCTACACCTAATTTTTCCCCAAGAGCTTGAGCTAACTCCACAGATACCCCCATAGGATTTCCACTTGTGTCTATAGTTTCAAATGGTGGAAATTTAAGTTCCATTCCAACTACCAACACCTCTTTTGGTGCTTCAACTTGAACATTTTCAGGTGTTTGGGCTACCTCATCTGACCCACAACCTACCATACTCATTCCAAAAATAATTGTTGAAAATATTATCATTAGTTTTTTACCAAATTTCATTTCTCCTTCTCCTTTACAAAATCTTATATTGTTATATTACTTCACTTTGTTCCTCTTGTATAGTAGCCACAATAAAGTGACTTAGTTTCCTTTTGTAACTAAAGCACTCCTATTTATAATAATACTACTGTCTTACGTGTAATTTTATTCGTTGTAGTATTTACAATTCCTCGCAAAACTACTTCTTTAACTATCCCAGTTGCTCTACCTGTTCTTATGTGATATTCTGCGTCAAATGGTGTTCCTATTCCTACTTCTAGTCGTTTAAATTGTGGGTGATTTATTCTGTTTAAATCAAATAGGTAATCAAAAATTGTGTTTAATTTATTAAGTTCATGAGGATAAAGTGATATACTATGTTCTATGTAATCCCAAAACATTTCTAGTCGTCTATAGTCACCAGCTCCACAAAGTAAAAATCCAACTACAGTATCTTGACCTTTAAAAATACTGCTAAGCCCTTGCAAAATTACGGGTGGAAGGCGTGTATACATATTGTAAACTTCCTCTGGGATTGCATATTTTTGGTGATAAATTGCAAGTTTATGCTGAATATGCCCAACCTCTAATTTATAAGTATCACGCTCTGCAATTAGCTTTTGCTCCTTTTGAGATATTTCTTCTACTTGATTTTTTTGGTCATTTAAATTTGCTATTAGTTGTTCTTTTTCTGATTGAAGTTGCAACTTTTCATGATTTAACTTTCTCATATCTGTAACAAAAGAGCTTAGTTCATTTTCCAAAATTTGCTTATCTTGATTAAGCTGATAAATTTTAGCCTCCAGTTCACTTATAGCTTCGGCATAAGTAGAATTTTGCGTTTTTATATTTTGCATCTGAGCTTCTAATTCCGAATTTGCCAAAGTTTTTGTAGTTGGAGTAGTTGGCTGAATACTACTTAACCAATGTGTTAGAGTTTCTGTGTCTGCTGAATGTGTTAATTTTTTTACAAGCGCTGTAGTTATGCTATAGATTACAATTTCTTCTAGCTCCGAATTTCCTTTTGAAATATCTAATAACGTATTAAAATCCATATCTTCTTGCTCCATTGGGACATTTGCTTTAAGCCTTGGTATATATTTGCGTTGTTGTATCATAAAATTTCCTCCTCTTTCTAAAAAATGTTGTCCCTTTAAGTATATGTACGACTTGTCTATATAATAGCAAAAAAATCCCTCTTCCTAAAATTAATTAGAAAAAGGGACTTCAAAAACTTATTTTATTATAAAATTACTCATTTGATTTTCAAGTAATGTAGCTCTTGCTGATAATTCTTCACTTACTGCTACATTCTCTTGTGAAATAGAAGTATTTTTTGAAATTTCTGTTGATAATCTCTCTGTACCTTCTACAACTTGTTCCAAAGATAACTTTTGCTCTAATGCATTATCTCTTACTAACTTAGAAAGCTCAACACTTTCAACACTTGCTCCTACAATAGCATCAAGCGATTGAGAAGTTAAGGCAACCATACGTTCCCCTTGTTGAACACTCTCCAAATTGACCTTAATCATATCATAAATTTCTTGTACAATTTCTGATGTTTTGGCCGCCAAATCACGAACCTCATTTGCCACAATTGCAAATCCTTTACCAGCTTCACCAGCTCTTGCCGACTCAATTGCTGCATTTAATGCAAGTAAATTTGTTTGGTCTGCAATAGCATCAATCGCTGTAATTACTTCTGAAATTTGTTCTGTAGAATTTGTAATTTGTTGCATAGAGTTAACCATTTCATTTACAACTTCTTTACCATCTTTAGCTTTATGCGTAACATCTTTAATAATTTTGTAACTCTTATCAATTTGCCCAATAGAATTTATGATATCTTGAGTTACTCCAAGCGTACTATCTCTAAATTCATGTAATAATTGAGATTGTTCTATTGTTAAGTTGGCAAGTTGATACGCAGATTGTGTAATCTGGTTAGCCCCTGCATTAACTTCGTTACTAGAAATATTAGTTTCTGTTAATAACTCACTTAAAGTTTTTCTTATATCAATCATTGAAACCTGAATTTCTTTGAAATCCCCAACATAAACTTGCGTTGGTTCTTTTGTAAAATCTCCTTGTGCAAAGCTTGATAAAATATATGAAATTTCTTTGATATAGGTAGTTAAGGCGTGTGATAAATCATCAATTACACCTACTAATATATTAATTTCATAGCTATCACGGCTTATATCACTTGTATCAATTGTAAGCTGTCCCTCTTTTATTTGTGTAATTGCTTTTACAGATTTTTCTATTGGTGAAATATAACGTCTTGTAAATTTGCTAATTACAAAACCTCCAATTACTATTGCTAAAATACAAATTACAAATGCTGATAAAATTTCTTCCCACAATTGTTGTGTTACATATCTTGCTGGATAATTTGAAATAATTCTCCATGGAATATCTGGAATACTCTTAAATTTACTATACGCCACATCTCCAAATGATGTAGTAATTTTGTGAACTGTCCCCTCAGGTTTGCCCAACATACTACCATAATCCCCACCAGTACTTGATAATGTTACAGTTTTAGTGTCTGATGTTTGAAAATCTGGATTTGGGTGAATGATAATTTCTTCATTCTCATCAATAATGAATAAATATGTTCCGTCATCACTTGATAAACTTAAAATTACTTCCTCAAGAATAGTCATCTTAATATCAAGTCCAAGTACTCCTACTGGTTGATTTCTTTCGTTTACTAATTTCTCAGCTAACGTTATTACTAACTCTCCACTATTTGCATCAATATACGGTGCTGTTAAATAAAAACTATTAGAATTCATTGCCCCTATATACCACCCTCTTGTAGTTGGGTCATAATCACTAGGCCCTACCCACCCATCAGAGTTTGGAAAAGCTTTTGCATCAGTTGCTATATAAATCATTGCAATATCAAAGCTATCTTTAACGTGAGACGCTAATAATTTTTCCATTTTGTCAAAATTATTTTTGTCATCTAAATTGTTGTATAATTCTAACACTTGAATATCGTTTTTTAATGTTGTCAAAGTAGCTAATTGGTTTTTCATCCAGCCGTTAAATTCTGCTGTAGCAATCATAGTATTATTTGTAATAACCTTCTCGGCATCACTTACCAATAAAGTGTTGAGGTTTAAGACTTGTAGTGTTGTAGTCGTTATAAGTAATGAAACGATAAGCATATTAAAGATTATTCTAATTAATTGAGTTAAGGTTCTTTTTTCATTATTCATTAAGTTATTTGCTACTCAAAATATGAACAAATATAACCATTTTCCCAATAAATTGACAATGGATATTTTGTTTAGTAGCACTTCCCTCCTTTTTTGATTTTTGTTGAAGGATTTTTATATTTCCTTAAAAATCCTGTAGGGGATTACATTAAATATTAATTATGATACATAAAAACTTAAGGGTTTTAGCTATATGTACTTGTTGTACTAACTACATTATACATTATATTAAATTAAGTTGCAATAAATTAAGCGATTATATTATACTTAAAATTAAGTTAATCTTTGCACAATCCCCTGAAAATTCAATATATAGATTTATATATAATAGTATGAGTCATTTTAATATAAAATGCACTTTGAATTTTTTGTGAATTTTCTTAATAAAATTTTTCCATAATTTGCCAAAATAAAAAATAACTGCAAACAAATTTGTTCACAGTTATTTTAATTAATTAAATTTAAATTTATCCATTTGAGTTTGTAATGACTCAGAACGTGCCATTAATTCTTCACTTATCGACATATTTTCTTGAGAGATATTTGCATTTTTAGAAATCTCATCAACAAGGTTGCCAGTAATACCAACTACCTCTTCTAAAGATTGTTTTTGGCCTAAAGCTTTATTACGTACTGAGCGTGACATATCAACACTTTGATTGCTCGCTTTTACAATTTCATCTAATGCCGATGAAGTAAGACCTACCATCTCTTCACCTTTTTCCACACTCGCTAAATTAATTTTAATTAGATCATAAATTTCTGATACGATTTCCGTAGTTTTTGTTGATAACTCACGGACTTCACTCGCTACAATTGCAAATCCTTTGCCTGCTTCACCAGCTCTTGCCGACTCAATAGCCGCATTTAGTGCCAGTAAATTAGTTTGATTTGCGATTTCGTCAATTGATGTTATTACTTCAGAAATTTCTTTAGTTGCCTGTGTGATTTGTTGCATAGAAGCTACCATTTGTGTTGCAACTTCTTTTCCATCTGTCGCTTTATCTGTCATTTCTTTAATGATAGTATAACTTTCATCAATTTCATCAATTGAATAAATAATTTCCTTTGTTACATCAACTAAATTTCCTCTAAATTCATCAAGCAATTCTGATTGAACTGCTGTTAATGATGCAAGGTCAATGGCAGAACTTGTAATCTGTTTAGCTCCTGCATTTACCTCTCTAGTTGATTTACTAGCTTCTTGTAATAGTTCTTTTACAGTGTCCCCAATATCTATTAAAGAAGTTTGAATTTCCTTGAAATCTCCAACATAAGTAAGTTCTGGTTGTACCGTAAAATCACCATTGGCAAAGCTTGATAAAATATGCTTCATTTCTTTAATATATTTGGTTAACATTACAGAAACATCATCTATTACACTAACTAAAACTTCTGTTTCATAGCTATCTGGCGTAATTACACTTGTATCAATATGCAAATTACCCTCTTTGAATTTTGATAATGCTGAAGTAGATTTTTCAATTGGTGAAATATATTTTTTTGTAAACCATTCAATTACAAATCCACTAATAAATATTACACTCATTCCAATTAAAAATGATGTTACTAATTCTGTTCCAATTCTTTTATTTACAAATGTTGCTGGATAATTAGAAATTATCTTCAATTCAGTATCATCAATTGATTGAAGCTTGCTGTATGCCACTGCTCCATATGCAGTTTTTATTTGTTGCACTTCATTTGGAGTATTAATTATAGATGAATAATCTCCACCAGTTTCCTGTAATAATATACGTTTACTTTCTGTTGGTTGAAATTTTTCATCTGGGTGAATAATTATTTCCCATTTATCATTAATAACGAAAAGATACATTCCATCATCTCCTGATAATGCTGTAACTACATCTTTCAATACTTCCATACTAATATCAAGACCGATAACCCCTATAATTTGATTTCTTGTATCTAATACTTTGTGAGCAATAGTAATGATTAACTCTCCAGTATAAGCGTCAATATACGGCTCTGTTAAATAAAAATCTTCGGCATTTCTACCTCCTTGATACCACTCCCTATCTGTTACTATGTAGTCTGAGTCAGGTCTCCAACCTTGAGAATTAGCCAATGTTGCATCTTCACGACCAAAAAACACTCCTATAATTCCATCTATATTTTCTGTATGAACTGCAAAATAATTTTCTAAGAATTTAAATTGTTCTTCGTCATCTACAAAATTATACATTTGCAAAATTTCCATATCAACAACCATGGTATTTACAATTGCATATCTCTCTCCAAGCCACCCCTCAAAAGCTGCCTGTGCTACCATACTATTTCCACTAATTACCGACTCTGCTTCTCTCATTAGTAAATTACGTAAGTTAAATACTTGGAGAGATGTTGTAATTAGGAGCAATCCTACTATTAATAAGTTAAAAATAATTCTAATTTGTTTTGCCAAAGTTCGTTTTTTATTATTCATCATATTTTACCACTATTGCAATAAATTTCTATTTATATTTCAAGAACAGTTATTGCAATAACTCCTTTCTTGATAAATTTTCACATCAGCCTATAAATTTTTATATATGATATCAATTTTACTTCTTGCTTTATTATACCTTATAATTTTGTAGATTGCAATATAAGAAATATAATTAATATATTAAATTTATATAAAATTATCATTAAATATTCCTAAGAAATAGTAATTATAATTAACTACAGTTGAATTATCATCTGATTTATATAATTAATTTTCAGAAATCACAATAATTTTTACTTTGGAATTATTTAAATAACTAGTTGCAGATATGTATAATTAACATTTTATTTCAATTTTTCTAGGATAACTATAACAGATTTAAATTTTGGCAAAATTATCTACATTTGATTGACAAGCAAAATTTTTATTCATTAGTAATTAACTATATTTCAATTTTTTTAACAAAAAAGCTTTCCTCTTTTTACAGAAGAAAGCTTAATACTAAAATTTATCCAGCTGATTTGTAATCTTTTCTTTTACAGAATGAACCATTTCGCTATATTCATCTTTTAATTCATCAACTTTGTTACGGATTTTTTGTTTCTCAATTTGGCTCTTAAATTCATCTTTGATTTCTCCAGCTACTAGTTGAGTTAAATCACTTGCAGTATGCAGGATATCTTTATCTTGTTGCTCTAAATCATTATAACTCATATGCTCACCTCATCTTAGAAAATTTATCTAATAATAAGATGTGCATATTTAAGATATTTATTCGTATATCACAAAAAAACTAGCCTATTATTTAAACTAGTTTTTGATATTTGCTTATTGGATACTACTTGTTTTCTTTGTGTAAGCTTTTTAATTCTTTAGCCATAGCTTTAAACTTTTGCTTATCAATCCCTTTTTCTTCTAAAGCTTTCTCAAACTTTTCTTCACTTTCTTTGTGAATAGCTCTTAAACTTTCCATATCTTTAGAAGTTAGTCCATTTTTTGCCAAGATTTCCTCAACTTTAGCCTCATGTTCAGCCATTTTTTTGGTAATCTCATCTTCACTTAAACCCTGCTCCTTAAGCTTTTCCATCATTTTCTCCTTATGTTGCTCAGGAGTCAAATCTTTATCACACTTTTTATCCCCTTGTTTGTGTGTTGATTGCTCATCTGGTGCTGCATAAATAGGGCTTACTCCCATTGATAAAACTGCTACTGCCATTGCTAAAAATTTTTTTCTGTTTAACATATCTGTATCCTCCAAGTTGTTTTAATATTGTCTTTCCAAATTGTTACTCATTAAACATATTTTACTACTTATATTTGGGTTATTCAAGGGGTCAATTTACCTAATATGACTGCTGTTAAGTCGTTGAACTGTTTCTTCAATGTACTCTTGTGAAACTCCAGAATTTTGCAAACTTTCAACTACCTGTAATTGTTTTTCTTCCTCAGATAATTGTTCATTTGTTAATGGTTTATTAGAGTTTGCAGAAATATATGATGATGCACAAACACTAGACACACCCATTGATAACAATGCTCCACAAACGATTATTCTTAACTTCATATTATTACCTCCTTAAATGCAAAAACTATATTTCATAATTTTAATATTTGGTGAACCTCCATAGTTATATTATAGAGTAAGTTTTTGTGGGTTTGATGTTTTGTAGGTGATAAGTTGGTGAAGTCTTTTATACTAGACTATTAATTTTTTATTTTCAAAAAATATAGGACAGAAAAGTTATTATCACGATTTTTGGATTTTGGGATTTTAGTTGCCTTCTCTCTTTTCTATTAAAATTATATACTTTTATCTATTTTTTCAAAAAATATAGGACAGAAAAGTTCAATTATCACGATTTTTGGATTTTGGAATTAATATAATTAGAAATTAAGAAGTTTTCAGTTTTGCTATTACTTGTATTTTTGAGAAACTAACTACAATTTATTTTTAGGCACAAAAAAACAGGCTATAAATTATAACCTGTGTTTAAAAAATTATTCAGCTTTTTCTGGTCTTTCTCCATTTTCACCGTGTGGACGATGAGGTCTGTGTCCTTCTTCACCTTCAGCTGGTCTATTAGCTAATTTTTCAGCAATTTCTTCTGCGCTTAATCCTTGTTCTTCAAATCTTGCGATTAAATGAGCTTCTTTTTCAGCTTCTGTTAATTCTGGTCTCTCTCCCTCTGGTCTAGCTCCTTCTGGTCTTTCACCTTCTGGTCTAGCTCCCTCTGGTCTCTCACCCTCTGGTCTCTCACCTTCTGGTCTCTCACCTTCTGGTCTCTCACCTGCTGGCTTTTTACCTTCTGGTCTTTCACCATTTTCAGCTCTTTCTTTAATTTCAGCTAACTTAACTGCGATTTCTTCTTCACTTAAACCTTCTTCAGTTAATTTTGCAATAAGTTGGTCAGCTCTTTCTTCTGCTGATACTTGTGGTCTTTCTTCAGTTGCGTGAATGTTAGTTACTACTCCACCAATTGATAATACTGCTACTGCTGCTAATGCTAAAAACTTTTTCATAATAATTACCTCCATATATTTAACAATTTGTAATTTGTAAATTTCACTTGTATTGTGTGATTTGATAATTTTATTATATGCTTAGATTTTGTGTTTTTGATGTTATATTTGTGAGGAGTTTGTGAAATAAAATTATCCTAGCTATCCCTTTAATCTCTGGGGGTTGGGAGCATTAATTATAACTTTTTATCTAATAATATACAGCTATACACACTCCTTTTATATGTAAATATTATCCATTATTTTTAATTTTTTATATCAAAAAAGCAGACTATAAACTAAATATCTATAGTCTGCTTAATTTTTAATTAGTTAGCAAATAATTTGTTTTGTACTTCTGATTTGATAGCTGCAAGGTTTGCTTGAGCTTGTTCTTTGTTGTTTCCTTCGATGTAGAAGTAAAGTTTAATTTTTGGCTCAGTTCCTGAAGGACGAACTACAAACCAACCACCATCTTTAAATTTGAATTTGATAACATTAGATTTTGGTAAGTTGATAGTTTCTTCTTCTTTAGTTTCTAAATTACGGCGAGTGCTTGTTCCGTAATCTTCAACTACTGAAATTTGCTCGTTTCCAAGTTGAGTTGGAGGGTTGTTACGTAGGCTGTCGATTAATTCTTTCATTTTTTCTTGCCCACTAGCTCCGTCCATCTCTACAGCAATAACATCTTCTACTGTGTAGATGTATTTACTATAGATGTCTTGTAATGCATCATAAAGAGTTTTTCCTTGAGTTTTGTAGTATAGAGCCATCTCTGCAATTAGAGTTGCTGCAATTACTGCATCTTTATCACGAACGAACTCTCCTGATAAATATCCATAACTTTCTTCAAATCCTAATAAGAATTTGTTGCTGTTAGTTTCTTGGAAGTTTTGAACGATTTCAGCAATATATTTAAATCCTGTTAATACTTCCATCATTTGAACTCCGTATCCATCACAAATGTGTTTACATAAATCTGAAGTTACGATAGTTTTGATGATTGCATCAGTAGGTTGTAATTGACCTAAGTCTTTTCTGGCACTTAAAATGTATTCAGTAAGTAGCATACCCATTTGGTTTCCTGTTAAAATTTGGTATCCATCATCACCTTTTACAACTGCACTAATACGGTCAGCATCTGGGTCTGTCCCCATAATGATATCTGGATTAACAGTTTCCGCAAGTTTTAACGCAAGTTCAAATACTTGTGGAACTTCTGGGTTTGGATATGGAGCAGTTGGGAAGTTTCCATCTGGTAATTCTTGTTCTTTTACGATTTCTACTTGAGTAAATCCAAGTTCACTTAATACACGTCTAATAGGAATGTTTCCTGTTCCGTGGATTGGAGTATAAATAATTTTAAGTTCTCCAGCTTTTTCTTTAACAAGTTCTGGACGTACTACAAGTTGTTTAACTTTTTCGTAGTAAACTTTATCTACATCTTCACCAATAATTTCAATTAAACCACTAGCTTTTCCATCTTCAAAGCTCATGTGTTTAACGCCTGTGAATGCATCAACTTTACTAATTTCATTGAATGTTTCTGTTGCTGTTTCATCTGTGATTTGTCCACCATCAGAACCATAAACTTTGTATCCATTGTAAATAGTAGGGTTGTGAGAAGCAGTAATTACAATACCACTATCAGTTCCTAAGTGTCTTACAGCAAAAGATAACATTGGAGTTGGGCGTAAACTTTCAAATAAGTATACTTTTACTCCGTTAGCTGCTAAAATAGAAGCACTTAGTTCAGCAAACACATCACTTTTGATACGTGAATCATAAGCGATTACTAAGCTTGGCTTTTCAAAATGGTTAAGTAAATATTGAGCAAGACCTTGAGTTGCTTTTCCTACTGTGTAAACGTTCATACGATTTGTTCCAACGCCTAACTTTCCACGAAGACCAGCAGTTCCAAACTCTAAATCTTTGTAAAATCTATCTTTAATATCTTCATCATCTGTTAAACCTTTAATTTCTGCTGATAATTCTGGGTCTTGTACCTTTTCTAACCATACTTGATATTGTTCTTTAAACATAAGAACCTCCTTATTATACATAGATTGATATAAATAATATCTTAGATAAATGTTTAATTAATTACATATCTTTATTATAAATAATTTATATCATTTTAACAAGACCTTAGAGCAATATTTTTTAAATTTTATTCTAAAATTACTAAATCCCTAAGAAATTACAAAGAAATTTATTGTTTTAGTAACAGTAGATTTAATAAATTTAGCTCACTTGAGCAAAAAATGTACTGATTATTATAAATCTTCGATCTTATTGCCTCAAGAGTTCCACTCCTAAATATGATAAATGGAAAGTTTTCATAATCGTTGGAAATAGGGACAACGTTATCTATAGAATAGTAGGATTTTACATACCTTTCCAAAATTTTTTTAAAAGTATCATCATCATTTTCTGGATTATCTCTATAATCATTAAACTTGTGTATCATAAACGGAGCAACTAGGGGTATCGCTGCAAATCTATCATCAGATACTTCTGCCTCATATTCACGCAAAATTTTTGTATTTTTGTTTATATCATTCCTAATTTGATATAAAATTGAGTCTATTTCCTTAACATGATTTTTGAGTTGCCATGAAATCGAGTCATTAATACAAATTTTATATATAAGTTGTCCAATAATTTTGCCTTCTTGTTCAAATAAATAATCCACTACTCTTCTACTGAATTCAATTTCACTAGTCACTTCTTTTTCTAACTTAAAAATTAGAATATTCCCGAGCAATTTTGGATTGTGAAATGGTCTAAAATCTAATAAGTTAACTATTCCTTTATTCCACAACGATTTAAACTCATATACAATTTTATCCATTTTATAATTATTAAAAATTTCAGTTGTATTAAAAGTAACATTATTTAAAATTGACTCTAACTTGTTATATAAAACTTGTATCTCAAAATTTTTAAAATCTCTACGGTACTCCATTTTTAATTTAGAAACTAATATAGCCAAATTTTCAATTAGAGTATTTCCAATCCCATTTACTCCCTTTGACCCTATCGGAATTATAGATATATGTTCATTATTAATCAATTCGCTTCCTTTGATACGTGTTGAAATACTAATCTTAAGCAATATAAGCAAAGTGAAAATACTTATCATATGACGTTGCTTGCTTACCTCTACAATCTCACCTTTATGATACAAAACATCACTAATATAAAAATGAATATACTTTTCTTGCTCCTCATCAATAGTTTTGTTTCCACGCCCTCTGTATATTAGTTGCAAAATTTCCATCAAGTTTTGCTCTATGTTAAACTTTGGGACATCAACTAGTATATGCGTAGTATTTTCAAAAGATACCCCCCTACTTGCAGAAGATGTTATTAATACAAATTTTGCACTATTTTTAACCTTCATAATAGTATCTTTTTGCTTTTCTGTTAGAGTAGAATTAATCATTATATAATCTTTTTCGGGAAATAAATTTTCCTTAGTTGCTTGCTTATATAATATTCTCAACTGTTCTTCAACCTGTCTAAGCCTACTAATATCTTGAATATAAATGATAATCTGATATTTTTCCGTCATTCCCAAATATAACTCTAAAGCTTTATTCACAATCTTATTATTTAGAGTGTCCTTTAATTCCTGTGGAAAATAATCTTTACTTCCTTTTATTTCTCTAGTTTGCATAATAATATTATAATTTATATTTAGCAGTTTGGCAGGAAACGAATTAGTATTAATACAAACAGATTTATACTTTTCTCTAAATAAAAAATCTATTTCTTCCAAAGGTTTAGCCCTATCCTCAGCTGTTTTTTGAAAATAAATTTTATCATTAGTTGCTCGACTACAATGCATATGCTTATCTATTAAATCATTATTTGTAATAGATGCGTCAGCCACTATAATTTTTAAATTTAATTGAGCCTGCAAACGAACTGGCAATTCATCATGTAGCTGGTGAATAAAAATTCTTATAAGCTCGTCCAAAAAAGCTACTCCACTTTCATCTCCAGTTATTTCATCAATCATTATAACTATATTTGGAAATCTAGTTATAAATTCTTCAGCTTTTTTTTCATCAATCATATTAGTTCTTTCATTATAAAAAGTATCAAATATTATTTTTAAATTTTTAGCTGTAGTTTTGATGCGAGCAACCTTTTTTAAAGATTGAATTGTAGCAGTTGCAACAATTTGATTACTTAACTTACTACTTATAACTTTTTTTATGCCTGTTGCTAAACGCTTTATAACTCCAGATTTAGAAATTTCTTTAACTTGCATAATCCCATCATTTAAAGGAACTAAATTTTTTGATTTTTGTCGAACTGAATTTCGTTCTCTATCCAAAGGTAAAAATTTAATTGGAGATTTAACTTCTAAAAATGGAGTCTGATTATTGGCTCTAAAATTAACAATATCACCATTATTACATTCATCTTGACTATTAGTTGTCAAATAAACGGAAGTATCATTGTACATATTTGAATTTTCGTCTAAAAATTTTTCTTCAACATCTTTATTCACTTGAGTTCTTGGACTTAAATACAAAAATAAATAGCCATCATTTTTCAAATCATTTTTCAAAAAATCTATTACAGCTGTTGTCTTACCAATTCCAGGGTTTCCAGTTAAAAATAATAAAAATTTATCCTTATCATAAAGATATTTTTTAATTATTTTTGCATGAATATTTCTAAAAGTATCAATTTCTCCGTTGTAATTAAAGTTCCTAGCTGAATTTTGAAAACCCTCAATTTTTTCTGAAATATTAATTTCACTTGTAGAATTAGATGTTTGCTCAAATTTCGTTAATTCCTTTTGAGATACATCAAATAATTTACCAAAATTTCGTTTTATCCTATTAAAAACTTTATCTAAATAGGTTTTATCTTCTTCTCTATTTTGAACATGGGTGT
Source organism: Epulopiscium sp. Nele67-Bin005 (assembly GCA_002007365.1). GTDB lineage: Bacteria > Bacillota > Clostridia > Lachnospirales > Cellulosilyticaceae > Epulopiscium_D. The sequence continues at coordinate 28,589 of LNZR01000080.1, read as the reverse complement.
AGATTTCCTTGCAAGTTGCCAAAACATTTGATTGACTGAGATTTAAATTTATACTACTAACTTCCTCATCTGTATATCCCACCACACAAATACTTTCTAAATTTTCATAAATATCTTTTCGATGTACTTTAAGAAGTTTAAGAAAACTATTAGCATAACTTCCAGCCTGAACCATTTTAAATAGAGGCTTATCTTTAGTGGCAAGGCCTTCCATAAATGAACCCAAGTTTTTTTCTAGCTCTAAATCTAATTCTGAAATAGGGTCTACAGATAAATTACTAAAACTGCTTTTTGCTCTTCTGGTATAAATCGCATCATTCAAAACTATTTTTATCTGCTCAAAATCTTCTATATCTATACAATTTCTCAGCCCAATTGCATTATCAATTACGCAAAGATGATACTTCCCTCTACTTTTAATCAAAATTATTGTATCAGCATTAAACATTTCTCCTTTCTTTAACAACCCCTCAATTTCGGAATTAGATAGCTCAACTTGTAATTGATGTTTTACTAAATCTGGGTAATATTGTTGCTTACCTAATATAGATTGTTCATAAAAAACCTGATTAAAATTAGCCTGAAAGTAAGTAATTTCATAAGATATTTTAGATTTAGCTTTAATCCATTCATTAAAAAAGTTTTCTCCACATAACTTTCCTTTAAATAACAGCATATCTGTTGCATCACATAAAATTCTTTCTTGGTTTTCATCAGTTTCATTTTTCGTAACGCTTAAATATGCATTGCTCGGTAAATAACAATTATCTTGCAAAAAAGTTCTAAAATACTTTTGAGTATCTTTATCAAAACAAGATAAAATCCCCATATTAAACCCTAATTCAAATACAAATCCTAGATTACTCATCGGTCCCCCCTATCTATAATTTTTTTGACATCTGTTAATAACGCCAACATATTAACTTTTAAATATACATTCAATTCCATCTGAAAATCAAATATAGCTTTGGCTGGTGTACTTTCATCACCAATTAAATTTTCATATGGATTAACTTTTATAGTTCTTGCAAAGCTTGATTCTGCTCTTGCATAATGTAGTAAAATCATAATATCTGTCAATGCATCTTTGCCAATTCCTTCATTTATCATATCATTATTTATCGCATCATTCATTTTCTGCTCTCTATAAATATTCATCAAAGTAGAATATAATATTACTCCATTATAAAAACCCATCTTACTATTAGTTGCCGCATATAAGTTTAACACTCCCATTACGGATTGTTTTTCAGATGAATAAATTTTCTCAATTTCTGAAGAATTATTAATATATAATGCTGCAATATCTTTTGATTGCACAGATTTTTCTTTAAAATCAAAACAAGAATATTCTTCAAAATACAAAGGATAAATCTTTATATTGTCAAATTGATATATTTCCTCCATCAACCTATCACTCATAAAATACTCATTTTTAATTTTTGTAGTTAAGTTCAATTTTGAAGTATACGGAGCTTGTGATATATAAAGAATTCGCTTATAACCTTTTTTATAAATTTCGTTTACTATATCTTTTAAAATTACTGGCGATTTATATAATTGTTCTTTAGTATAATAATCTGAAAAACTTTTGTAAGTCTCACAATTAATAGTTTTGTCTCTCTGTTTAGAAAACAAAATAACCTCTCCACTCAATAAATAAATTTCGTTGTCTTGATTTTTAGCGGTTCTTTTTGCATCACACTTTCTACTAGAAACTACAATTATTGCAATTTTTCTAATATTAATATCTTTACTAGTTTTAAATTTTTTTGGCAACCTACTATACAAAGAAGTTTGAGCATTTGCATAACTAGACCTGTTTGGCTTAGAGTTGTTCCATATTAACCCTTGAGAATTTGACTTATAATCAATCGCTAATAGTTGGGCTAACATTTTTCCAAGCCTACCCATATATGCACCTGCCCTAGAATTTGAGTTTTTCTGCTCCACGGTGTGGACTCTAAATACTGGAATATATAAATTTTTAGCTAATTGTGTCGGAAGAACTTCATCAGTATCCTTCAAATTTTTATCTTTTATTAAATTTAAGTAGCTCAAAATTTTATCCACAACCATATATGAGATAATATTATATATAAGTACATTAATTAGTCCTTTTTGCTCAAGAACATCTTTTTCATCTAACATATAAGGTAACCTAACATGATATCTTCCATTTAAAGATTTATTGATAAGTCCGTAAAAATCCTCATTGGTTCTTTCAATATTAGGATAAATTACAACAGGTAAACTACTTATATTATTTAAATCATAGTCCATTTTTATCGTATCAACTTTATTATCTTCATACAAACTTTGTGTTTTCCACTTAACTTCAAGAGGTATATTTAAAAGCGTCCCTACATTATCATCATCATTCAACACTGAAACATATTTTAAATAGGGTGTTCGCCAATTATTTTTAACAGGTTTCAAGATGTTTTCATCACAAGCATCTGCTAAAATCCCTTTATACAAAAGTAAATTTAAACTCAAATCTATGTCCTTAAACTCTCTCTCATTTGATACTGTTCCTTTAAAATACTGCTCCAAACCTTTTATTTGTTTATTTAATTTATTCCCATGTTCGCTATTTTTATCAAAATATATATTGATGAGAAACTTTGCCACTTCGTTTAAACCATGTTCCTCAATTTCCTTTTTCAAAGTTCCCCAATACTCTCTAAACGGATACTCTTTATCCTCTAACATAATAAATAGACTACTATATAAGAAAAATCTTTTTATACGTGCCTCATCTGAAATTTCTGGATTTAATATTTGTTCTATGTGAAATTCAAATGCCGATTTAGAATTAGACCCAGTGTTTTGAACCACTCCATTTAATTTCATACTAATTGCAAGCTTAAATGTTTTGTGGGTATCTGTTGTTTCTTCGGATAATACTTTTTCTATTTTGCCAATAAACGGAAGCACTGAAAAAGCATCGCCTCTTGACAAAATATCACATATATCATAAGTATTTGTGCCAAGATTTACTTCTCTCTCTTCATTTGAAGATAAATTTAACTCACTCAAAAATTTTTCTATATCTAAAATACGTAATACATAATTTTTGGCTAATTTTAAACTTTCATGATCATCACTATTTCTCAATAAATAAATCATATACATATAAGAAAGTGTTCTTCTAATTCTAGGCAAACTTTCATCATTTAACAGTTCAACTATTCCTTCAACTTCTGAGTTTCCCTCATCAATTAGACGTACTTTTTCTTCTATTACAATATCACTAGGATCATTATTTTTAACAAGCACCTGTTTAATGTTATCTTTTAATTTATGGTCAATATCTTGAATTGGTAGTTTTATTTCTACATTCGACACCCTTAAACGCTTATTGGTTGCTGAATTATCCATCATTGAAACTTGAGATTTACTAAAATTCTTTCCAACAAAATTATGCTCCAAACCAAATCTATACTCACTTATTTGCTTTTTTTGAAAATCCATTATAGAATTCATTTTAATTAAATGGTTATTTTTAATATATATTTTATTAGAAACTTCTTTAATTATATTTGCAAATTCCTCATACTTTTCATGATTGATAGAAATTACTTTTGGTGATTTATTTTTATCTATTTTTAAAATATCATAGGCATTATAATTAGTTCCTGCTCCTAACTTAGCCGAAATATGTTTTACAAAACGCAATATAGGGTGTAAGTCTATAAAATCTGCCGTAGCTTCTAACTCTAATTGCCCTATTTCTTCCGTAATTACTGCTAAAATCTTATTATAATTTATTATTGATAACTCGTTAGAATTATCCTGAAGTACATTTGCCATTTCTCCCTCTCTCCTAATATTGTTATGTAGAGTCTAGCCATCTTTTTCAAGATATATACATCTTTTAAAAATTTTTTATTTATTTTTTTATACAAAAAAACAGACTATAAACTTTAATTTATAATCTGCTTTTTATGAGTTTCTTCCTTATTAAATGGAATTAAAAAATTTCAATTCCTGTTACTACGTTGTACTCGTTTACATAAAATGCTGTGTTTGCTACATCATCGCTATATGTTACTAAGTTTCCTTCTCTTGTGTATCCTGTTCCGTGTAATTCTGCTACTTGCTCAACTGTCATTCCTACAGTAGCTCCTTCTGGTGTTGCTACATTTTCTGTGAACATCTCAATGATATAGATTTTGTTTGCTCCATCTTGTTGGTACGTGTACACTGCAAAATCTTCGTATGTGTAAATTGTATCTGTTCCTTCAAAATGACAACTTGGCGCTTCTACTACACTTACTGGTGTTCCTACTGCATATGCTACTTCACTAGTAAAGTTTGCTCCTACTTCTAACGTTACTTCATTTACTGTTACTTGTGTTGATGCTACTGCTGTTTGTGCAGGTTGTGACCACCAGCTAGTAAATGAAAATGCGTGTGTTGGTGTGCTTCCTACTAATAATGTTCCTAATGCTAATCCTGCTAATAATTTTCTCATATTCTTATCCTCCAAAGGTTATCTATATTTTACAATCATATTTTCAAATGAAAGTTCTGGCGATAAATACAACGAAAAACCTTGTATTCCTTCACTACTTTCTAAATTTAACTTGCTCTCCAAAATTGGAAACGCTTCAAATATACTGCCATCGTGTAATATTAATTCGATTTGCTCCACTTCTATTTGAGGGTCAATTTCAAAGTAGCCATATACTTGCTTTAAATCATTTCTTTCTTCAAAGTTAAAAGTAACATTTTCAGCAATTAAATAGTCTTGGTCAAAATTGCTCTCTCGTAAAATAGATGGCATAATAGGAGCAGTTTGTAATAAATTCCCCAAGTTTCTTTCTACAATTTCGATTACAACATAGTCCATCTCTGCTGCGTTAAAAACTTGGTAAGGTACTGCACGGCTAAACTCCAAATATTCAAACTGTCTAGCAAAAAAATCTAATAAGGCGTTTCCAAATGAGTCCCTAAAAACTATCATTCGGTTTGTTCCGGTTGGGCTTTCTGTCTGAATTATGATGTCTTCTACCGTCTTAAATCTTGTCAAAAATTCAAAATCCGTATCAAAAGTATAATAAACTTGCTCGTCAAAATGACCACTTGCAGGGTATAACATACCTTCTAAATCAGCTTCAAATTCTTGCCTTACTTCTTTATTTAATATATTAAAATTTGTTTCTAATTCTAATTTATCCATAATTGCTAAAAATCCTAAATACGCTCCATAATTATTCCAGTGTGAGTCCCTTTTTAAATAGGTAATCTCTTCACTGTCATCTAAAATCTTAAACAAATCCACATAATAACTTGGGTCAAGATATGGTGTTAATTGTTGAGCATTAGTCAATTGATTGCTTGCTAAATAATTAGCTGGCATATTTTCTGGATAAATCGAATTTTTATTAGGTGCAACTGTAAAAATAAATTTTGCACCTTCACTTTGCACATATTCAGCGATTAGACTCAATATTTTTGCAATTTGTCTTATTTCTATATCAGTTAATAAATTTTTACCTGTAAAATCATGGAGTGTAGCACTAAAATATAACCAATCATTTTGCCCTACAATAACCTGAGAGTCAGCACTCGTTGAAAAAATATTTTCCATCAATGTAGCATTTGCTTCAATTAATGCTTCTCTCCCATTAAAGTTATCAGCCAAATAATCGTTTAATTCCTCAAAGTATTGAAAATTCAACTGTCCACCACTTATAACTTCTGGCTTTTTGGCTTTATTACTCATAACTGTATAACTTCCTTCAAATTTCACAAAAGGCATAGTTAAAACAGGTATACAACTTATCATTAAAAATACTGCTATATAAAACTTTTGTCCCATTGTTTTCATTATGGCGCTCCTATTTATTCGGCATCACCCCCTTTAAAATTGAAAATATATAAATGGATTATAGGCGTTTGATGCTAATATTAAAATGTTATAAATATACAAACCGAAGGTCACTATATACGTACTCCTTTCCCAAAAATCTTTATGCAAGAATAGGAAATAATCAGATTTTGTCAATATTACTTGCACTCGTTTTAAAATATCTGTTGATGCAATAAACGCTATTATGAAAATTGTAATTATATACGGAGTCATAAAATTTAATCCTACTACACTGTTTGCCATGTCAAATTCAAAAAACATTACTCCAATATATCCTATTCCATATGTTAACGTATCTGCTCTAAACAGTACAAATAATAGTGTAACTATTAATAAAGTATATATACGTTTTATAAAATTATTTTTGATTTTATCAATTTTAATAATTCCTGTTGTTTCCAAAACCAAAAATAATCCATGCATTAGACCCCATACTATAAATGTAAAGTTTGCCCCATGCCATAATCCTGTTGCTAAAAAAACTATAAATTGATTAATATAAGTACGTCTTGCCCCTTCTCTATTCCCGCCTAATGGAATGTATAAGTATTCTCTAAACCAAGTTGATAGCGATATATGCCATCTTCTCCAAAATTCTTTAATACTTGTTGCCATTAGTGGATAATTGAAGTTTTCTTTAATCATAAACCCAAACATACCTCCAATTCCAATGGCCATATCTGTATAACCACTAAAATCAAAATAAATTTGGAAAACATACGCAATTGCTCCAATCCATGCTGAAACAAAGTTTAATTCTGTTAAGTTACTACTAAAAATAGTATCTGCTATCAGACCCATATTGTTAGCAATAACAACCTTTTTCGTTAGTCCAATAATAAATCGGCGTATTCCTTTTGCAATTTTATCTGTTGTAATTGTTCTTTCATTTAATTGAATTGAAATATCATGATATTTTACTATAGGTCCAGCTATTAGTTGAGGGAAAAGAGTAATGTATAATAATAAATCAAAATAACTCTTCTGAACCTCTGCATCTTCTCGTTTTACATCTATAATGTAAGAAAGTGCTTGGAATGTAAAAAATGATATTCCTATTGGTAAACGTAAGTCTGGAACTGGTAGTTGTGTAGATAAAATTGAATTTATCACTTCCACACAAAATCCCATATACTTAAATATAAACAATAATCCAATATTTATTATGACAGCTTCTTTTACAAATTGAGTTCTTAAATGTCGATTTTCGTGGATTTTTATCCCGTATCGCCAATTGATAAACACCAATATTAACATCAGAAAAATGTAAATAGGTTCTCCCCATGCATAAAATAACAAACTTGCTATCATCAAAAACTTATTTTTTAACTGTAAGTTTGGTAACAACATATAAATTATAAATACTATAGGAAGGTATAAAAATATAAAACTTATCGAGCTAAATATCATGTTTAAACCTCAATTCAATTTAATAATTTCTGTCCCATTTGTAGCCTAAATTTATTATTTGTTGTTCTGTATATCTAGCTGATTGATAAATTGGATCATGATAGAACCAACCCTCATCTGGATAATACACTGCTACCCAAGCATGTTCACTAGCTAATCGCCCAATTCCAACAATATAATGTGCCTCGTATCCCATATAAGTAATTAATTCATATGCCAAAGCTGCATGGTGATAGCAAGCCCCGTTTTTATTGTTGATTGCAAATATTGCTCCATCAACTGTAGTTGCTGGTTCAGTATAATATTTATACTTCATCAAATCTCTTACAGCAGCAGTTGCTCGTTCTGGAGTATATCCATATTGATCTAAAATCGATTCCAAATGGTATCCTAAATTATCCCAATTTGCAGCCATTTTAGTTAAAGCACCATACTCATTTGCAGTATACATTCCTATAGTTGTATTTGTGGCTAATGTTGCATCTTCATAAAAATAATATAATTTTCCTTCAATTGTATAATATCCAATTGCTCCAATTCCATCTTCTTTAAAAAAGTATGATTGCCCATCAATACTACAACCACCTTTATAAGTTCCACCTTCATCTAAAAAGTAATAGTAGTTTCCATCTATATTCTGAAGTCCAAATTTTCCTACACCATTTTCAAATGCATATTCCAAACCATTAATATCAACAATTCCATTGGCCAAGCTACCATCTTGAAAATAATAAGTTTCTCCTCCAATTGTAGTCCAGCCATCTACTGCCAAACCAACTTCTGGATCTATATAAACTTGTTCTCCGTTTACTTCTTGCCAGCCAGTTTTCATTACAAAAGTTTCTTGGTCGAATAAAAATACTTTTTCATCAACTTGTTGTAACCCTGAATGTAAGTTTAAATATTCATCAATAAAATAATAATCTCCTTGGTATTCAACAATTCCTGCACTAACTGAACCTGTATCAACTAATAACTTAAAGTTTTCACCATCGTGGACTATGCCTGTTGATAGTTTATAAGTTACATTGTCGAAATAGTAAGTTTGCCCGTTAAACTCTTGCATACCAGTCTGTAGCATATAATCTGACCCTACAAAATATGTGTCCTCAAGGTATTCCACCAATCCCTCTGCTGTTCCTTCTGGCAAAAATATTTGTAGCCCTTCTGATGTTTCTAACAATCCTGTTACTTGTTTTCCATCATCTCCAAAATTATATAGTTTACCCTCTATAACATTTATTCCTGTTACTGTTACTCCCCACTCATTACAATAATAACTTTCTCCTCCACGCTGTAACCACATACCTTTCGTTAAGTGAGTAAAATTATTAGTTGGCGCTGTCACTTCATCAGCTGTAGCCATAACTTCATCGGCTGTAGCCATAACTTCATCAGTTGTCGCCATAACTGCTGGCATATTAAGTAGTAATACCCCAGCCACTATTGCCATCTTTTTCATTATAAATCCTCCCATTAAAATGTATTTTTATAACCAAACAATCGACTTTCTTATAATTTCATTTGTCGTATTATCTTGAATTCCAAGAAGTTGAATAAGCTTTATATTTCCGATAACTCTTCTTAAACTAGTGTGCAAATTTTTATCATACTTGTCTCCAACTTCTACAATACATCTTTCAATATTCGGATTAAGCTGGTTGTATAAATCAAAGAAATAATCAAAAATTGTAATTAAGTTGCATATCAAATTATTCTCATCTTTTTCCTGTTGCATACATTCAAAAATATAATCCCAAAATAATTTTAAACTCTCTATATTAGAACTACATGCTAAAAATTGACAAGAATTGTTAGTTGATTTAAAAATATGACTTAACTCTAATTGTATTTCATTTGGTATACTAAGATATAAATTGTATATATCTTCCAACGTTTCATAACTTAGACGAAATTCATTCAAATTTTGTTCCACTTTTTTTAAATTTTTTTTATAAATTTCTTTTTTGTTTTGTAATAAATGTGCCTCATTCTTTAAAAACCTAAGTTCTTCAACGGTTTGTGACTGTAATTTTTCCACTACATCTTCTAGATGCAATATATAATTATATGCATTTTGTAATTTTAAATTCAAATTTTCAATTACAACTTTATTATACTCCTCATCAATATTTAAATTTAATTGCTCTATTGTAGGGGAAGCCTCTTTATGGAACTCATTTAATTGTTTCAAAAGCTCGTTTATCTCATCTTGTGAACTTTCTTTAATAAATTGTTCTAATAAATGTAACTCTACAACAGACTTTAAATTTTGACCAAAGCATAAATTTTCTTTAGCATAATTTAATAAACTCGCCTTATTATACAAAAATTTGCCCTCCTTACTAATCTTGGTAATTTCACGCTCTATATTAATACATTATTAGTCAAAAGTCAACATTATAAATATTACATTTTTATTACACCAAAAATAAACACTTATAGAAAACAAAAAATCTTAGCATAATAATACGCTAAGATTTTTATTTTTTATCTCTATATAAATGGATTAAAGTATCTACTTCCGTTAGAAAAAGTTACTATTATTGATAAAATGAACATAGAAAATACTAGTGCTAACATTAAAAAATCGTTTTTGTGAAAATCTCTAGCACTATACCAAGTTCTTTTTTTATTTTCTCCAAACGCCCTAAGTTCCATAGCCGTACTAATAGTTTCAATACGTTCAAGGCTTGAAAAAATTAGTGGCACTAAAATAGCACTCACATTTTTAATGCGTTTCCCAAGTTTTTCTTTCTTAGATAAATCTATTCCTCTAGCTTGTTGAGCAAAAGAAATATCTTGATAATCTCTTTGAATATCTGGAATGTAACGCAAAGCAATAGCTACTGAATATGCAACTTTATAACTTACCCCAATTTTATTAAGTGATGCAGCAAATTCACTAGGGTGTGTGGCTACCATAAATAATAATGCAAAAGGTATTACTGCAAAATACTTTAGTGTAATGTTTAAATGATAAAAAAGTTGCTCTGCTGTCATTGCATAAGGGCCTGCTATTTCAAATAATATTGTTTTTGAACCATAAATTTCGACACCTTGATACGGCGATAATATAAAAATTGCTATATTATTAATCGTTAGGAAAAATAATATAAAGTAAAATACAAATGAAATATCGCTAAATTTTACTTTAGAAACCTTAAACATCACTACACTAAACAATAATAACCCTACCAAAACACGTGTATCGTAAGTTAACATTGCAGTTAATGAACATAATATTAACACAATAAGTTTAGTTGCTCCTGTTAATTTGTGAATTGGTGAATTAATTTCTATATACCCAAGCATTGGAGAACTCATTGGCGTAACCCCCTATCATATTGAATAAAGCTTTTTACAAATGTTTTTGGAGAATTCAGCCCAGCTTTTACGGCCAAAGTATATAAAGAAGTTTCCTTTAAATGAGCTGGCTCTATAAGTTCATAATTTGTTAACACTTCATATGTGTGAGTTTCTGCTAACTTCTGCCCATCAGAAATTACAATTGCTCGGTCAGTATATTCTAACATTAAATGCATATCGTGAGTTATCATAATAATAGTTGTCCCTTTACTATTTAACTCCTTCAAAAATTCCATGATTTCTGTATAATGTTTGAAATCTTGTCCAGCTGTTGGCTCATCTAAAATTAAAAGTTCAGGATTTAGTACCAAAATTGAAGCTATAGTTACACGTTTCTTTTGTCCAAAACTAAGTGCCGAAATTGGCCAGTTTCTATATGCATAAAGTCCACAAACTTTTAGAGTTTCAAATACTCGCTCCTTAATTTCTTCTTCGTTAACATTTCTAATTTTTAATCCTAGTGCAACTTCATCAAAGATTAAAGTTTTGGAAATCATTTGATTTGGATTTTGCAAAACTATCCCTATTTTTTCTGCCCGTTCTTTTATAGTTAGAGGTGCAATATCTTTGCCATCAAATAAAATTTTACCCGAAGTTGGTTTATAAAATCCACAAATTAATTTAGATAGTGTTGATTTTCCAGCTCCGTTTCTACCAACCACACTCAACATCTCTCCTTTGTAAATTGTAAAACTGACATCTTTTAAAATTTCTTTTTTCTTGCTATAACCAAATTTTACATTTTCAAAACCTAATAATGGAACTTGTTTTGTTGGAGTTTCTTCCTTATTAATAGCTTGTTCCCATTTTTCTAATTGAGCCTTTGCCTCACCTAAATTTAATTTCTCCAAATCCTCCAATTCCATCTTGCTATCTAATTTACAATTTGCATACTTTAGTGCAGTAATATATAACGGTTCACGAATTCCTGTTTCGGTTAAAATATTTTGTGCTAATATTTCATTTGGTGAAGCATCGGCAATTATTTCCCCATCGTTTACAATTATAATTCTATCTACTTTGCAGTGAAGTACATCTTCTAATCTATGTTCAATTATAATAATAGTTTTTTGTTCATTATTTCTAATTGTATCAATTAACTCCATTGCCGTTTTTCCTGTTGCAGGGTCCAAACTCGCCAAAGGTTCATCAAATAATAAAATTGGAACATCTCTAACTAATACGCCAGCAAGGGTTACCCTTTGTTTTTGCCCCCCAGAAAGTTGATGAGGAGCAACATCTAAATGAGAATTTATATCTACCAATTTGCTAGCCTGTTCCACTTTTTGTTTCATTACATCTTGTGGAATACAATCATTTTCAAGCTTAAAAGCAATATCTTCTCCTACTGTAAGCCCTATAAATTGTCCGTCTGGGTCTTGTAAAACTGTTCCTACATCGTTTGAAATTTTTGCGATTGAACTATTCTTAGTTTCTTTTCCCATAATAGTTAGTTTGCCATCTATTTTTCCATCGTAGTAAAAAGGGACTAATCCATTTATACAATGCGAAAGAGTACTTTTTCCTGACCCTGATGGGCCTACAATTACAATTTTTTCTCCTTCATAAATAGTTAAATTTATATTTTTTAAAGTTGGTGATTTTTGAGCTTTATATTGAAAGTTAAAATTTTCAAATTCAATTACTGGCTTCTTCATAAAATTTCCTTTCTATTTAATTAAAAATTATAATAGTCGATAAAAAACGAAGGTATTAAACCTCCGTTAATTTTTTTATTCTAGCTCAAGACTATTCTTCTGTACACGTGTTTTGCTATATGTAATCAATAACATAGTACCGATAACTCCTACAGTAATAATATTTGAGACACCAGCTACTGCACCTTGTAAATAAACTTTGTTCATAGGTTCACTATAAATAAAAATATCTAAAGTTGGAGCTACTATTCCCCATGCTACAACATTTGCAACAACTTGAAAAATATTAAAGGTAATAATATCTTTTTTTGTTAAATTTCCTTCTTCGACATTAATTTTATTTTTTGCAAATCCAATCACAAGACCAACTACTGCTGATGCAATAATCCAGCTAAACCATGGCGAACCATATGCCGTAATATCTTTTAGAGTATGCCCAATAAATCCAATACTAAGCCCTGCTACTGGTCCATATAAAATTGCCATTAGTGCTAAAAATGCATAAGCCGTTTGAATTTCTGTGTTTGGGACACCCGTTGGAATACTTGCAAATCTTCCTAAAACCAAAAATACTGCTGACCCAATTCCAATTGCTACTATAGTTTTGATTGATAATTTTTTTTGTTCCATGACCTTTCCTCCTTAATAATAAAAAATTCAAGAGCGCATTTATAAAATCTTTACGAAAAAATAAGCCCAAGTATAAACTTAGGCTCATATACGCTCAATTTATACTCATCTTTCAACTAAATTTTTAGTTGTTGGATTTAGCACCTTGTGTTAACAGGTTGCTGGGCTTCACAGGGCCACTCCCTCTGCCTCTCTTGATAAGATTATATTATTAAGAATAGTATATTTTATTTGGTTTGTCAAGTAATTTTTTGTAGATTTTTAGGAGGACAAGTAGTTTTATAGCAGAACAACAGATTTACGTAAAATCTTTTGAGTGTGTACGTTTTTAATTCCTCTTAATTTTACTTCAATAACACGCCCACTTGTACGACCAACTTTTGTTTGAGTTGACCCATCAAATGCAGTACCCGTATTAACTTCAAGACGCTCATACATTGGGTTCATTTGGCGATATAAATCAAAGAAATAATCAAAGATTTCTCCTAATTTATTAATCGCATCATCACCATCAACATTTGCAATTGCGTATGAAATAAAATCCCAAAGCATTTCTAAACGCTCATATTCTGTTCCACAAAGTAAAAATTGATCCACAGTATCAGTCAACTTGAAAATTCCATCAAGCCCACTTTTTACTCCTTCATCAAGCCCCAAATAAATCTCGTAAATTTCATCTACGTGATTATATCTATCTTCAAAGCTCTCAATTCCTTTTGTTAAAGCTTTTACCCTTGCGTTATGTTCTTCTAAACTTTTAGCCAAAATTTGACGTTGAGCCTCAGCAGCCTGAAAATCTTGTTCCATTTTCATATATTTAATCTTAAGCTCTTTATACTGCTCCTCTAAATAGTCAAGATTTTGCCCAAGTTGTTGATTTGATTTTGTTTCCTCTAATAATTTTACCAAAACATCATAAAGTTCATTATTATTTTTGTCAGCAATAAAATTATTTAATAGCTCCGTTTCTAAAGTACCTCGTAATCGCTCTCTAAATGATGTACTTTGGCTAGCTAAGTCTAAAACATTTTTTTCCACGCTAAATTCCCCATTTCTATATTATTTTAAAATATTTGAGGTTACTAAATACTTCACTTAACCCCTCTAAATACAATTAAATTAGTGAAAATTTTAACCTTTACTTTTATATTTTACAACAATCACCTATAAAATTCAACAACTTAAATTAAATAAAAGGAAATTTTTTATAAAATTCCCTTTACAAATTTTAATTCTTCTAAAAATATTTAGCTCGGTAATTAGGGGGACACGTACCAAAATAATTCCATGAATTATAATATTTTGGTTCACAATAATAATTATTTCTACTATAATCATGTGGATAATGATAGCAAAAATCTTCTTTTGGGCATGATGGAACTTCCCCCAAATTATTTTCTAACTTTTCATTCACTAATTTTTCAATATCTAACATTTTTTGATTAACTAATTTTTCTACCTCTAATATTTGTTCAGCCGATTTTTTTGCTTCTTCTTCTCCACAAGTTTTTTGCGTACATAAATCCTTTTTACAATGATTTTTGCAGTGATTATGACATGGAGATTTGCATTCCTTTTTACAAGTTTCTCGTTCACTACAAGGACGACTATCATTAAATTTTTGAACTCTAATTAATTTATTTATTAATAACCATTCTTGCATAATTAAACTATTAATCATCTGCTGAGTATCGCTGTAGGCTTCTGCTAGATGGCAAAAACAAGCTTCTTTATTGCGATAACGGTTCACAACTTCTTGCATTTTTTCCCCTTCGGCGTTCATTAAGTGAGCCATCGCCATCTCTTCTAACGCAATTGACTCTAATAAATCTATAATTAATTCATCAAAACAGGGTCGGTTTGTACCTTCAGGTATTTGAGGCATTCCCATAATTTTCCTCCTTATTCCATAGTTATATAAGATCAATATATGAGAGATTTTATAAAGTGCAACAAGATGTAAATATTTATATTCATTATATATTTCCAAATATTGTTATTTTTTGTAATTAGCAAATTTTACCTATTAAAAATTCTTATCATAAAAAATAAGACAACTTAATTATAACTAGTCACATAAAATTCTAACCCACATAGTATACTATTAGGTTGCAACACGAAGGGAGGAAACCACAATGTCAATGTCAAATATCCCAGATATTACCCCAAACATTTCTTTAACTAAAGATGAGGCTGTTAACTTAATTCTTGCTTCAATCGGAATGGAAGGTTTAAGTTTAGCTCACCTTTTAAATGCTGAAGCTGAAAAAGTTCAATATGCATTAGGAACACTTTCAACAGCTAACGATACAGCAAGCAGTTTAGAAGAAATTTTAGATACTAACGCTTCTGTAAATACAATGTTACGTGATGTTATCAAACAACAATTACTTTTATCATTAAATCTTGAAGATTTACTTGATTATGCTGGAATTGTAAATGATACAGCACTTGAAGAACCTGAAGTAGGTGAGCCACCAATAACATTTCCAGAAACAACTGGACCTGAAACAGACCAACCAGTAGTAAGTGGGCCTTATGTAGATACCAGTACTGACTCAACAACTGATGATACAACTAACAACACTACTACAGATGCAAATTGAGATACAACAACTGACTCAACAACTGAGGCAACAACTGACGACACTACTACAGACGTAGTAAGATAATAAAAAAAACTCGATACCACAAAAGTATCGAGTTTTTTTTAATTAAAACTATTTAATCTTTCTGAAACTTCATTTAACATAGTCTGGAATTTTTCTCGTTTAGATTTCTCAGCTTCAATTAAATCAGCAGGAGCTTTGGCCACAAACCCTTGATTTGAAAGTTTCTTATCAACTCGTTCAATTTCACTTTCAAATTTTTTCTTCTCTTTTTCAAGACGTTCAATTTCTTTGCTAATATCCACAAGTTCTGCAAACGGAATAAAAATAGTTGCATTTGGAATTATAGTAGAAACTGCATCTTTTTCTATTCCATCATTGTTAGACTGTATAATAACTTCTGATGCAAATCCAAGAGTAGCAAAAAATACTTTTCCATTTTCAAACACTTTTCTAATATTTTCATCTTCAGATACTACAAAAACTTTGGCTTTTCTTGATGGAGGAACATTCATTTCCGTACGCACATCACGAATATTTCGTACAGCATTTTGGATAAGTTCTACTTCTTTTTCTTCGGTTTCAAAATGCCAAGCATCATTAAAAGTTGGCCAAGCCGAAATCATAATACTTTCTTCAACCTCTTGTAAGCCCATAAAAATTTCTTCTGTTATAAAAGGAATAAATGGGTGAAGCATTTTTAACACGTTAATCATTACAGTTTTTAATGTCCAAAGAGCTGTAACTCGTGTTGCATCTTCTTGGTTATACAACCTTGGTTTTACCATCTCAATATACCAATCACAAAAAGTTTCCCACGCAAAATCATATACTTTTTGAACAGCAATTCCAAGTTCATACTTATCCATATTTTCCGTTACTTCTGTAGAAAGCGTATTAACTTTTGATAAAATCCACTTGTCTGCAGGAGTTAAATTCTGTGGCATCTTATCCAAATCTATTGTTTCATTTTCACAATTCATAAGAATAAATCTAGTAGCATTCCATAACTTATTACCAAAATTACGACTACCTTCTACACGCTCATAATAAAAACGCATATTGTTTCCTGGGGCATTCCCCGTAACTAAAGTTAGGCGTAAAGCATCAGCACTATAATCATTAATTACTTCTAATGGGTCAATTCCATTGCCTAAAGATTTACTCATTTTTCGCCCTTGATCATCTAAAACAAGACCATGAATTAGAACATCTTTAAACGGAACTTCTCCCATCTGCTCAATCCCAGAAAACACCATTCTTACAACCCAGAAGAAAATAATATCATATCCAGTAACCAAAACACTTGTTGGATAGAAATGCTCTAATTCCTCAGTTTTTTCTGGCCAACCCAACGTTGAAAATGGCCAAAGTGCCGAACTAAACCAAGTATCTAAAGTATCCTCTTCTTGAGTAAATTCAGTATGCCCACACTTACAAGCTTCTGGTTTTGTTGCTGAAACTACATAATCTTTGCACTTAGTACAATAATAAACTGGGATACGATGTCCCCACCATAATTGACGAGAAATACACCAATCTCTAATATTTTCTAACCATCTAAGATATGTGTTTCCAAATCTTTCTGGCACAAAATTTAACTCTTTTTTCTGAAGGGCCTCAATTGCTGGCTTTGCAAGCTCCGACATTTTTACAAACCACTGCATTTTAATCATTGGTTCAATAATATCTCCACATCTATCATGAGTTCCTACATTATTAGTATGATTTTCAGCTTTTACAAAAAATCCTTGAGTTTCTAAGTCAGCTAAAATTGCTTTTCTAGCTTCTTTACGATGCAGACCCTCATATTTCCCAGCATTTTTATTCATTGTAGCATCATCATTCATTACACAAATTTGAGGTAGATTGTGGCGTTGACCAACCTCAAAATCATTTGGATCATGAGATGGAGTAATTTTTACAACCCCTGTTCCAAATTCTTTATCAACGTATTCATCAGCAATAATTGGAATTTGACGGTCTGTAAGAGGAAGATTAATCATTTTTCCAATTAGATGTTGATATCTCTCATCTTCAGGATTTACAGCGATTGCAGTATCTCCAAGCATTGTTTCTGGGCGAGTTGTAGCAAGATTTATAAATTCATCTGTCCCATCAATTGGATAACGTAAATGATAAAAAAATCCATCTTGCTCTTTGTGTTCAACTTCAGCATCTGAAATAGCTGTCTGGCACACTGGACACCAGTTTACAATTCTTTCACCTTTATAAATATACCCTTTTTCGTATAATTTGATAAAAACTTCTTGAACTGCATTTGACAATCCATCGTCCATAGTAAAACGCTCTCTTTGCCAGTCGCAAGAAACTCCCAAAGTTTTTAACTGCTCTGTAATAATGCTCCCTGATTGATTTTTCCAATCCCAAACTTTTTCCAAAAATCCTTCTCTGCCAAGCTCATCTTTTAAAATTCCTTGTTCAGCAAGTTGATTTGTAACTTTAACTTCTGTAGCGATACTTGCGTGGTCAGTCCCTGGTAACCAAAGAACATTATACCCCTGCATACGTTTGTACCTAATTAAAATATCTTGCAAAGTATTATCTAAAGCGTGTCCCATATGCAACCTACCAGTTATATTTGGTGGTGGCATCATAATGGTAAATGGCTTTTTCGATTTATCAACCTCTGCATGAAAATAATTTTTATCAACCCACTTCTTATATAACCTATCTTCTACCAATTTCGGATTATAAACTTTTTCTAACACAAAAAACCTCCATATTTCATTTTCTTTAGCTTATTAATAAAAATATAAAACCAAGGGCTGACGTAACTAACCCTGCAAGCCTAACTGCTAAAATTGCACCTGAAACTAACATTTCAAATTCCTTTCTATCTTGCTGGTCTATATCCATTTTTCTCATAATTATTCGTTTTGCCAAAAAGCAAATTCCAAGGCCGATTACAAATAATACAAATCCTATTAATTGTATGCAACTTCCTCCTTTCGCCACCTTCTACTCTTTGGTTTTTCTTGTGGCAAGGATAATTCCTCTTCCTCTTCAATACTTTCTGTTTCTTTTGTTAATCTATAGTGACGATCAAGTTTTTTGGTAACTGTTTCCTTATATTCCTCAACTTCACCATAAATAAATATTTGTCTATAAATATCTTGCTCATACTCCTCAAGAGAATTCACCTGTTCAGCTAACTGCTCATATTCATTAATTAAAGCACGGGCTTGTTCTTGCTTGCCTGGAGATAAAATCCATTCCTCAAGCATCTCTGTACTAGTTGGGTCAAGCATATTGCCAGTAAGTGTTTCTTTCATTTTTTGCTCGATAGTTAACATTCTAACACGCAATTGATTATACGTATGTTCATGATCTTTATTTTGCATATATCTGTTATAGTAAAGTTCAAGTTGTGCCATGCTATCTACTCCAAGCTTTTGAAATTCATAATCTTGGTAGGCTTTGGCATTGTAATAATATACATGATATTTATTTATATATTTAGCTACTTTTTGTTGAAGCAACTCATTTTTTCTAATTTCCTTCTCGAGCTTATCTTTTGCAAAAACTAGCCCAGCTACAAAAAATAAAAATATTGTACAAATCCCCGTAATATATAACCAAATATCTTGCCGTAATACCTGCATCATAGCAAAAATTAAAAACATGGCTATTGCAATTAAACTTAAACATACAACCCCAAAAATTTTAAGATAGCGATAGCCATTAATCAAAACTATTCTATCTTCCCTTAATTCTTCTTGCTCTTCTTTTAAATATTTTATATTACTAGTTGTAATTTTTACTTGGTTAGATACAGATTTTAACTCTTCAATTAATGAAGGCAGTTCTTTCTCATATTTCACTAGCCTATTAAGAGCAGGATTATTTCGTATCAGTCTAGCCTGAAGCTTTCTTCTATCATCAACACTATCTTTATACGACAGTGCTAAATTATGAAGTTTATCTTTTTCATCTTTTGAAAGACTTTCATAACTTTCAAAACAAGCCTTAGTTTGTTCCAAAGATTTTAGTCTACGTTTAAGTTTACTAAGTCTTAGATAATTAGCTCTAAGTACATCAAACAGACCATCTATATCGTTTGCCTCAATTTGGTCTTCAACAGTTATTCCACTTTTTTTACGGCGATTTTTTAATCGTTCAAGCCATCTCCATTTCATACTATCACCCTTTACATTAAAAATAAAAGAGCTGCATTAAACAGCTCTTTTAAAAATGTGTTAGACAGTTTGGGCTGCCAAAATACTTAATGCAATTTTCTTTTCTTGACGGTCAATCTTAGTAATTTTTACGTTAACTTCTTGACCAATCTCTAATGCTTCTTCTGGCTTTGTAATACGCTTGTCACAAATTTGTGAGATATGAACTAATCCTTCAACACCTTCACTAATTTTAACAAAAGCTCCAAAACTCATAAATTTAACAACTGATCCTGAAACCGTTTGTCCTTCTTCTAAATTACCCATTGCTGCTTGCCATGGATCTTCTAGCATATCTTTAACACTTAATGCAACTCGGCCTTTTTCGTTATCTACACTTAAAACTTTAACTTTAACCGCTTCACCTTCTTTAACAACATCAGATGGGTGTTTAATTCTAACCCATGATAAATCAGTATTGTGAACAAGTCCCTCAACACCATCTAAGCTTACAAAAGCTCCGTATGGCATAAGTTTTGTAATAGTTCCAGTGTAAACTTCTCCAACTACAAGTTGAGAAAGACGCTCAGCACGCTTTTGACTTTTTTGTTGTCTAGCTAAAGTCTTTCCAGACAACACAAGTCTTCTGTTTTTTGGTTCAAATTGAATAATTTGTACAGGTAAAGTTTGTCCTACGTAGCTATTTAAATCTTCTACGTATGTATCTGTAATTTGTGAACCTGGAATAAAGGCACGTACTCCTTTTACAAATGTGATTAACCCACCTTTTGTAGCTTCTTTAATTTTTACATCAACAATAGCTTGATCTTTATATAAAGTTTCGATTTCACCCATCGCACGTTCTGATTCAGCACGGCGTTTTGAAACCAATACATTCCCTTCACCATCATCTATTCTCATGATGGCAACTTTAAAGGTATCACCAACTTTAACTTCAGATTTATCAACAACAGGCTCAGAGCTATACTCCTTCCAAGGAATGATTGCATCTGCACGGTAACCAATATCTACCGTAATTTCATTTTCTGTTACCTCAATTACTTCTGCTTGTTTAATTTCGTTTTTATGGATTTTTGCCATTGACTTTTCGACATCAGCCATTAAGTCATACATTGTTAAGTTATCTTCCATTATAACTCCTCCTTTAATACATTCTTTTTTCATTATACACACTTTGCAACAAAAAATATAGTCTATTTATTTAAAAGAGTTGCTTTTTTATTCTAAAATATTTTTTGTGTGTATTATTTTGGTGCTTTTTCCCTCTTACTCCTTTATTACAACAAATAATTGTGGACAATTTTCACTTGCGTTATCTATTGTAATACGTAAAACTTTATAATCTTTATATGCTATATTACCTAAATATTGTTTAATAATACTATATTCCATACCATTATCATGACCAATATAAGTAATTATAGTCATTATACCCATCGAATTTAGTTGTTTCAAACATTTTTCGATAGTTTTTACAGTAATCTCAGCCTCTGTAGAAATTTTTTTATCACTAGTTGGGAGATACCCCAAATTAAACATTATTATATCTAATTTATCAGTAATAAAATCTGTAAAGGCTAAGTGTGATTGGCAAATAAGATTAATTTTAGTATTATTTGATGTTTTTATACTTACTTCGTTAATATTTTCTATATTTGTATTATGGTATTTATTTGAACTATCTGATAATATATTTAACTTATTCTCTAAATTTTCTTTTGTATTTTTAATTGCCAATCGCTGTACATCAAATGCCCAAACCTCTCTAGCTTGAGCAAGACTTGCTAAAAATAATGTGTCATTCCCATTGCCCATTGTTGCATCAAGTACATTTAGACTATTTTCCTCACAATTACTAATATGAGATAAAATAAATTGATGAGCATTTTGAGTTATATCTCTTGTCCACATTTATACTCCAAACCCCTTAAAATACTCAACTTCTTTTTTAGTTAGCTGTCTAAACTGCCCTCGTGATATCCCTTTTGTATTTACTTTTCCAACAGCAATACGCTCCAACGACACAACATCATGTCCAACAGCTGAACACATCTTTCTAACCTGCCTATTTTTGCCTTCAGAAATTATTATTTGAAGCTTGCTTTTTTTATCCCCTTGTTCAATTAAAGATACTTTTGCAGGGGCCGTAGTATAATCTTCTATCTTAATACCACTTTGCAACCTATCTATAACGTGTTGAGTTACTTTTCCTTTTACAATTGCAACATAAGTTTTAGCCACTTTATGTTTTGGGTGAGTAAGAGCATACGCAAAATCTCCATCATTTGTAAGCAATAATAATCCAGAAGTCTGATAATCCAGCCTTCCTACAGGAAAAATTCTCTCTTTAACATCAGGCAACAACTCAAGAACCGTCTTTCTGTCCCTTTCATCTGAAACAGAAGTAATGTAACCAGGGGGCTTATTTAGCATATAATATACTTTTTTTTCTTGAGAACCGACAGGCTTCCCCTCAAAAGTTATTTTGTCACCTATATCCACTTTTAATCCCAAAGTTGCCATTTGTCCATTAATTGTAACTTTTCCCTCTAATATATATTCCTCACATTTTCTTCTTGACCCAATTCCAGCGTCAGCTAAATACTTTTGTAGTCGCATTTTTGTAATCCTTTCCGTACCCTCCCCACTGTTATAGCGTTTGCATATATTCTTTAAAGCGCTCTAATAATGTCATTTTTGCTACGTCACTTTCAGCATAAAGAGGTGTTGTTCCTAAAACTAATCCATCTAAAACAATATCCACACGTCCAATTTCTTGGTCTTTTTTAATAGGTGCTTCCATTGCATCAGGCTTTGTAATACTAAGCTTAACTTTTTCTACTTCTTCCTTTGTAAGAGGAATTTTTAGTTGTTCTTGAGCTACTAATTTAACATCTTTCGATTTTCCATACGTAACTGCTATCGTATCAAGTATCTGATTGTTATCTATAATAACATAAGGCTTGAAATTTTTAAAGCCATATTCTATCATTTTTTGCACATCTGTGTACTTTCGACTTTTTCCACTATTCCCAAAATTGCCAAGAGCCACCCCGATAAGTTGCATATCATCACGCTTTGCAGCACCTACAAAACAATGTCCAGCCTTTGATGTATAGCCTGTTTTTACGCCATTTGCTCCTGAAACCATAGATAAAAATCTGTTTTTATTTTGCAAGTCATGTCGATAACTACCCTCCAAAGCTTCACTTGGAATAGTTTTATTTGGTGTATTTATTATTTCTACAAATTTTGGATTTTCAAGAGCATACCCTGCTATAATCGCAAGATCATATGGACTAGCATAATGTCCTTCGGCATCTAATCCATTTGGAGTTTTAAAAGAACTTTGAGTAGCACCGATAGAGTGAGCCATCTCAGTCATCATATTACAAAATTCCTCAACACTTCCTCCAACATGTTCTGCAATCGCCACAGAAGTATCGTTATGAGATTCCAACATTAACGAATACAATAAATCTCCTAGCTTTTGTTTCTCACCTGCTTTCAACTTTAACTTTACTGGTGGTGCTTGAGAAGCTTGTTTTGACACAGTTACAATGTCATCTAAATTTCCTTTTTCAAGCACCAAAATACAAGTCATAATTTTTGTTGTACTAGCCATAGGCAAAGGTTCTTCCCCATGTACACTATACAAAATTCTCTTACTTTCAGGTTCAACTAAAATTGCCCCTTTAGCACCCAAAGTGCCTACTGACGAGTCAGCAAAAATAGGTGTTGCTCCTATTACTAATGTTAATAGGAAAAGTCCTTGTTTACATTTCATAATTAAGCTCCTTCTTATAATGTCCTATTTTTAGCTTCCCTCATTATAAAGGTTTTATACCTCTTTTATCTCATCAACAAAGTTTATTTCTTGTTGAACCTCTTTTTTAAACACCTCAAGCACTGCTTCTTTTACTGTCGGAATGTCTGCAACGCTTGAAAATCCAAAATGCCTAAGAAATTCAGAAGTAGTCCCAAATAAAATCGGTTTCCCCACAACATTCATTCTTCCAACTTCTTCTATTAAGTTATACTCGGTTAATTTTGCCAAAGTATGCTCAGCTCTAACCCCTCTAATATCCTCAATTTGAACTTTAGTAATAGGTTGAGCATATGCAATTACTGCCAAAGTTTCAAGAAGTGCTTGTGTTAATAACTTCTTAGGAGGTTTTTGTTTATACCTCTGTATAACATTTATATTTTGTGGAATAGTACACATTTGATAACCTGTCTGTATTTCCAAAATATTTAACCCACTATTCATTTTTTCATAACCTTCATTAAGTTGCATAACCGCTTTATGAACCTCAATTTCAGCAACCTCACACACATTACACAACCTATCTATAGCAACAACATCTCCTGCAAAAAAGAGAATTGACTCTAATTGGCTCTCTAACATTGTTCGTTTCATCATTCTTTCACCCCTGTAATAATAATATCTTTAGTATAATTTTCTTGCTTTAACAAAACTCTATTTTTATGAACTAACTCAAGCAAACTCATAAACGTTACAATCAACTCCATTTTAGGCATTTCTGGTCTACATAAATTAAAAAAAGTTACTTCGCCTTGACGCTGTAGAACATTTAAAATATATGTACTTTTTTCCTTAATAGTATAACTATCTTTTTTGAGAATTTCCTGTGAAATTTCTTGCTCTTTAGTATCCATATTAATTTTTTTAAGATGCAACAATGTTTCATACGCCTCATAAAGCAAATCCAATGTAGTATCTTTAAGAATTTCCTCACTAGTTAGAGGTGAAACATCTATCATATTAATAATTTCAGTATTCCTAAAACAATACCCTAAATTTTCCTCCTGACGCTCATCTAATTCCTGAGCAATATATTTTATTTTTTTATACTCCAAAAGCTTTCGCACAAGCTCCTCCCTAGGGTCTTCCTCCTCAACATTTTCTTTTTTTGGCTTTGGCAAAAGCATTTTTGATTTAATAAGAAGCAACGTTGATGCCATAACGATAAACTCACTCATCGACTCAAGTTCTAACTCCTTCGCCTCATCTAAATATTGCATATACTGCTTAGTTATCAAAAAAATTTCTATATCATAAATGTTCATCTTGTTTTTGCTTAATAAATGTAATAATAAATCTAATGGCCCCTCAAAATCCTCTAGCTTAAACGTAACAGACATTTTTTCTCCTTTGTTTTGGTATTTTTTATAGTTTATTATTTTTGAACATAAATTTCAAGGTTTTAATTTTTTCATCTAAGAGTATTACCAATTTTTTCTTACTTTAATCAACTTCCTAATCACTTTTTAAAATTTTCCTCTCTCTCACTTTGCCTAGATTATAGCCAAATTCCCATACGCATAATCACTTTTGCAAAAATATTTTTATCTCCTTTTCCAACTTTTTTTAAGAGTATAGCCATTCTTTTTTCCTTTTAATCACCTCATACTAAATTTTTTTATTTTTTCTGCTCCTTATTTTTCATTTCAAAAATATTTAGTTTAATTCGTTTTGTAAAAATTTGCATAAAAAAACACTCTATAATTTTTAATCACAGAGCATGAATATTTATTATATATTTACTTTCCTCAAATTTTCTACATAAGTATAAATACAGTTCCGTCTTCTCACTAATTTTATCAAGTTTAAAGTTTATAATAGGAGTTCTTTCCTTATTAATATCACTCCAAGTATTTCCTTTTTTACCAAAAACAAATATTTTTTATATAAATTGTCCTTTATTTCTCAAAAATATTTGAACTACTCTTTTAATTTCTGTTATATTTGAGTGGTATCTATTTCCTTGAGTATCAGGAATAGCAAACATTTGACCTCGCTCAGGACAATATACCAAAGTTGCAATTCTTCCAAAATCTTTTACTCCAATTAGCAAAGAAGGATACTCATTTTCCAAACTTATTTCAAAACGATTTTCTCCAATCTCATTAACTATATCCAAAATTTTTTCTATCTCTTCAACTTCGTTAGTTGTAAGCTTTCCCAAATAATGCTCTATTTGCATAACTTATAACTCCTTCCCCAAAATTTATTCTAACACCCCTTACACTAATTTCTCATAAAAACTACAAGATGAAGTATAGTAATATTTATCTTCAACTTTATCATGATAATTTATAACACTAGATAATGGTGTTCTAAATTGTATTGGTCTTGGAAATTCAAACTTTTGGTATAAAGATTTACTTCTAAATCCAATAATATATATACACTCTCTTTTTTGTGGTATATCTCCATAATCCATGGTATTTAATACCTGATACTTTACATAGTATCCTGCTTCATCTAACTTTTCTAAGATAATTCTAAAAGTATTTCTATTATCATGTCCTACTAATTTTTTTACGTTTTCTAGGAAAATAATTTTGAGTTTCTTCTTCTTAAATATTCTCTCTAACTCAAAAAATAATGTTCCTATTCCTTTTTCATCTTCAAAACCTTGTCTATTCCTTGCTAAAGAAAATGCCCGTTAGGGAAAGCCTCCTAGCATATTCTTTACACAAAAAAGACCTTGAAATTCCCTAATATATAAGGGTTTCAAGGCATTTTTCACTATTCAAATTCTATAGTTGCTGGTGGCTTTCCTGTGCAATCATAAAGTACACGGTTAACACCTTTTACTTCATTAATAATTCTAGTCGTTACTTTTCCAAGCACTTCCCAAGGGAGTTCTGCACTTTCAGCTGTCATAAAATCACTAGTAGTTACAGCACGTAAGGCAATTGCATAATCATAAGTTCGCTCATCACCCATAACTCCTACCGAACGCATATTTGTAAGACCTGCAAAATATTGATTGATATCTTTATCTACACCAGCTTTTACAATCTCTTCACGGTAGATATGGTCTGCCTCCTGAACAATTTTTACCTTATCTGGAGTTACTTCACCGATAATTCTAATTCCAAGCCCAGGCCCTGGGAATGGTTGTCTAAACACTAAATACTCTGGCAATCCAAGTTCTAAACCTGCTTTTCTAACCTCATCTTTAAATAACAATCTAAGTGGCTCAATAATTTCTTTAAAGTCCACATAATCAGGCAGTCCCCCTACATTGTGATGAGACTTAATTACAGCAGATTTTCCATGTCCACTTTCAATTACATCAGGATAAATTGTACCTTGAACTAAATAATCTACTGTTCCAATTTTTTTAGCTTCTTCTTCAAAAACTCTTATAAATTCTTCACCAATAATTTTACGTTTAGCTTCTGGTTCAGTTACACCTTTTAATTTTTCAAAGAAACGCTCACTTGCATCAACTCTAATAAAGTTCAACTCATATTTGCTATTTTCCCCTGAAAAAATCGCCTCTACTTCATCACCTTCATCTTTTCTAAGTAAACCATGGTCAACAAATACACAAGTTAATTGCTTTCCGATTGCTTTTGATAACATAACAGCTGCAACCGATGAATCAACTCCACCTGATAAAGCACATAATACTTTTCCATCTCCAATTTTGGTCTTTAGATTTGCAATGCTAGTTTCAACAAATGCGTCCATTTTCCAATGACCTTGGCAACCACAAATTTTCTTAACAAAATTAGAAAGCATTGTGTGACCTTCTTCAGTATGCATTACTTCTGGGTGAAACTGTACAGCATATAAATTTTCATTTGTATTTTGCATTCCTGCAACTGGACAAACTGGAGTATTTGAAATAGCCTCAAAATTTGTTGGCAACTTTTCAATATAATCTGTGTGACTCATCCAACAAATTGTAGATTTATTTACCCCTTCAAAAAGTTGAACAGATGTATTAACTTCAACTTCCGTCTTACCATATTCACTAACTGGCGCAGTCGAAACCGTCCCACCTAACATATGAGCCATAAGTTGAGCACCATAACAAATCCCTAAAATAGGAATTCCCAGTTCAAAAACTTCTTTGCTACAAATTGGCGAATCTTCAGCGTAAACACTGTTTGGCCCACCTGTAAAAATAATCCCTTTAGGTGCTAATTGTTTTAATTTTTCCATACTAATATCATAAGGGTGAACCTCACAATAAACGTTATTTTCTCGTACACGTCTTGCAATTAATTGATTGTACTGCCCTCCAAAATCAAGAACTACAATTATTTCATCTTGGTTATGCATGGATTTCCTCCTTAGTATTTAATGCTGTAATTTGGCGCTTCTTTTGTAATATGAATATCGTGAGGGTGACTTTCTTTTAATCCTGCACTTGTAATTTGCGTAAATGTAGCTTTTTCACGAAGTTCTTCAATAGTTTTAGACCCTGCATAACCCATTCCTGCACGAAGTCCACCAATCATTTGGAAAACTGCATCAGAAAGTGACCCTTTATAAGCAACACGCCCTTCAACCCCTTCTGGCACAAGTTTTTTCGCATCTGTTTGGAAATATCTATCTTTACTTCCTTGTTCCATTGCAGCAATTGAACCCATTCCACGATATACTTTATACTTTCTTCCTTGGTAAAGTTCCATAGCTCCTGGACTTTCATCACACCCAGCTAAAACAGAACCCATCATACAAACTGAAGCTCCCATTCCGATAGCTTTAACAACATCTCCAGAATATTTAATTCCACCATCTGCAATAATTGGAACTCCGTATTTATCTGCAACTTTCGCACATTCTTCAATCGCTGTAATTTGAGGCACTCCAACCCCTGCAACTACACGTGTTGTACAAATTGAACCTGGTCCAATCCCAACTTTAACAGCATCTGCTCCAGCATCAATTAAAGCTTGTGTAGCCTCTCCAGTTGCTACGTTTCCAGCGATAACTTGAAGTTCTGGGTATGCTTCTTTAATTTTCTTAACTGTATCAATTACCCCTTGAGAATGTCCATGAGCTGTATCAACTGTAACTACATCAACCTTAGCTTTTACAAGA